>CALCCE010000132.1 GCA_937899835.1 uncultured Flavobacteriales bacterium | reverse complement strand
CCACCGATTGCGCTGCCGCCATCTGAAGGGTGCACACCAAGGTGAGACCAAGCAGCAAAAAAAGTTGGCACAAGACTTAAAAAGAGTAGTAAAACTAATTTGCTCCATACTTCTCCCGGGCCTGCCGATCATTGGCTGCCCACCATCACAGTTCAGGTTGTGAAAGTACAACTCCAAGGGAAGTTTTGGTAGTAAGAGTAGGAAAGGCAGGGGGAGCATGGCCCGATAGGCGGAGGGTACTGGAAATTTAAAACTCATTTCAGGACTATCGTCCATTAACCGTCAACTTTTTCTAGGACGAGACAAAGATTTTTGACTGCGCTTGTCTCCCCAAAAACATTTTTGGGGAGACAAATATCATTTGGCGGGTAGGATGGTCTACCTGAAACACCGTTGCACGCCAATTGATTTCAATTTAAGCATAACTCAAAGCCAGCAGGCATCAGTTTTGAAAGGTTAAACCCTGCAGCCATGTCTTTGGGTGTAAGTGTAAGTCTAATATCCAACATCCACTCAATTGCTTTGAAGTTCGTTTCCGATGGTTTGACTGGCATAAGCGCTTGACTGGTCGTTGGCCTGAGTGATTGAACTTTGTAGGACAATCAAACTTAACTCCAAGTTTAGGGGATTCATGGATTGATCCTGTTCAAGATCGGGAAGGCAATTGTTCCTCTCACATTCGTTACAATCAGATGCCTCAAAAGCAGGGCTTGGAGACCCGTTTAGAAATCAATTCACCAAGCCAACGCGATAATTTATTGGTTCAATTACTTTACCACTACTGACTGATAACCGAAAAGAAAAGGCCGAGCTTAGTCAAGCGGTTAAGCCTTGGGTTTTGCCCAACTTTTTGCTAAGAAAAAGTTGGACGAAGCGCTTGAGGGATGAGAAGCCTAAGCTTAAGAGAGACCGTTTATGCAAGAGACAGGGATTAGCAAGTTCCTTTTGGAATGCCAATAAAAAAGCCGGCAGGAAAATTCCCACCGGCTTCAATTGAAACAAAAAGGTCGTTTAATTGGTACCGATCCCTTTAAGGTCGGTGGTGGCCGGACTGTCGCCTGCAGATTTACCGGCCAGCAATTCGGTCAGGCTTTGCCACATGTACTGGTTTTCCAAAACATAGAAAGTGCCACCACGTCCGTTTTGGCTGCTGTCGCACTGTTGGGTGTGGTCGGCGTAATACCCCGTTTTGTCATAACCCACCCGGAGGGCCCCCTGTTGGTTTTCATCGCCATAGATGGTGATGGGCCGCTTGGGGTCTTTTGAAATGCCCAGCTTAGCGTGGTTGCTGTGTTCGAACACCCCACCAATCACACTGAATTCCACCCCTTTCCAACTGCCGGTGAGGGCAATCTCTACCGCGCCCGGCGTGCCCAGGTTCGGGCCCCAACATCCGGGAACCGCCCCAGCCGGAGTAGAATAGATGGCCGGGGAAGCCCACCAGCTCGCCACCCGAAGGTCCAAGGCATCGAGGTGGGCAGACACCAATTGCCACGGTGGCACATGCAAGTAAGAGGGCTTAGAGATGAATTGAATGCCGGTGGAAAGGGTAAAGCTTTTCAATTCCGCACTCTCTACCACCGTGCCCAATTTGGCTACGGCAGCTTGCACGTCTGCCGGGCCGCCGTTTTGGCACAGCGCAGGGATGCGGGTATTGGTCACCGCACTGGCGTTGTACAAACCGTCCAAGACCTGTACCAGGTCGGCCTTGGTCACTTTGAGGCAAAAGAAATGCTGGGCCACTTGAATGTCGTCATCGTTCACACAGCCCAAGGTGTTGGAATCTGGCTTGGAAGCATGCAGGGCATTGCGCGAAATGCTAAAATGGCCCGATGCCGGCCACGAAGGAGTGGACACCTGCAACACAAACCCTTCGCCCTCGTCGTTCCAGGCCGCCATGCCTTTGGCGTGTCCAAAAGGCGCCCCTTGGGTTTCCATAGGGTTGTTGTAAAATTGATCGTTCCACAGCACATAGTGGTAGCCGTTGGTATTGTAAACCTGCGCAAACGTAGCCGAAAGCGGATCCACCTCCGAATTGCCCAAAGCCCCCGCACCGCGTTTCAGGGTCGGGTCGTTGCTCGTAGCAAACACATAGTTCTGGCTCATGCCATGGGGATAGGGCTTCGTTGTCCCCCCAAAGCGCCCCGGCTGGCCGGCAGTGCCTTCTTGTTTCTGGTAGTCCGCATCCAGGTAGCCCGGAAAAGACCCCGCATTGAATTTATAGGCAAACAGCCATTCCACCGGTTCATTCGGTCCCGCCATCGGACTGGGAGCAGGTAAAGGAGCAGGAGGGAGGGGCTTGGTTTCGTTCATGGGTTGTGGTATTGAGGGTGAGTTGATTGAGGGGTGGAAGGTAGGGTATTTTGGGAGGATGGGGATTCAAAGAAGCTCTTCAAATAGTTCAAGGTTTACCGCGTAAAAGTGAAAGTACTGAGAAGTAGAAGGCTGAGAAGTAAGGTTTAATGTGCATTTTATCAGTTCATTAGATTCAAGGTTTTTAGTCTTTGGGAAATGTGAAACCTAATAACTTTTCAGTATTGTTAGATACAATTAAACAAATGATTAAATTTCGTTATTAGATCAATTATTTATACCTACTTTTAAGGGTAAATAAATGCTTTTTGTAGTATTTTACTAAATTTTTCTAAAAAAAATATGAGCAGCTATACATTGGATACTGGAAAAAAATATATCAAAGACATATTTGACAAGGATGCTTTTTATAATATTCCTGAGTACCAACGCCCATATGTTTGGGGAAAAGATGAAATTTCTATTCTTCTTGATGACTTAGCAGGTGCAATGGAAAGTGATTCAACAAAAGAATACTTCCTTGGATGTATGATCTGGAACACAAAAAGTAAAACGGAAGGTCGAATCAGCTATTCCTATCAAGATATTTTAGATGGTCAACAACGTTTCATAACCTTGTATCTTCTTCATGGTGTACTTAGAGATATATCTGATACCAAAAAGCTGAAAGCAAAAGTTCAAGAGAGATTAAGACAAGAGGAAGACGAATTTGAGGAAATCCCTGCTCGGAATAGAGTCGATTTTGAAATCAGGAGTGATCATTCTTTTTTAGAAGAATACCTTTTGAAAGAGGGAGCGACACAAAGAACTGAATCAATAGCAAGTATTGCAGAGTCTCCAACCAGTTCAACATCTGTAGGCAATATGGCACAAGCGATTCTTGTCATGAATACTTGGTGGGCAGAAAAAAAGAAAACTGTAAATGACTTTCAAAGCTATCTGAATGAATTTTTGAAATATATATCGTCTAATGTATTGACCCTTTTTCTTGCTACACCAGACAACTTAGATGATGCATATAATCTATTTACAGTCCTAAATAGCCGAGGGCTTCAATTGCAAATAAGTGATATATTAAGAGCACAAAACTTACGAGTTATCGCTGACGATAAGCAGCGAAAGACATTAGCTTCAAATTGGTCCGACTTTGAAAGTAATGTGAATGCTCCTTTCAGAAGTTTCGATGATTTCCTATGGGCATTGGTATTCATAAAAATGAAATATCGTAGTGATGAGAATAAGACTTTATCAGTTGCATTTGACTTTTTATACAAAAGAAGACAATTAGAAAGAGGAGTTGGTACATTCGAATTTGTGGGCAAATATGTCAACCACTTTGATGCAATAGCAAATAGAAGTATCACTTCTGAGCAAACCATTGAGTTTTTTGCCAATATAAACTTCTTACTCACTCAAGTATTTGGAAGCCAATACATGAGTCCAATGATGCATTATCGTGAAAGATTTGGAGAATACAGGATTATAGAATTTTTGCTGAAGATAGACAACTTGCTATCTGCTGCTTGGCTTATGGGGAAGAGAGTTTCTCAGTCTCGTATTTTTATAATTTTAAGAAGAATTGATGAGTTATTTAAGGAAGTATCTGAGGGAGCCTCCGGAAAAGAAGCTGCTGATAGACTTATAATAGATCCTGTTTTGAAATATGATTATGATGATGAATCAGCATCAACCTATTTAGATATTGAAGAGCTATATAAGTTGTTTGATATCGAAAGGTGGGGGAGCTTTTCCGGTACACGAATCAACAAGACAAGATACCTATTGTTAAAACTTGATATTCTTGTAGGAAACTTAAACGCAAAATTGCAATTTAACAGATTGAATTCGTCTGTTGAGCATTTGATGCCTCGAACAATCGAAAGTTCGAATTGGGAAATTCAAGAGGAACATCATAAAATATGGTTACATAGGTTAGGAAACTTAGTATTGATTGATAGAAAAAAAAATGCTTCAATAAGCAATAATTTGTACAGTGAAAAAAGAGATAAATACAAAAATTCGATTGAGAATCGGCCAAACACCAACTTTGTATTTATCAATTATCGAGAATGGAATATTGATACCATAGAAGAAAATCACATCAGAGTTGTAAACTTGCTTAAAAAGTATTACCATGGGAATAGCTTAGAGACACTTCATAACTTGATATCTGAAGCTCGTGCATTACAGCTAAACTATTAGTCTCATTCTTGCGAAGAAGGTTTTATGTTTAAGTTGATCTTCCCCTCAAACCAACACCTCCAACTTCTTCTTAACCGCATACAATACCAACCCAGGAAAATTCCGATAACCAGTTTTTTACATCAAGTTTCAGCGGTTCCCATTCACCATTTTGAGGTTAACAAACAACTACGCTCAACCCATCGGTCAGACCGGTATAAGCGCGTGGCATTCTCCGTCAGCTTGAGTTATTGAACTCAACGAAGTAAGCAATCCAGATTGTTGGATTAGGGAATCCACGGAGCAAAGGGGCTGAGCGGGGGAAAGCAACCGTACCTTTTACCAACTCATGGTTGCGCCTCAACAGCTACAGGGCTTGGAGGTCCGTTTAGAAACCGAAAAGCCAAACCAAGCCAGAAAAATCTCAGGTTCAATAACTGAGGCAGGAGCCAATCCGCAAGCATGGTCGGCTAATCCATGCAAATTCCACGCGGTTAAGCCTTGAACTTTGCTTCTTTGGTTCAAGCCAAAGAAGAACCCAAAAGCCATCGAAGACAAAACCCTCAAACCAACTCCACCAACTTCTTCTTAATCGCATACAACACCAGCCCAGTCACATTCCGCGAGCCGGTTTTCTGCATCAGGTTGCTGCGGTGCCCGTCCACCGTTTTGGGGCTGATGAACAGCTTTTCGGCAATTTCTTCGGTGGTGAGCTGCTGGCAGATCAGCCGCAACACATCGAGTTCCCGTTTGCTGAGGGCTTCGGAGGTGTGCTTCGGCCGGGTGCGGCCTTGTAGGCGCCCTTGAATGGCTTGCAAAGACTGCTGGTTGATGTACGACCCGTTGTGGTGCACACTGCGGATGGCCTCGTACACTTCGCTCAGGCTCGTGTCTTTCACGAGGTAGCCGCTGGCCCCGGTTTCAATCAACTTGGAAATGAAGTAGGGGTCCTGGTGGATGGTGAGGATGAGGATGGCCACTTTGGGAAATTCGCGACTGAGGTCGCGGGTGAGGTCTAGGCCACTGTATTCTTGATGACCGTTAGGTGGCAACGATAAATCGACCAGCATCACATCGGGCAGGGGAGACTGCTCCCGCAAGCGGCTGATCACCGAATAGCCGTCGGCCGATTCAAAGACAACGCGCAAGTCTTCTGTAGTTTCCAGGTTGCTGCGCAGGCTTTGGCGAAACAGGTGTTGGTCCTCTACAAGGCCAATGTGAATGGTGGTGGGCATGATAATAGCTACTTGTTTCTTTTCGCTCTTCTTTCT
>CALCCE010000131.1 GCA_937899835.1 uncultured Flavobacteriales bacterium | reverse complement strand
CCACTTATTAACCTCAACCACCACTTATTGGCGAAACCAACCGGCCGTTGGCTTTTTGAAGTCCGCGGTACGGTTGAAGTAATTTTGCCGCAACTCCAATTTGATTCAATAAATGTGTAAAAATAGAACTATGAACCCCAGTTTCTCTTGTTTAACTGCTGCCCGATTGCTGGCCTTATGCTGCTTACTGGCCTTACCGGTGGGCCGACTGCTCGCTGCTGACACCGCACTGATCCAACAGGGCGATACCGCTTATTTGTGTGGCAATTCGCCACTTACCCTTTCCGTCAATTCACCAATGGGTACGACCCAGAAGTGGTTTGATCCAAGTGCCAACCTGGTGTTGAATTCCTTTTCGCAAGTGGGGAGCCACTACGGGAACAACCTGGAAGGGTATGGCAGAAACATGCTCGTGGTCGATGGAGTACCGCACGTTGGACTGGTGAACCAACAAAACTCGGGAACCATCAGTATCAAAAGATACGATGGCAGCATTTGGTCGGACCTTGGCTTACCAGGCTTAGGCATTGGTGCCACTACCGCGAATGATGTGGTGCTGGCGGAAGACAACGGCGATCTGTATGCGGCCTTTATCCATACCTCGGATTCCTCACGCGTGGCGGTGCGCAAATGGAACGGCACCAGTTGGGTAACAGTGGGCAATTCGCTGGCCTGGAGTCGGTTTGGCTCGCAGGTGCGCATGGTGGCCGAAAACGGTACCATTCACGTGGCTTACCACAGTGGCTGGCCCAGCTACACCTTGTCGGTGGCTAAATTCAACGGTTCTTCCTGGTCAAGCGTAGGCACCAGCACCACGGGTGGCGGAGCCCGGTACATCAGCATGGCCGTAGACAATGGCGTTCCTTATGTGGGGTATCGGATCAACTTGATCCAACAAGCGAGAGTGATCAAATACAATGGCTCAGCCTGGGTAGCGGTAGGCGGAAGCATTGCCACCTCCAGCAGTTTTACCTACAGCGACCTGGTGATCAATAATGGGACGCCCTACTTTGCCGGCAACATCGGTACGGGGGGCAACATGGGCGTTATGAAATACGATGGCAGCTCCTGGGGGGCAGTGGGCAATTTCCCACTGTCTACCGGCGGCTATTCCAAGTGGCCTTCCTTTATCCAAAGCAATGGCGTACTCTACCTGTCCTACTCCACTTCAACTCCAGGAACCGAAATCCGGGTAAAACGCTTTGATGGCACGAACTGGACCGATCCCTTTTCAGGTGGATTGCCCACCGGAACCGTTACCAAAAGTTGCCTGGCCGCTGATGGCAACCAGATTTACGTGAGTCTGGTGGATGTGAGCTTGGGTTCAAGAAACAAATTATATGTGATGGATGCCCCCGCTCCGCCAACCCTGGGCACCAACAATACTTTCACCGTTACCTCTCCCGGCTCCTACGGCGTGGAAGTAACGAACGATAGCTGTATCGGATACGACACCATCTTAGTTATGCAAAGCTCCGCCATCAACCTCAGTGCTTCCTCCACTCCTGAAAATGGAGTGGGCAACAACGGAACCGTGACCGCAACCGCATCGGGAGGCCTTGCGCCTTACTCTTACTTGTGGTCCAACGGACAATCGGGAGCCAACCTCAGCAGTTTGGTGGCCAATACCTATTCCGTAACAGTGACCGATGCCCGGGGATGCACCGCCACCCAAAGCACCACGGTGGCTGCGGTCAACGTAATTGGCCAACCCGAAGTGGCGGCCGCACAGTGTGGCACGACCTTGCCCTCCATGAGTGACTACATCTATTATTCGGCCGTTGCGGGCGCAAGCAACTACCGCTACCGCCTGATTGGAGGCGGATTGAACACCGTGTACGAGCGGGGAAATGCCGTGACCAACCTTCGATTGGTAACCCTTCCTGGCATTGCTTATGGCACCACCTATTCTCTTGAAGTGGCTGCACATGTCAATGGAACGTGGGGAGCCTATGGCGCAGCATGTCAAATTTCAACGCCGGCGAATGCTCCCACCACCCAACTGAATTCCAATCAGTGTGGTACTACACTCACCAACCTGAGCCAATGGCTTTACATCCAAGCGGTTCCCGGAGCCACCAATTACCGCTACCGGGTTACTGCCGCTGGATTCAACCATGTTTACACCCGCGGACACCAATGGACCAATTTTCGAATGAATTTTGTTCCGGGCCTGGCTTACAACACCACTTATAATGTACAGGTAGCCGCTTTTGTAAATGGTTCCTGGGGAGCCTATGGCCCAAGCTGCGCCATCACCACGCCCATCAACGTGCCCCTTACGCAAATGGTAAGTTCGCAGTGCAACATCACCTTGAGTAGCTGGCAACAGTATTTGTTTTACCAAACGGTGCCGGGTGCCGATAACTACCGGGTAGAAATCACCAATGCCGGCTTGGGTTTCAGTACAGTGTATGTGCGCGGCTACCAATGGACTACCTGGCGCTTTGATTGGGCTTCCAGCAATTTTCAGCCCAACACCACCTACAATGTTCGGGTTGCAGCTTCCATTAATGGATCCTGGGGCAATTATGGTCCGGTGTGTACCATCACGACTCCTGCCACTGCACAGCCGCGTTTGTTTGTGGCCGAATCGAATTCCACTGCAGCTTCAGCAGCTCAGGAACCGGCCATCACCCTCTTTCCCAATCCCTCCAAAGGAACCTTTTTCTTGTTGGGCAGTTGGGATGCGAATGAAACGGTAAATGTTCAATTGTTTGACCTCAGTGGAAAGTTGATTCTGGAAAAAGGCCTTGCACCTGCCGGAATAAACGCCACATTGGAGGTAAACACCAGCGACTTGCCGGCGGGAATGTACCTGATCCGGGTTGCGAGCCAAGAGCACCAAATCATTCAGAAACTCCTGCTTGAACAGTAGTCGCAAGCTGTTTCAGGGCAAACGCACTCAATTCCACTTATTGGTTTTTAACGCCAGTTATTGTTAAAAATGACCAGTTATTGACAGTTGAAGTACCCCCTAAAAATCAAGTTAATTTCACAGGTGATAAAACAGGTTTTAGCAATTTCTCACCCCCAATAAATTGATTCGGTCAGCTGGCAAACAAGTTCTTTTTATTGTCTTTTTCCTGGGCCTTTGCCTCACCAATTTGGGTCAGAATACTTTCTTAAAAACCTTTGGTGGAACGGGAGATGAAATGGCGCACTCCGCCATTTCAACTAGTGATGGCAACATATTGGTTCTCGGGCATTCTTCGAGTGCCGGGAGTGGTGGCGAAGATGGGCTTCTATTAAAAGTAGATGCTGCTGGCAATGCCTTGTGGCAAAAAGCGATCGGTGGCACCAGCAACGATCGGTTTTACGATGCCATAGAGCTTTCCAATACCGATTTATTGGTGGTAGGGTGGACAGAAAGCTACGGCAACGGTGGCCAGGATGTTTTTGTGGTTCGCACGGACAACAACGGCACCATTCTTTGGACCCGTGCCTTGGGGAGTTTCAACAACGAAACAGTGGCCACCCTCATGGAAACCAGTGATGGCAGCATTGTTTTAACCGGCTACACCAGTAGTACCAACAATGGCTGGTTGGATGTGCTGCTGATCAAGCTGGATGCCAATGGCAACACGCTTTGGAGCAATTCCTACGGACAACCGGGCAACGATTTTGTCAATGGCTTTGGCCTGATTGAAGACGCACAAGGCAACTACGTGGTTTCCGGAGGCTGGTCGAGTTCCATTGGTCTTCCCCTGCACAATGGATTTATCATGAAGGTGAACCCCATGGGAAGCATTGTTTTTTCCAAGCTTTACGGCGGCAGCATGAACGATGCCTGCAACGGTCATTTGCGGGAAGGCAACGGCACCTTGCAAAACATTGGCATTTCCTGGAGTTGGAACGGCGGTAACCATGCTGTTTGGATGAGCGAATTTGATGCTACCGGGAACCTCAATTGGTCGAAAACCTTTGGGTTGACCAACGAGAATATCCGCATTGGATCGGTTTTCGATGTGGCCCATCACCAATACCTTATTTCAGGATACGAACATACCTTCACCTCTACCGGAGACGGTTTGTTACTGAAAGTCGACAGTACTGGGAATTTGCTCTGGGCCCAAAGCTATGGTGGCAGCGGAGTGGACCGCCTGCATTGCGTGTTGGAGTTGAACGATACCATTTTCGCCTTCGGTTACAGCAATTCGTACAGTCAAGGCGACCATGATCTATTGATGATCAAAGCCGATAGTCAAGGAGTAGTTGGTGGTTGTAGCGCCCCGGTTGCAATCACAACTACCAACGTATCGCCCAGCGAGGTTTTTCCCAACCCCGCTGGCGGTATGGTCGCTGGATCGCAAACGCTTAGCCTCACAGCACAGCCCATCATTCTTCCCGATTCTATCATTTGTTCGTTTTTGCCCCCTATTGCCAATTTCTCAGTGGTGAACGACACGCTTTGCCTGGGTGAATGCATTGATTTCACCAATACCTCAGTGAATCAGGGAAGTGTTCAATGGGTATTTTCCGGTGCAACCATCGGAAGTTCGACAGCAATGGACCCTACAGGTATTTGCTTTAACAGTCCGGGCAGTCATTTAGTCACCCTGATTGTTGCCAACACATCCGGAGCTGACACCATTAGCAAAACCATTGTAGTACAGCCGATGCCCATGGTCGACCTGGGCGCAGACACGACTTTTTGTGGTGGAGAAAGCATCATTTTAGGAAGTCCTTTGCCTAACGCCACCTACCTCTGGTCCAACAACAGCACCAGCCCCACCCTTTTAGTGGATGCCACCGGCATTTATTCTGTCACGGTTTCTGTGGGCAATTGCGCCATTGCCGATTCCATTCAAGTAGGAGTCATTGAATCCACACTAGAAATTGGA
>CALCCE010000130.1 GCA_937899835.1 uncultured Flavobacteriales bacterium | reverse complement strand
CCAACATGGCAATGATGCAAACGCCTGTAAAACGAAAGTTGGAAGAGCCCCCCCTCTCCTCCCGGCATCAGAAAAGGGCCAGATTAGAATGTTACTCTCGCACCTTGGTGCCTAAACATCACAAAAAAGGCTGACCTCGTTTCAAGGTCAGCCTCATCAAAAAGTCTATTCAGCAAAGAATCAAGAACCGCTGCTGCCCTTGCTGCCTTTGTTGCCGCCTCCGGGAGGTTTGGCAATGTTGTCGCGCATGGTGGTGTCGGCCTGGATGTTTTTCAGCTTGTAGTAATCCATCACCCCGAGGTTGCCACTTCGGAAGGCTTCGGAGATTGCAATGGGCACCTGAGCCTCGGCTTCGATCACCTTGGCACGCGCCTCCTGCGTCTTGGCTTTCATTTCCTGTTCTTCAGCAACCGCCATGGCACGGCGTTCCTCGGCTTTCGCCTGGGCAATGCTCTTATCGGCCTCAGCCTGGTCGATCTGCAGCCCGGCACCGATGTTCTTGCCGATGTCTACGTCGGCAATATCAATGGAAAGAATTTCGAAAGCGGTACCGGAATCCAGGCCGCGGCTCAATACGATTTTGGAGATACTGTCAGGATTTTCGAGCACGGCTTTGTGGCTGTCGGCGGAGCCGATGGCCGAAACGGTGCCCTCACCTACCCGCGCCAACACGGTGTCTTCGCCGGCACCACCCACCAATTGCTTGATGTTGGCCCTAACAGTGACCCGCGCTTTGGCAATCAATTGAATACCGTCTTTGGCTACCGCAGTTACCGGTGGAGTATCGATCACTTTTGGGTTCACCGACATTTGTACCGCTTCAAACACATCCCGACCGGCAAGATCAATGGCAGTAGCGGAATTAAAGTCCAACCCAATGTTGGCCTTATCGGCCGAAATCAAGGCGTTCACTACGTTGATGACGTTTCCACCGGCCAGAAAGTGGGCTTCGAGTTGATCGCGGCTCAGCGAAAGCCCGGCTTTGCTGGAGTTGATCATGGCCTTCACAATGACGGAAGGCGGTACTTTCCGCCAGCGCATGAACACCAGCTGAATGAGGGAGATGCGCACACCAGAAAGCAAGGCGGAAAACCACAGGCCAACCGGCACAAAATAGAAGAAGATCCAAAGGCCCACCAGAGAGGCTACGGCAATGGCAATCATCACACCCAGACTGGTGCCGTCAGATTGCAGAAGGATGGTTAACAGGTTATTCATTTAGGCTTGGTTTAACGGTAATTTGGCCACCTTCAATTTTCACCACTTCCACCGGAGTGTTGGGGTCGAGGTAGGCCACGTGTGATTTGACTTCTAAGTAATGTCCATTGATTTTTGCGGTACCCATGGGGGCCAACCGCGAAGTGGTTTTCCCTTTGTCGCCCGGTTGCACGGGCGTTTCGTTCAAGGTGTTCACCTTGCCTGCTACATTGGTGTGCAAGGTAGCCTTCTTCCAGGTCTTGCTCTTAAAGGCCATGTAGCTGATTCCGCCCGTCAGTACCAACGTACCGGTCAACACGAAGTGCCCGGTGTTGGTATCCAATCCGTAGGCAAAATAAATCCCGGTGATCATCAGGGCAAAACCCATGATTCCCACTACCCCGCCGGGCAATACCAGAATCTCCGCCAAAACGAAGGCCAGGCCGGCAACAATGATGAGGATAATTACGGTTAGGGTCATTGGAGTTAAGTGCAGACCCCACTAAAGTACTATTTTGGGGTGTAATACTTTTTGGCTTCCGGTAGAAATTCGCGGATGTTTTGAATACGGGTATCGTGGCTGGGGTGCGTACTCAAAAACTCGGGGGGAGCTTGTCCGCCCAAAGCGGCCATGCGTTGCCAGAAACCTACTGCGGCTTCAGGATTGTACCCGGCCAAGGCCATGAACACGAGCCCCATTTTGTCCGATTCTGATTCGTGGCTGCGCGAAAAGGCCAACATGCCCAGGTTAGAGCCTAAACCGTAGGCTTGCATAAAAAGATTTTGGGTCAGCTCTGGCTTTTCGCTCATCGCGACACCCAGGCCTACCCCACCCGCTTGCACTGCCAGGGTTTGGCTCATGCGCTCGTTGCCGTGCCGTGCAATGGCGTGGGCGATTTCGTGGCCCATCACTACCGCCAGGCCTTCTTCGTCTTTGGTCACGGGCAAAATACCGGTGTAGAACACCACTTTTCCACCCGGCATGCACCAGGCGTTCACCGCATCGTCCTGCACCAGGTTAAACTCCCATTTGTAGTCTTTCACCCGCTTGCCCTGGCCGTGCTTCTTAAGGTAGGTTTCCACCGCTGAGGCAATGCGCTGCCCTACCCGTTGCACCATTTGCGCCTGGTTGTTGGCATTGGAACTGAGGGTTTTGTTGGTGCTTAGAAACTCTTGGTAATTGGCTACGCTCATGCTCATGAGGGTAGTTTCAGGCAAGAGGTTGATTTGTTTCCTTCCGGTGATGGGTACTTTTCCACAGGCACTCATCAATAGAATCACTGCCAGGGTTAAGGCTACTTGCTTCATGGTATGCTGTCTAAGAGAAGTGGATGGTGATCACCATCCAGGAAAGATCGAAAAGGTTTATTTCTCGATTTTAGCGCTGAGTCCCCGGCGTAGCATTTCCACACACATAGGTTCCAGCTTTTCGTAGGCTCCGTTTTTCACATCGCATTTGCCTTTGGTGTGCACAATGATGGAACATTGCTCGGCCTGCAACACATCGTGTTCACATACCTCTACCAAGGTTTTGATCACAAAATCAAATGTATTGACGTCGTCGTTGTAGAGAATGAGTGAAAAACCAGAAGCGGTTAATTCGTCGGTAGCAACTTCTGGCTCGGTTAAAACCGCTTCGTCGGTGTCGGAGAACCAGGGAGTGTCGAATTTCATGATCCAGATTTTTGTATGGCTTCCTGCAGGTTGATGGCTTGCCCGTTTTCGAACCCTAATATAGTGATTCCAGCCTTTCCTTTTGCTTCAATTTCCTGTTGCAGGGCTTGTGCTTCAGCGTAAGAACTGAAATCACCAATGAGGTAAGTGGTCTCACCTCCTGCTTTCTGGCGGTCTACTCCACGGGACTGTAACGATAGCAAGATGGCCGCATCTTTCACGGGCACATCGGCAGCGTAGGTGCCAAAATTCACCTTGAAGGTGATGTCTCCCGCTTGAGCCGTTGGGGCAGGATCGGCGGGAGCCGGAGCCGTTCCTCCGCCCACTTGTGTAAAGATGTTTGGCCCGTTTTCGTTGGCCAGCTGGCGGGCTTCAGCCACGGTTATGCGCTTTCCGTTGTAATAAGCCGTTACGAAAGCATCGGCTACCCCTACTCCCACTACTTGATCTTTGCGCACCGTAGCTTCGGGCACACTGCTAAAGATTCCGGTGGAATAGCGGTAAGCTCCGTTGCTGGTTTGCTCGCTCACCAAAGGATCGATGTTGAACAGGTCGTTGGCGCTCACCTCGCGGGAGAAGACGCCTACCTGCACGGTGTAGAACAAACCGTTGATACCTTCTACGGCATTGGCTACGCCCGGTGTGGAATTCACCACGCCCCCCCGTGCTCCGCCGGTTGTCGCTGGCGGAGGAGTTGCGGCAACGGCTGCTGGTGCAGCCGAGCCTGCCCGACGACGGGCATCGGCCATGGAAATGCGTTCTCCATTTAAGTAAGCCACCACAAAAGCATCTTGATAGCCGATGGTGCGAATGGCATCGCGTGCCGTCACTGCATTGGACTCAGCACCGAACCAACCTGCGGTGTAACGGGTGACACCAAAATCGGTAGGCTCGGCAGCAATGGGTGCAAAGCCCTTGAAAATATCTTGCGGAATCGGGTTGCGGAAGGCACCGATCTGCACCTTGAAGACCAGTCCTTCGGGCAGGTCGCTCAATTCTGGAATCGGCTTGGTGTCGTTGTATACCGAAGTGGTCTCTTCAACCTTGCTGAAGATGGGCGCTTCTACCCGATCCGGCACGCGGTCGATGGTAGCCACATTCACCGGTTGGTTGAGGTTCATGGGCTGAATGGCACGTGGGCGTTCTACTTCAGTTCTTGGCGTAGCTACAGGGTCGTTGGCCAGAGGGTTGTCGGCCAGTTCATTGCCGGGAGTTCCAGCCACAGGATCTTCCGCGGGGTTATTTTCCGGACTGGTATCGTTTCCACCTACCGCAACCGCTCCGGCCACTTCGGGCTCCTCATTTTCAACGGCCGGGTTAGCAACAACCGGAGGATTCGTTCCACCGGCAGGCGCTACAGTGTTCACCGCCACTACCGAAGGCGCACCTACGTCCACCCGGGCGTTGTAAGCCAGGATATCCATGTACACCGTTTCGGGTTGTTTCAACAAGTAGCGGTTGGCTTCGTTTTCCAGGTAGAGGGCTTTTCGTTCTACGGAGGCCGCTTCGGTTTTGATCGAATCGGCTTGAGCCAGGCGTTGCTGACGGCGTTCGCCCAATTGCCTGGCCCGGTCCAGCTGTGCCTGCCTGGCGCTTTCGTCCGTTATTTGTGCACTGGCCAGCATGAGGTCCTGCATTTCGACTTTATCCCCCTCGGCTTCGGCTTCCAGGTTTTCGGCCAATCGGTACATCATCGCGGCTTTTCGGTACACCTTAGCAGATTGCTGCTGCTTCACGGAATAGCTAAGAAACTCCGGCATGGCCGTCACCCGTGGCACTTCTGCATCGGGCAATGGCGTACGCACTTCGGGTAAGGCTACGCGCTGGGCATCTTTCAAGACAAAAGAACGCTCCAAAGCATCTTTTTCGGCTTTCTCCAAATCGGCGGCCAAAGCAAAACTTTCCTCCGATTCGGCCAGCTTTTCTACTGCCAGTTGCTCCAAGCCGTTGGCCCGGGCAATGAGGGCTTCCCGTTCTTTGCGCTTGTTGGTCGATTCGGCCTCTGTTCTGGCGGTGTCGGCCTGGGCTTGACGGGCTTTGGCTTCGGCTTGCAAACGCTCGGCACGCGCCAATTCTTTTTCCGATTCGGGCACTTCACCGGGCACCGCATTCACAATCTTGTCTTCTGCTACCTCTATCCGACGGGCGCGCTCCCGCAAGGCAACTGCTTCCAGTCGCTTGTCTTGAGCATCTTGTGCCAAAAGTTGTGCCTCCCGGTTCAGGTCAGCTTTTTGTTCGGTGTTGGAGGTTGCATTCGCTTGATTCCTTAGGTCGGCCGCTTCGTTATCAAGGTCGAAGGCATCTTTGTCCAGCGATTGGGCATCTGATTGGTAGGTACGGGCAAGGCTCGGCCGATCGGGAATGGTGGTTTCCAATTCACGAATTTCACTTTCTGACAATCCGGCGAGGGTGGCAGGCACGGGCTCATCGGTAGGTTCGGGCAAGGTGGCGGTGGCCGATACTGCTCCAGGATCGGTAGGGTCAGCCGTTCCTGCCGGGTCGGTGGTTTCAACGGCATTCGGCTCTACGGTTGCTGCCAATGCGTTGGCCTGGGTTTGGCTCACCGTAGCTTGCTGGCGGTGGCTCTTGGCCTGGTTTTGTAGAGCGGCAATCTGGTTCTGACGCTCCACTACAACGGTAGGTTCATCACTTGAAGGTTCGGCTTTCAAACGATCTACTTCCTGATCAATGGCCTGGGCCCAACGGTTGTAGAGGTCGGCTTCGGCTGCTTTCCGGCGTTGGTCGTCGGGGATACGGTTGATCTCCGACAACTCGTCGGTAAAGGCATCGTCGATGGCCGAATTGCCAACGGCAACCTCTACAGGAAGGTTTTCTTCTGCCTCAGCCAAGGCAGCTATTTCTGCGGCTTTGGGTTCATCCGAAGCAATTTCAGCCTCTCGCATCAGCGCTTTTTGTTTCAGCCCTACAATGCGAGCATCATACTCCCGCAAAATTTCGGTATCGGTCTCCCCCACCTTTTCCTCTTCCAGTTGGTCGATTTCTCCATTGATGGCCGTGAGCCACTCCCGGTTGACTTCCAGTCGTTTTACAATCACCCGATCTTCGGGTTGATCGCTCAGGTTGTCCAGGCGACCTTCAAAAGTTTGGTCGTAGGCAGAAATGGGCAAGGTTGCCGGATCAAGGTTGGTAGGATCGATGTCCGCCGGATCAACGGTGGCTACCTCATTGCCTTCAGCCGGGTCGGTGTCTTCTGCTCCAACCTCCGTAAAAGGATCATCCGTCAAGCCTTCTCCCTCTGTGAGCGCCTGAGTGGGGTCTGCCTCGCTTTCGGTACCGGCATTATCGGCCAGGGCCGGTTCAGGATCTTGGGGTGTTTCGGTGTCAATAGCAGGGGCTCCCACTTCGGTTTCAGGTTCTGCTACTACCGGTTCGTCGGTTTCAGTCGCATTGCTTAAATCTCCCTCGGTATCGGTTCCATTTTCTAACGGATCGGTGACTTCCAGATCGGGTGTTGCATCACCATTGGCAGGATCAACTGCATCGGCTACTACCGCCGGATCGTCGGTCGGTATTTCCACCACAATGGTTTGGTCGTCCAGGTTGCTGCCGGGCTCTTCTGCCGGTGGTTCGTCGGTAGCAGCAGGTGTATCGGATACATTGTCGGCGGTAGCCAATTCCGGTTCACCCGCTGGCAGTTCCGCATTGGGGCTTGCTTCGGGGGAAGCATCCGCCAAAGCCAGGGCCGATTCGCTGTGGCGTGCCCCTTCTTCGGCCTGGGTTTGCGATTCGGTTTCCAGTCGGGCAATCCGATCGTCGATGATGTTTTGCTCTGCGGGGCTGGCTTCGGGCCGGCTTTCTTGCAATTCACCAATTTCCTCATCAATGGCCGATTGCCAATTGTTGTGAATTTGTGCCAGAGCTGCTTCCCGCTCCGATGCCTCAGGAATAGCCTCGGCTTCCGCTACCTGATTCTCGAAACTTTCGGTGTAGTTGGAAGGGGCATCCACCGAAACGCTGAAGCCCAGGTTTTCATTATCGGTGCTTTCTGCCTCTTGTTCCCCATTACCTGCATTTTCGGCCAGTGCTTCGGCATCATTGCTATCGCTCATGGCGGCAATGGTTTCGTAGCTCTCATCGGCCAGTTTGCGCTTCCGGCGGGCTTCGCCGTCCAAGCGGGCAATGCGTTGCTCCAACTCAGGATCGGGTTCCGCACTGCTGGTGAGTTGCTGGCGCAAAGCGCCCGCTTCCAATTCCAGGCGTTGCGCCCATTCAGAATAAATTTCGGCTTTGGCAGCTTCGCGCACCATTTCATCGCTTTCTGCCTCTTGTTCAAACAAACGGGGTTCAAAATCGTCGGCAATGGTTTCCATCAGCACTGCTGCATCCACTACCGGAGCCGGTTCATCAGTGGCTGGGGTTTCGGTTTCCGGCGTAGTCGTGGCGGGATCCGCATCCGCTATCCGATCAGCAGTCGCTTCAGGAGCCGGTGTGGGATCGGGATCAGCCGCAGCAGGAGGTGGCGATTCGATCGGATCAGGATCGTCGTAACCATTAACTGCTACCACCGATTCAAGGTCATCGAATTGATCGATTTCAGTGTCGGTAATAAAAATGTCTTCCGCTCCGGGAATCACCAGATCGGTGCGTTCCTCCTCTACTTGGTTGCTCACCAAAGTCAATTCGCTGCGGAGGTTTTGTTTGTCACCGGAAGACATTTCAACCGGCTCCGGAGGGTTGGGCGAGTTGGCCGCCTCGTTGAGGTCTTCGCTCACCGAAGCCATCATGGCAAAGCGCTCCGCTTCTTCTTTCAAACGCACGGCTTTGGTGCCGCCTTGCTGTTGTTCGCTTCTAATTTCGGCAAGACTGGCTTCCGACTCGGCGGCTTGCGCCTTGAGCTGCTCGGCCATGTCTTTGTTCTTGCGGTCTTCCGATTCGGTGTTGAAATAGGCAATTTCTTCTTCCAATCGGCGGGCTTCTTCTTCCAACTCCCGCGCCTTTTTCAACTCAGCGAGGGCTTCGTTGCGCTTGGCCTCCGAATCCTTTTGGCGTTCGGCCATCAATTCTTCCACACTGGTAGGTCCTTTGGCCTGCGCTACCAATTCGGCCGATTTTTCCAGCTTGCGTTGCAATTCTGACTCGGGCGCAGTGCCCGCTTCCGTTTCTATTTCACGGGCGTATTGCTCTGCGGTAATTTGCTGTTGGGAGCGCTCTTGCGCCAATGCTTCCAATTCTTCGGAAAGCTCAATGGCCAGTTTGGCTTCTTCGCTAAATTGTTGCGACTGCTTCTTTAAAATGTAAGCTTCGTCCGATTTCTTTTGCTTCTCTTCTTTGTTGCGCACCGAACTAAGGGTACCCAGAATGGCTTCTGCCGCTTCATTTTTGGTTTTGGCGGCCGAGCTTTTTTCCTGAGAAAGGGCCAAGGCAATTCCGGCACTGGTTTCTAAGGCGGTCACCTGGTCTTCGATCAGTTGGGCGTTGGCGTAAGCTTTTTGTGCCAGGCTGGGAGCAGCAGCTGCCACGCTAACATTGGTTTCCGAATCACCAGCAGCGGTCGCCACTTCATCAGTAGTCGAAGGGGATGTATTATCGTTGGTTGGTTCGTTCTCCGGGGTAGCTCCTTCTTCTGTATCCTCCACCGGCGTTTCTGTGACTTCCGCTACAGCAGGCTCCTCGTTTTCAACAACCGTGGGTTCCGGGTCGTCTCCTTCATCCAGGGGTGCAGCTCCGGTTGGTGCTGTGTTGTTCTCGTCATCCACAATGGTGAGCGAGGGACCAGGGCCGGGAGGCGGAGGCGAGTCGCCCACATTCAAACTGGCTTTCTGGCGGAGCAACTCGGCGGTTAATGCCAACTCTACATCCAATTGCTCGTCGAAGGCATTGTTCACCAAGAGTTTTTCGTAATCCTTTTCGTCCCGAATGATCTGCATCTCCTGCTTGAGCGGACGCGGATTCTTCAGCTTGGGCAGTTTAATGGGCGAACTCTTGTGGGCAATAGAGCTGCCTTTCATTTCCACCACAAACAGGAATGTTCCACCATTTGGCAAACTGATGGCATACTCGCCGGTTTTCCGATCGGTTTGGTAGATGCCTACCTCTTTTTCGGTTTCAGCATCTAATACCGTAATAGTGGCCGAAAGGCTTTCCTCCGATTTGAATTGCCCTTTGATCAAGGTTTCATTGAAAGGCACCCGATTCAGGTGAATCTTGTAAACGGTTACTTCACCCAGGGCACTCTCACGGGTAGACGCAAAGTAGGCGGTCTTTTCCTCTTCGTCGGTTATCAACAGAAAGTCGTCGTCGGGCGTATTGACGGCAAAGTCCAGGTTCACGGGCTTGCTCCACCGCCCGGTGTTGGGGTCGCGGGTGGTTTCGAAAATATCGTAGCCGCCCATGCTGTTGTGCCCTTTGGAGGCAAAGTAAAGCTTGTTGCCATTGGGATGGATGAAGGGATAGTGTTCGTCGTAAGGCGTATTGATGACACTACTCAGCGGTTCGGGGTCGGACCAGTCGCCATTGGGTTGGCGCTTGACGAAGTAGATATCCCGACCATTTTCACCTTTGTCACCATAGCTCGAGAAGTAAATGTAGTCGCTGTTTTTTTGAAAGTACATCACCGACTCTTCGTCGATCTTCTTGTCGTACTTCAATTTGAAGTCTTCGGTTTTGCGAATGATTTTTCCACCAAAAGCCTCCATGTTGTAAGCTTTAGCGAAGTCTTCTAATTTCAAACTGTTCTTCTCAGTAACGCTGATGTCGGAAATATTACGGAGCAGATTACGTCCGTTGGTACACGTTTCAATTTCCCGTTCTACGTTGTATTGTGCCTGTTGCTTGCCGTTGGTTTTGGATTTAAACTTTTCGTAGGCTACCAATGCCCGCTTAAACTCGTAGTTGAGCTGGTAGGCCTTGCCCAGTTGGAAATAGGCTTCTGCTGGTACCTCCTCGCTTTTGCAAGCAAAGGCCAGGTAAGAAATAGCATCGAATTTATTTTCCTCGGCATACAACACACAAGTACCATAGTGGTAGTTGTAGTCGGGATTTTCCTGAAAATTGGCCAACAGTTGGGAATACAAAGGAAGTGCTTCCGCATATTGTTGCTTTTCAAAAAAGCCGTCCGCTGTTTTCTCCAGTTCAGCAATATCCTGGCCGATGACAGGAGCTACCGAACAAACGAGAAAAAGGAGGGTGGAAAGAAGGTATGAAAGGATCAGCCGCATGCACGCCATGGGGTTGTCTACTCCGCTGTAGGTCAATGTTTAAATATATGGTACGAGTCAGCCGCCACAAAGTTAATCATTCTCTGCATCCTGCTTTTTATTACGTTTTTTAAAGGAAAGGTTCGCTTTCGACTCTTCCTTCTTCAACAACCGCTCGATGTTTTTTTGGTGGGTCACCAACACCATGATGGCAATGAACAAAGAGAAGATGATGAGGGAAGGAATCCGTGAATGGAATACCCATATTACGATAAATGGAAAACTCACTGCCGCCAGCATCGAACCGAGCGAAACGTAGCGGGTAGAAAGAAAAATTACCAAAAACACTCCTGCAGCCGATAAGGCGGCCTGGTAGTGCACGGCAATCATAATGCCAAGTAGGGTCGCAATGCCTTTTCCTCCACGAAAACCAACATAAATCGGAAAGATGTGCCCCAACAAGGCACACACCCCTAAAGCCAGCTGAAAGTTGACATAAGCAGCAGAATCGGGATGATAATCGGTGAAAAACCGCACAAAGCTAACCGCAGCACAACCTTTAAAAACATCGAAAAGTAAAACGGGAATTCCTGCCTTTATCCCTAAAACCCGAAAGGTATTGGTAGCTCCGGCATTACCACTGCCATATTCGCGAACGTCTATTTTATAAAAGACCTTCCCTACCCAAACGGCGGTCGGTATTGACCCCAGCAAATAGGCGAGCAACAGGGCTACAATATTATCGGCCGGAAGCATCGATCAGGCAGCGTTGCCCGCAAAGTAGATAAAATAATTACAAGGAATCAAACTTTCGAAGGAATTCAGTCTTTTTCCGTTCAGAACTCATGATAAAAGAATAAGGCGCTTTGCCTTTTTCGGGCTTCAGTTTGCGTTTATCCGATTTCATTTCCTTGATCACATTGTTAAACTCCGCATCAGAACTAATTGCCTGCATGAGGTTGCTGCGATAACTAAAGAAGTACCAGTTTTTTCGATCGAGCTCGATGTAAATGTTGATGATGTCGCCACTGCGTTTTTTGATGATCTCAATGCGGCCATCTACCATTTTGTGTACTTGCTCTTTAAAGATGCTTCCCAATCCAATTTGACCGTATGAAACGTAAGAACTGGTTTCGGGGTTCCATTTCATTTTCACTTCCGACAAAAACAAGGTTTTGTTTAGCTCGTTGGGAAACTTCCGAAACTGCCCCGATAGTGCCACCTGCGATATGAGCTTGTCGGCATCTTTTTTCTCTACCAATTCATACAAGCCCCGTTCAAACACCTGCCGTTCAAAATTCACCGGTTTCAAATCGGGATAAGACGTTATTGCCTTGGCCATCTTATCCATGGCGTTGGGGGCCATAAAAAAGTCGATGAGCATCATCAAATCAAAGCTCAGCTTGTCGTCGTCAAAACTGTGGTTGATGTTGCCTACCGGAGTTACTTCTACCCTACCCAGGTTGGCCGCAAAATCGAGTTTTCCTTCGGCGTAGGTCCGGCAATAAGAAGTATGCAGGCTCAACAGGTTACCGGGCAAAGAAGGAGTATTCAACTTGCTGAGGTTCGATATCTTGTATTCGTTGGCTTCGGTATCGAAAACCATGAATCCAAAGGCCGGCAACACCTCATAGTCGTTTCGTCTTTTTAGCGGACTGGCAAAGGTGGAATACAAATGAATCGAATCCCGATTGATCATAACCGAAGAGGCCAACTTGCCACCGTTTTCATCCCGCAAGCTGGAATCAATCGGAATGTATATTTCTTCCGGATCAATTTCGGCGGTAAATCGCACCCAGGGTCGGCTCAAGTTTTCGCAATCGTGGAAAATTCGGGTATTGCCTTTGAAACTCAAAAACTTGTTGCTCGCCTCTAAGCGAATGTCGCCTTTGTACTCAAATTTCGGACTCAAGGTGAAAGCCTCTTCTTCCAAAATGGTACCGGTACCGTAGGTCTGTGCCGCGGTATCTACCGACAAGGTAGTGAAGTGAATGGTTTGCTTGTTTTTCTCAATGTCCACATAATCATAATACCCTGAACCGGCGTAATTCCGCTTGCCATAGACGTTGATGTTGGTATTGTACAGTTTGTGGTATTTGGTAATGGAGTTGGCTACCACACTGGAACTGTCCAGCGGCTGCATTTTCGCTTTGGCCTCAATCACCACGTTTCCATCCCGCGGATAGATGAGGGCATCCGCTACCGAAATGAACTCTACCTTTTTCGCATTAATGATGTGCGAAGCCAAATCGTAGCGTGCTGCCACCGAATAGAAATCGAGTGAGTCTTGTTTGGGGTGGGTGGATATAAACCGGGATCCCTCAAAAGCCAGCTCATTTGCACTTTTGGTTTTGCCTTTACCGGCAGAAAGCTCAATTTGATCATCGTCCATGTACCAGGTGAAGCGGTCCATGTAGGCGATGTATTGGTTGACCGGGAAGTTCACGTAGGAACCACCACCGTTGGAAACAAACTCCCCTTTCCGATTGGCAAAGTCGATGTGCGCATCCACATTATTGGTAGAGAAAGAAAGCTGATCCAGGTTGTCGTTCTTGGTTTTCAGCCGGAAGTCCGCCGTATCGGCAAAAAATTCAGAAAACTCGAATTTAAACTCTTCCGATTCCAACTCCGCTTCTGCAAAGGCAAACAAACCACCGCCCAAAAGGCCCGATGGCTGCAGGTTGAGGTTTCCATCAAGGTTAGAGTTACCATCGTAAAAAATGAAAGGTTCTTTGGTATTGCGCAAGGCCATTTGGTCTCGGTATGGCTCCCAATGCAAGTAAATGTCGGCACCTGTAACCGGTGGGAATTGCACCGAACCCATTTGCTCCTCAATCACCAGGTTGTGGGCCACGCCGTTGGTAGAATCGGGGAAAAATATAAAATCGTCCGACTCTGCCGTCGAAGTGAGGTACTTTAAAGTACCATCTCCGCGCAGTCCCTCATGGCTCATGTTGATCTCTTTCTTGTAGGTTCCCTTACCACCGTAAATCGGAAAACCTGCCTTGGGCGTGGAACGCACAAACCCTAAAGAATAGTCCGGTTGCAGGGTAAGTGTCTCCTCAAAATCGGGGAATATCCCTGCCGACTGGAATGTACCATCAAACCGAATTCCCTCTTTTCGGAAATTATCCAAACTGTCGAACACAAAGGGCTCGAGGTGAAAGTAAAAATTGTCACGCTTGTATACTCCACCTTGCACTTCTGCCCGCTGATAAAAAACGTAAGAATCCTCCAACGATTTAAAAATGGGATATTCGGACAAAGACTCCAACCCCGATTTATTCCCCGGTCGGTCAATCAACAGTTCCCCCGTAATGTTTTCAATCACCGTGCGTACCCGCCGTCTTTTCCGTCGGCCATATTCGTCTTTTTGTCCCACCTCAACGCTCAAGCGCAAAGAGTCAACATTGGGCATGTCTATCTTAAAATCGTCGTAACTAAAGCTGTTGTCGCGACAGAAAAACTCGAAACGCCCCGCGTTAATAATGCCACTGAAGGTAAAATCCCGGTTCTTTTTCAGAATAATCGTTCGACCAGCGGGACGAAGAAACACGTTGTGCGAATCCGACAAGAAAATCTTTTTGATCCCGTTGATGGTCATGTCATAATTCAGAAGGTTGAGCGTGGCGTTATTGTCGGTTTGGTCCCGGCGTTCTAAGGAAGAATTGAACTGAATCACGTCATAGTCCCGTTGTTCTGATTTCGCCAGGATGTAGTTGAACAAACGGTCCTTGATCAAAATTTCATCGGTGTTATAATCGTAGGTGAGAAACCCTTGATTCGAGAGTTTCATCAACATCGGTCGGGCCTGCGATTCCGAAATTTTCATGCAAAAAGACACATCTCGGGCCGATAGGAAGTTGGTGTCGTATTTTACCGCACAATCTTTAATACGCACCAAGGGGTGGGTCATCTCCAGTCCCTGAAGTCGGTCGAAGCGGTACTCACGGTAATATTCGTCCGACTCGAACAACGCAGTACGGTCTGAACTACCCGGAATGGGACCCAACTTGATGATTGGATCGTCGATGTTCCAGTACAGGGCCTCGAAAAACATGTCGATCTGGTGATAGGTATTGAAATAAGGACTCTTAGACACCCCTTCATTCTCTCGAATGAGGGTAACTCTGCGCTCATTGGTCAGCAATCGTAGCGACAAACCCGGATGAACGATCGAATCCTGATCAAGGCGAATGGTGATTTGAGCCCGCCGGGAGACAATCCGGTCGACCCGGATGGTGAACTGAATAGAAGCAGCAATCAAAAAAGGTTTGTCATGCCGTTTGATGATGAGCTGAGCCAATCTTTCTTCGTTACCCGATCCAATGAATTTAGCCCCATACTGGGCAAAACCACCATCGTAATCGAGGCTGGGTATGAGGTTGGTAATTTTGAGTCGCTTGCTGTAAGAATCGAACTTTGGAAACGATGCTTTTTCTGGTTTTACGTTGGCCAATACCCGTTCAGAAAGCTTTCCTATCAGCGGTTGATCAAAGTAAATGGTGTTGGTAAATACCACTGAATCGGCCGTATACGTCGACCTTTTGGTTTCGATCACATAATTGTTCAACTCCGCAAAAACCTGATCGGCCTTGAATCCAGCCCGTTCCCAAGTCACTTTACCTCCTTTTCCGATCCACTTTTTGTCAATCGGAAAATAAACGCCAGAGGTGTTTTGAATCACCGAACTGTCGCCTTTGGCATAACACGCCAATCGCAGGGACGGAAAAACAATTTTGGGCCGCCCCTTATCAATCTCAAAAGAATAATCGCGGCTATCGGATTGCCACTTGGTGGTGGCCGAAGAAAATACCAGGTTTTCAGAAAAGAGGTTGTTACAAAACGACAGGTAGTCGGTAAATTTTCGTCTACTACGGCCATCAATCAAGGTTTCCAGGCTCGAAATCCAGGCTTTGAAACTTTCAGGCGGCTGCTTCGAATTCTTAAAACTGATAAGGGAAAACAGAAAAGACTCAAAATCTGGGAAAGGCCGCATTTTCTTTTTGAGCATAAAATCACAAATCCGGTATACCTCTTTGCGCTCTTGCTCGGTAAATACGCCACCGTGCCAAACCGGGGTAAACTGCTCAATAAAATCTTTTCCCTCCTTTTTTCGGGAATCGGTGAGCAGGGTGGTTACTTCTTCCAGAAAGATGGTAGAATCCTGTGTGAATTTTTTGATGGTGATTTGCCCCTGGCTAACGGAAGCGAGGAACAATAAAACCAGGAGTGGCAGCCAAGAGAGTCGATTCAAGGGCATAGAAAGACGATCAGTTTTTCTTCAGATGAAGCAGTGCCCATCGGTTGCGGACACCTTGTCGAACAACTTGTAGGCCCAACGGACCAGCAAGTTGAATGAGATCTTGCGCATCTTCTTCATAAAAACCACTCATCAGCAAATCACCATTGGGGGCAAGGTGCTGCGCGTAGCTCGAAAGATCACTCAGGATCACATTTTTGTTGATATTGGCTAAAATAACATTAAATGAGCGTTTGCCCAAGTGGCCCACATCCCCTTGAAGAACAACGAGTTCCCGATTGAGGTTGCGCGCCACATTTTCCAAGGTATTCTCATAGGCCCACGCATCAATATCGATGGCCACCACCTCGGTAGCCCCTCGTTGAGCCGCTAAAATGGCCAATACACCCGTTCCGCATCCCATGTCCAACACCGTTTTCCCGTCTACGTCCAGTTCCAACAATTGTTCCAGCATTTGGAAGGTAGTAGCATGGTGCCCGGTTCCAAAGGCCATTTTAGGGTCCACCACCAGGTCGTGATCGAAAGCTCCGTCGTTGGGATGAAAACTGGCCCGTACCCGACAGCGGGTGTCAATGGCAATGGGCTCGAATTGACTTTCCCAAGCCGCATTCCAGTTTTGACCAGCAATAATTTTGTGGCTCCAACTGGTTTCTAACCAGGCTTCTTGCAAGAAATCCAGCTTGTTCAAGCGGTCTTCGTCAAAGTCGCTGGCCAGGATGTAGGCCAACAGGTGCTCCTCCCCTTCTTCTACAAAGCTTTCAAAGCCAATTTCTCCGAGGGCATCGGCCAAGAGGTCGCGCCCGGGATGCGCAGGATGCACCCGAAAAGCTACTTCTACGTAATCCATGATTAGAAGGAATGGGCGATGGCAGCAAAATCAGCGGCCTTTAGCGATGCTCCGCCAATGAGTCCACCATCCACATCGGGTTGTAAAAACAAGGACTGTGCATTGGAAGGCTTGCAACTGCCACCGTAGAGGATAGCACACCCTTCGGCCAATTCACGGCCGTATTGATCGGCAATTTTTTGACGGATAAAGGCGTGTACTTCCTGGGCTTGCTCAGGAGTAGCGGTCTCGCCAGTGCCGATAGCCCAAACGGGTTCGTAAGCAATCACCACTTTGGCCATCTCCGTAGGATGAAGGTGGTACAAAGCCGCTTTTAGTTGTGCTTCAATTACTTCAAAATGGCGACCTGCTTTGCGCTCCTCCAACAATTCACCGCAGCAATAAATGGGCACCAAATCATGCTCCAGCGCACGATCGATCTTTGCGGCCACAAAAGCATCGGTTTCTCCGTAGTAGGTCCGGCGTTCGGAGTGCCCCAAGATAACGTATTGCACACCAATGGATTTGAGCATTTCTGCGGCTACCTCGCCCGTGTATGCCCCAGATTCGGACTGGTGGCAATTTTGTGCGCCTACCTGCACACTCGTACCAGCAGTTTGATCCACCACCTCGCCCGTAAAAGGCATTGGAGGAGCCACTACCACCGTTACCCCTGGTGCAGGTTTGTGCTTGAATTCTTTCAGTAACTCGCTCACCAGAGCTTTGGCCTCGGTGCGGTTTTTATTCATCTTCCAGTTTCCGGCAACAATCTTTTCTCTCATGTTTGTGATGTAGGTGTTTAGCTGAACCTCACCCGCGGATCGAGAAACCCGTAGGCAATGTCGACCAGTAGATTGATGGCCACAAATATCGTAGTAATTACCAATACCGATCCCATAATCACTGGTAAGTCGTAGCGATCCAGGGCGGAAATGATCTCATTGCCGATGCCCTTCCATCCAAAGATGTATTCTACAAATACGGCCCCGGCCATGAGGCTGGCCAGCCAGCCGGAGATGGCGGTAAGCACCGGATTCAAAGCATTTTTTAAGGTATGCCGAAACACCAGGCCAATAAAGCCCAGGCCTTTGGCCTTGGCGGTGCGGATGTAATCCTGTTCCAGTACTTCCAGCACCGAACTACGGGTCAGTTGTACGACCACCGCCAGGGGCCTTAATCCTAAAGTGAAGGCGGGTAGCACAAGGTTTTTGAGGCTCAACACCTCCTTATCGCCGTATTCGTCAAACGTATACAAGCTCCCCGTAAGGTTAAAGCCAGTATACTCGCCCAAGAGGTAGGCGCCTACCCACACCACTAGAATACCTACGAAGAAAGTGGGCCCAGAAACGCCCAGCGCAGACAAGATCAAGGCCAGGTTGTCGTACCAGCTGCCTTTGCGCAAAGCAGCAAATAAACCCAATCCAATGCCCAAGGTAGTAGCGAAAAACACCGCGGCAAAGGCCAATACCGCAGTTTCGGGCAGCGTTTCGCGAATGATATCCGCTACTTTTCGCCTGCTTTGGTAGGATTGCCGCAAATAGGGGTATTTCAATGCCAGTTGATGCCCTCCACCAACGCCAAACAACAATACCCCGGAATATTTTTCTTCTGAAAAATGAAGGGCGGTAGCCGGATCCTCAGTTTGGTGTATCGAAACCGGTGACAAATCATTCAAATAGATGAGAAACTGGGCGCCCATGGATCGGTCCAAGCCCAAATCGCGGTTGATCGCAGCCAGGGTTTCGGCATCGGTACGTTGCCCGGCCAGCAAACGGGCCGGATCGCCAGGCAATACATTGAACAATAGGAATACGACCACAATCACTCCCAGCAAAACCAGGAGGCCATACAACAGCCGCCGAACCACAAAGGCAATCACCGAAGCCCTCCCATGGTTCAGGCCCCGGAATCAGCGAGGGAAGGCGTGTTGTTGTGGTGCCATTTGCCATTCACCACCCCATTTTTGAGTAGCACGATCCCCGGGTTGGCCCGGATAATGGTCTTGAGGGTGGTATTGTCCGCCTGGTAGAATGGAACTTCGATGCCGTGCTTTTGCATAAAGGCTTCCTGCTCTTCGAAATTGGTGGAACTGAGCAACACGGTTGGGATGCCTTGGGCCTGCCCATCGGTCACCAGTTGTTTCACCTTTGCCATGTTGCCTTCTTCCAAAATACTGATGTCTTTGGAAATCAAGAGAAACACCCGTGGCAGCGCCAAAATCAGGTCCGTATCGTCATTGCCATCTTTGCTCATCAGATTGAAATCGTGGATGGGCGCCTCGTAGCCTTCCTGAATGGTGATCACCTCTTCGGTGGCTTCTACCAATTCCAGGTCCTGGTCTTTCCACACTTCCTTTACCAAATAATCGTTGGAATTCATCTGAAAGGTTTCGTTGGTAGACTTGCGTTTCATGATGTACATGTTGGCGTATACCGGAGCTGGCACCCCCAATTCCTCAGCCGTTTTCATGCCTTCGGGTATGCTCTTGCCTACGGCATAGGGACGGTAATCGCGAATCGGTAGGTTTTCTATGCAGTAATAAGAAAAGCCCAAGGAGTATACCGCAGCAAAACCGGCAATGATCCAATCCATCGAGGCGATTTTCACTGCTTTGCGTAAGCCGTAAACAATGGCCAACAGCAACAAGGTGAACCACACCGGCCCTCCCCAGCTAATGACACCGAAGGAAAAGAGGGCAATCAGTACAACGGACACGCCAAAGGTGACTTCATCGCTAAAGACACCTCCCTGGTCTTCGGGTCGATTTCTTTTCAAGCCCAATTCGTCGATTAAAATAATGAGGATAAACACCAACAACACTACGTCTTTGGTGAACGACTCCCAGGGTGTGAGTTTCAAGGCATCTCCAAAGCACCCGCAATCGGTTACTTTGTCGTAAGCAGCACTGTAGAAGGTAAGGAAGGTGAAAAACACGATCATTACGAACAACGAAATGGACGAAAGCACCATTTGGGCCCGCATCAACACGGCCACACCCAACAGAATTTCCGATACACAGATGAAAACGGCCAACCCCAGAGCGTAAGGCTCCAAGCCAGGCAAATCAAATACGTCTGCGGCAAAATAATCGTGTAGCTTGTAGCTAAATCCAAGCGGATCGTTGGCCTTGATGAGGCCGGAAACGATGAAGAGAGAACCCACTAACTGGCGGGAGATCCAACTCAGGTATTTCATG
This sequence comes from uncultured Flavobacteriales bacterium, assembly GCA_937899835.1. Taxonomy (GTDB): domain Bacteria; phylum Bacteroidota; class Bacteroidia; order Flavobacteriales_G; family Salibacteraceae; genus CALCCE01. Next base: position 42,812 of record CALCCE010000130.1, on the reverse strand, counting down.
TCAGGTTACTTTTTTAGGTCGTTTTCGAATTTACTGGCCCTTTCGGACCTGCGGGATATCTTTAACAACTAATTAACTTCTGCTTCCTGGAATTTGATGAGGGCAAACATCGAATAGTTGATGATGTCCTGGTAATTGGCATCGATTCCCTCAGAAATGAGGGTTTTCCCACGGTTGTCTTCAATTTGTTTCACCCGCAGGAGTTTCATCAGAATCAAATCGGTGAGGGAACTCACGCGCATGTCGCGCCATGCCTCACCATAATCGTGGTTTTTGCGCTGCATCAGCGCTTTAGCAGCACTCATTTGCGCATCGTAGGCTTTTTCTGCTGCGGCATGCTCCAGTTCAATCGGGCCATCGTTGCCCATCTCCATTTGTATGAGGCCCATCACCGCATAATTCACCATGGCCACAAATTCGGGCTCTATCCCCTCGCCTACTTTAGAAACACCTCCTTCTTCCAGGGTTCGGATGCGCTGGGCTTTGATAAACAGTTGATCGGTGAGCGAGCTCACCCGTAGGATGCGCCATGCGGTACCATAGTCACGCATTTTTTTCAGGAAAATGTCTTTACATTTGGCTCCTGCCGCATCGTATTGCTGGTCGGTATTGGCCACAAAAATCAGTTGAGAGGTTACCGGAAAAATGGGTTCGCAAGATACATTTTTTTGGCCGCAGAGGGCCATCAATTGCCGGGGAAGGCTGCTTTCGCTTAGCACTCCGGTAGTGATGGGCATTTTGAACCTCACCCCCGATTCGTTTTTCGACGGTGGCCGCTTTGAAAAGCCCGATTCTGCCCTTCGGCAAACCGAAATCATGCTTCAGGAAGGTGCTACCATCATCGACCTGGGAGCCATGAGCAGCCGGCCGGGCTCCGACGAAATTTCCGAAGTTGAAGAAGCCCAACGATTGCTTCCGGTCCTGGAGGCCTTAGTAGCTGCTTTTCCCGAAGCCATTTTTTCTGTCGATACCTACAGAAGCAACATCGCAACTGAAGCTGCGGACCGTGGGGCAGCCATCATCAACGACATTTCCGGAGGCACCTATGACGATGCAATGTTGGCTACCGTGGCACAGCTGGGCATTCCCTACGTGATGATGCACCTGCAAGGCAAGCCCAAAACCATGCAAGAGCAACCGGAGTATGCCCATGTTACCGAAGAGGTCATGCTATTTTTTGCCCGCCAACTGGAAAAACTCCGTTTGCTGGGGGCCAAAGATGTGGTGGTAGATCCCGGCTTTGGTTTTGGAAAAGACCTTGCGCACAATTACCAACTGCTGCAAGATTTACCACAATTTCAAATTTTAGAAAGTCCGGTTTTAGTGGGGGTTTCCCGCAAATCGATGATCAATAAAGTACTCGGCACACGGCCTGAAACTGCTCTTAACGGCACCACGGCTGCGCATACCATTGCCTTGATGAAAGGGGCAAACATGCTCAGGGTTCACGATGTAAAAGAGGCAGTGCAAGCCATAAAAATTGTGGGCGCCTTGCCTTCTACCACGGTATGAGTGTATTTTCTGCCATATTGACCTTTATCACGCTCGGCTGGCAAGATGTGGTGGACATCCTGTTGGTGGCCGTTTTGATCTATCAGTTGTACATCGTGATTCGAGGTACGGTAGCCATTCGCATCTTTCTCGGCATTTTCGCCATCTACCTGTTCTGGAAATTGGTAGAAGCCCTGCAAATGAACCTGCTTTCCGAGATTTTGGGGCAATTTATCGGTGTGGGGGTCATTGCACTCATCATTGTTTTCCAGCAAGAGCTGCGCAAGTTTCTATTGTTGGTGGGCACTACCGGATTTAGCGAAAAGGGCTGGCTCAACCGTTTGATCAATTGGAAACGCAACGACCGGCCCAGCAACCTCGACATTGAAGAACTGACCCGGGCAGTAACCCGCATGGCCGAAGATCATTGTGGCGCCCTGATCATCATCAGCCGCTTCACCGCACTCGACATGTATACCTCGGGTGGCAAAAAGCTCAATGCACTGCTCTCTGCCGATCTACTGGAAAGTATCTTTTTCAAAAACAGCCCCTTGCACGATGGTGCCGTTCTTATCGATGGCAACACCATCTTGTCGGCCAGCAATGTTTTGCCGGTATCAGAAAGGTCGAACCTGCCCGGCCGCTTGGGCATGCGCCACCGTGCGGCCATCGGCATCACCGAAAATACCGACGGACTGGCCATTGTGGTTTCAGAAGAAACTGGCCATATCTCGTTGGTGAGCCGAGGAAAATTGCAAGAAGTGAATTCCGGACAACTGCCGGAAGCCTTGGAAAAAGAACTGCGGTAGCGCTTCCCTATTTAAGGTACCTGAGTACTGTCGGCCGCTTTGGCGTTGCGTTCCTGCACCATTTGCAACCACTCTTCGTCCGACATTCCTAATTTTTCAATCAACGCTTTAGCATCATCGGCCATGTTGTGGTCGGGGTATTTTTCCAGGAACATTTCATAATTCTCCTTGGCCTTGCCCATTTGATTCAGATGCTCATCGTAGACGAAACCAATGAAAAACTGGGCGTCACCCCGTTTGTCGTATCCGGGAAAATGGGTTTTAATGCGTTCAAAATAGCTGATGGCTTGTTGGTATGAACCCAAGCCAATCAATACACGGGCTGCCTTGAACAAAAACGCGGGCGATTGTTCGTCCTCGGGGAAACGATCGGCAAATTCCTTGTAGTAACCGACCACGTACTGCGCCTTTTCCACATCAATTTCCAAAGAGGTTTGGTTCACCAGTTGGTTTTCGAGTTTGGCAATGGTATCGGTAAGTTCCATCTTCGAAAGCGAATCTGTTGTCGAAGCATTTCCATCACCACCTGAGGTGCCACCACCACAGGCAACAAGTAAGGTAAGGAGCAATCCGGAGGAGAAAAGGGCTAAGGTGCGAATCATTTTGGTTGGTTTTTAGCGTTGGGCAATCGGTAGACTTGAGCACTAACGACAGGCAAAGTAGGATTATTTCACCTTCCCTTGCGCTGCGGGAAACGCATTTTGTAATCCACTTTCACATTTCCTTTGCTGATGTTGGCCAGCCGACGGGTAAGCAAGCGCCTTTTGAGCGGGTTCAGCTTGTCGGTGAACAAGACGCCTTCGATGTGATCGTATTCATGTTGAATGACGCGTGCCGCCATGTCATCAAATTGCGCTTCTACAAGATTAAAATTTTCATCCTCATATTCAATACGAATGGTGTCTTGTCGCTTCACTTCCTCCCGAATGTTGGGAATGCTCAGGCAACCTTCCTCAAAAGGCCACTCTTCGCCGGTTTCTTCAAGGATGATGGGATTGATGAAGACCTTTTTAAACCCTTTGTATTGCAAGAGGCGTTCGCGCTCTTCCGGATCTTCTACTTCTTCGGCATCCTGGGCCACCGAATCGAGGTCGACGATAAACATGCGAATGTCCAGCCCAACCTGGGGCGCAGCTAAACCAATGCCGTTGGCTGCGTACATGGTTTCAAACATGTTGTCGATCAACCTATCCAGGTCTGGATAATCCTTGGTGATTTCTTGGGTTTCGGCTCTCAACACTGGATCGCCATAGGCAACGATGGGTAATATCATCGATTGAATTGTTTACAAATTAGGACGCCCGGGGGCATTGTTTTTTCGTTCCAAATAGCTCTGCAAGATAATGGTAGCACTCACCTGGTCTACCAATCCTTTGTTTTGCCGGTCTTTCTTTTTCACACCACTGTCTCGAATGGCCCTGGTCGCTAGCAAGGAGGTGAACCGCTCATCTTCACGGTCAACCGGAATGGCGGGAAACTGCTTTTTCAACCGTCCTACAAAAGCTTGAATGGCCGACTCTACTTCCGAAGCATCGTTGTTCCACCTGCGGGGCAAGCCCACCACAAAACGTTCTACTTCTTCCCGGTCGCAGTAGGCCTTTAAATACGCCATTGTTTCGTTGGCTGCCACCGTGGTGAGGGCACTGGCAATGAGTTGCAGGGGGTCTGTTGTAGCCAGGCCTACCCGTTTTTTTCCGTAATCAATTGCCAGGATGCGTCCCATAAAATCGGCTTTATCGAGGGCAAAAATAGCCAAAAACTCGGGTTAGGTTCATTTCTTCATCCCCGATGAAACCTTACATTTGCTCAAAACCTGACCCTGTATGCAAGCCATCATTGAAGAAGCCTGGGAAAACCGGGAATTACTGAAAGAAAAGCACGTCATTGCCGCTGTTCGTGAAGTGATCGAAGAAATCGACAAAGGCCGGTTGCGCTGTGCTGAACCCATTGCCGATGGCTGGCAGGTGAATGAATGGGTGAAAAAAGCAGTGGTACTCTACTTTCCCATTCAAAAAATGACCACCCTGCAAGTTGGCCCTTTTGAATTTCACGATAAAATGAAACTCAAAACCGGATACGCCGAACTCGGTGTGCGGGTGGTTCCCCATGCTATTGCTCGTTACGGTGCTTATGTGGCCCCTGGAGTTATACTAATGCCCTCTTACGTAAATATTGGAGCATTTGTAGACGAAGGCTCTATGGTCGACACCTGGGCCACCGTGGGGTCGTGTGCACAAATCGGTAAAAACGTTCACCTAAGTGGTGGTGTTGGCATTGGCGGAGTCTTGGAACCCCTGCAAGCCGCTCCGGTGGTGGTTGAGGACAATTGTTTCATTGGCTCCCGTTGCATCGTAGTAGAAGGTGTTCGGGTAGAAAGAGAAGCCGTTTTAGGGGCCAATGTAGTGCTTACCCAAAGCACTAAAATCATCGATGTTTCGGGTGAATCGCCCAAAGAGTACCGGGGCGTGGTGCCCAGCCGATCGGTAGTAATTCCTGGAAGCTACACCAAAAAATTTCCGGCCGGAGATTATCAGGTTCCCTGTGCCTTGATCATTGGCACCCGAAAAGAAAGTACGGACAAAAAAACCTCTTTGAATTCAGCACTGCGTGAATTCGATGTGGCGGTATAAGTTTTACACCGCAAAACCAATTTAGAATTGGTGTACCTTGTAGTCCTGATCCTGATGGTACATTGCCCAAAGGTATAGCGACAACGCCCAACGATGGTACTGCTCAATAAAATTGCTAAGATCACCCTGTTTAGCCTTATTCAAGGGCTTTTCGTTTGGTTGCTTACCGATCCGGGTTGGGATTTCGTATCCATGATTTACGAACCTCGCAACCCTCGAATTCGGTGGGAAGTCATTTGCAACGAGTACATCCTCAACATGTCCATTTTGGTAGTGATGCTCAACATCATGATGGAAGTAGAGCCCTTCAGACAACTGATCCCCAAAATTTTAATCTCCCTGGTCGGTATCTTGCTCATTGGCTTCATTTTCAGGGACGACCTGGTGGAACGAACCCACCGGTTGGTCTTTCTGTTGGGCAATTCCTTCATTGTATTGGGCCTGCGTTTCTATCCCCTTGAGTACTATTGGATCAAGGTAAAGACCAATTATTACCGCAAGAAACGGGCACGTTTCCGGTAATCGTTCCTTTTTGCCAAATTTGTAGTGGCGATGAGTGCCCCAACTAAGATATTGGTAAGGCTCCCCAACTGGTTGGGCGACTTGCTCATGGCGCGAATCTTCCTGTCAGGATTACGCACCACTTTTCCCGGAGCAAGCATTGACGTAGTGGTCAAAAGCAACCTGGTGGGGTTGGCAGAAATGCTGCCGGGTGTGCGACAGATACACCCTTTCAACAAAGCAGATTTTCCCGGCCCTATGGGAGCCGTGCAATTTGGGCGAAACCTGCGCAAAGAGCGCTATCAGTTCTTTTTCTGCCTCCCCGATTCGTTTTCTTCGGCCCTAATGGGTTGGGCCACCAACAGCCGCCAGCGTTTTGGTTATCGGAAAGAAGGGCGCTCCATTTGGCTTACCCGAAGTTTCTCCAAAGCCGATGGTCAGCACCGCTCCGAAGAATACCTCGATTTGCTTTGGCAATCTTTTCCTTCCAAACGAAAGTCAGTCGGTATTCCTTCGCTACAAACCACCCTGGAACAAACACCCGATCTGAACCAGTTGCCGGAAAAATATTTGGTGTTCAACCCCAATTCGGTGGCCGAATCCCGCCGAATTCCAGTAGAAAAAGCGACCGAAATTGCCCGGTTGCTTCACCTCGAAACTCAATTGCCCTTGGTGTTGGTTGGAGGCCCATCCGATGTGGCACACGTGAATTCCATTGTCACCGCCCTAGCCGATCTTCCCGCGCAATCGGTGGCCGGTACCACCACTTTGCCTGAACTGGCCCGCGTGGTGAAAGCGGCCCAACTGGTAGTGAGTACCGACTCAGGACCAGCACACCTGGCTGCAGCAGTTGAAATCCCTATTCTGGTCATTTTTGGTGCTGGCAACGAAAAAAATACGGGTCCGCTAAGTGAAGCACCCGTAAAAGTAGTTCGGGTTCCGGGTTTGGATTGCGCCCCATGTGTGAGCAATACCTGTCGGTTGCCCCAATTGGACTGCATGCATCAGCTTTCTGCGCTTGCCTTGAAAAAAGCCCTGAAGGATTTGCCTTGGAAGGGGGTGGAATAATCCGGAAATTCCCTCACTTTTGTAGCCATAATCGATGTGCCCTATGCTGAAACGCCTCACCCCCAACCTCATGGTGAACAATGTAAACCAAACGGCGGCTTACTACCGCGATATTCTTGGTTTTGAAGTGGTTTCTACCGTACCGGAGAAAGGCCCTTATGATTGGGCCATGGTCAAACGGGGGGAAGTCGCCATCATGTTTCAAACCGTTTCCAGTCTCACCGGAGCAGTAAACCAACTATCAGGTCGCGCGGTGGGAGGTTCAGGCACCATCTACATTGATGTAGACCACGTGGAAAAGCTATATGAAGAGTTGGAAGAAAAAGTAGAGATCGTTTCCGATCTGGATACGACTTTCTACGGTACCAACGAATTCACCATCATGGATTTGAACGGTTATGTTCTGACCTTTGCCGGCGATGCCTAAAAACACTCCTGATCCAAAAATGCATGCCGAAATTGGCAAAGCGGTAGAGACCTTAGATACCGGAGGTACACTGCTCTACCCTACCGATACCATTTGGGGCTTGGGCAGCGATGCTACCCGGGTGGAGGCCATCGAAAAGGTGGCAAGTCTGAAAGACCGCCCCATCGCCAAAACGTTTCTGGTTTTGGTGGCCGACGATGCAATGCTCAATCGGTATGTAGAAGAAGTGCCAGCCCTTGCCTGGGACTTGATCGACCTTTCCGAGAAACCACTGACCATCATTTATTCCAACCCGGTGAATTTGCCAGAGGTTTTACTGGCCGAAGACGGTAGCTTAGGCATTAGAATTGTGAAAGATATTTTTTGTCAACGCCTGATTCAAAAACTGGGACGGCCCATTGTTTCCACCTCGGCCAACCGCAGCGGCATGCCTTCTCCACAAAGCTTTGCCGACATTGATTCCCTAATTTTGGATGGGGTAGATTATGTGGTAAATTTGCGCCAACAGGAAAAGCAAACCTCAGGAGCGTCCTCCATCATTAAGTTGGCCCTCAACGGGGAAATCAAGATCATCAGGGAATAACCCCACAACATTTTTTTCGCCTACCATGTCAGTGCACCGCTTTGACGACCATTTGGAGCACCCGGTGTTCCGTGCCATCAGTGAAGCTGCGGGAGAACTTCATCTCCGCGCCTTTGTGATTGGTGGTTTTGTGCGCGATTTATTGCTTGCTCGCCCGAGCAAGGATATTGACGTGGTGGTGGAAGGCAGCGGCATTGAATTGGCCAGGGCAGTAGCCAAAAAACGAGGCCCTGAAGTGAAGGTTTCTTACTTCAAAAATTTTGGAACCGCCATGTTGCGTTGGGGCGAATGGGAAGTAGAGTTTGTAGGCGCCCGAAAAGAGTCTTACCAGCGTAACTCTCGTAAACCCATCGTGGAGGATGGTACCCTCGAAGATGATCAAAAACGCCGGGATTTCACCATCAACGCGCTTTCGCTAAGCCTTCAGCCCGAAGATTTCGGGGTGTTGTACGACCCTTTCAACGGGCTCGAAGATTTGGACCATCAGATCATTCGCACGCCACTCGATCCTGACATTACCTACTCGGACGATCCTTTGCGGATGTTGAGGGCCATCCGATTCGCCTCGCAACTCAATTTCGTAATTGAAAAAGAATCGTTGACCGCCATTGAGCGGAACCGCGATCGGGTAGACATCCTTTCTCAGGAGCGCATTACCGAAGAGTTGAACAAAATCGTGCGCTCTCCCATTCCTTCAGTCGGTTTCCGGCTGCTGTTTGATACTGGATTGTTGCCACTGATTTTTCCGGAAATGCAAAGCCTGCATGGGGTTGAAACCGTGAATGGCAAAAGCCACAAAGACAATTTCTACCACACTTTGCAAGTGCTGGACAACCTGAGCATGCACTCGGAAGACCTTTGGCTGCGTTGGTCCGCCATTCTGCACGACATTGCCAAACCAGCCACCAAACGCTTCGATCCACAAGCGGGCTGGACCTTCCACGGGCACGAAGATCGAGGGGCGCGTATGGTACCTAAGATATTCCGCAAACTGCGCCTGCCGACCGACCACAAAATGAAGTTTGTACAAAAAATGGTTCAACTCCACTTACGGCCGATTGCCCTTACCAAAACCACCGTCACCGATTCGGGCATTCGTCGTTTGCTTTTTGAGGCCGGTAATGACCTGGAGGCCCTGATGATGCTGTGTGAAGCGGACATTACCTCCAAAAATGAATTCAAGGTAAAACGCTACAAAAGAAACTACGAATTGGTGCGCCAAAAGTTAAGGGAGGTGGAGGAGAAAGACCGTTTGCGCAATTGGCAGCCACCGATTAGCGGTACGGAAATTATGCAGACCTTCGACCTAAAACCCTGCCGCGCGGTTGGCGATTTGAAGCAAGCCATCCGCGATGCCATCCTCGACGGGGAAATTCCCAACGAGTATGAAGCTGCGCGCACGTTTATGCTGGCAAAAGCGGATAGCATGGGTTTATCTGTCCATCAAGATTCAACCTTTCAGGAAAACAAATCATGAATCCATCGGTATTTCGACTAAGGGTGGTGATCGACCACGAAGAGGACGTGTTTCGAGACATTGAAATCCGTTCGGATCAAACCTTTGAGGTGCTACATGGTGCCATTCAACAGGCTTTTGAATTCGACAATTCCCAAATGGCTTCTTTTTACCTGAGCAATGCCACCTGGGAAAAGGGACAAGAAGTAGCCCTTTTTGACATGGACGACGAGCGGTCTGAAAATCCGATTCTCACCATGCACCAAACCACCCTGGGACAACTGATTGCCGCCAAAAGCGACCGCCTGCTCTACGTATTCGACTTTTTGTTGATGTGGTGCTTTTACCTTGAAGTGGTGGAAGTAAACACCCTTCCCGCCGGAGTGGACTATCCGCGCCTGGTACAGTATTTTGGCGATGCTCCCGACCAATACAGCAAGGCCAAAGACGACGACTTGGAAAACATGGCCTTGTCCAACCTCGCAGAGCAGTTAAAAGACCTCGATTATTTTGATCCCGATCAGGAAGCCCCTGAATCGGAGGATAACGCTTCCTAAGCTCCATTTTATGGCTCCTCCTACCCTGGTGGTCATTGCCGGGCCTACAGCAGTAGGCAAGACCGAACTGAGCATTCAACTCGCAAAACAATGGGCGTGCGAAATTCTTTCAGCAGATTCGCGACAGTTCTATCAAGAGATTAGCATTGGAACCGCCCGTCCTTTGCCAGAAGAATGGCAAGGAGTGCCGCACCACTTCCTGGGGTTTCTGCCTTTGGAAACACCTTACACCGCTGGGCGGTATGAACAAGAAGCACTGGCGCTACTGGAAAAGTTATTTACCAAAAACGATCGCGTCATCCTTACCGGTGGCTCTGGCTTGTTTCTCAAAGCCGTTTGTGCTGGCATTGACCCCATGCCGGAGATCGATGCTGAGGTGCGCGAAAAACTCAATCACAGGTTGGCCACCGAAAGCTTATCGGTGCTATTCCAAGAATTGGAACAACTGGACCCGGAATATGCCGCGGTAGTGGACCGACAAAACCCCCGACGGGTGCTGCGGGGCCTGGAAGTAGTAAAAAGCTGTGGTATTCCATATTCTTCGTTTCGAAAGGCCCAACCCAAAAAACGCCCTTTCCAGATGGTAGGCCTTTGCCTCGACCGCCCAAGGGCCGAGCTTCATGCACGCATCAACCAACGGGTGGACGCTATGGTAGCCGCAGGCTTGGAAGCCGAAGCCCGATCCGTTTATCCGAAGAAGGACCTGAACTCCCTGCAAACCGTGGGTTACCGGGAGTGGTTCGAACATTTCGATGGGAATATTTCGAAACAAGAGGCCATCGAAAAAATAAAAGCCCATACCCGACAGTTTGCGAGAAGGCAACTCACGTGGTTTCGAAATGATCCGTTTTACCAATGGTTTCATCCGGATGACCAGGCGGGTGTCGCCCAATTTTTGGCATCCGTATTGTCTAAACCGTCTTAACCAACTTGGAGGTTTGGTTATCTTTATTCCTTAATCTGCTGTGTACCGAATGAACTTTAAAACTCCTTTTCTCTGGTTTTGCCTGCTCTGTGGCATTTTTGTGCTCCCTGGTTGCAAAGCACTGAAAGAAATGCAATCCTTTGCTAAATGCGATTTTAGAATGAAAAACCTCGCATCACCTGAACTGGCGGGCATTTCTATTTCTTCTAAGAACTCCATTGGCGACTTTGGATTCATGGACCTTACCAAGCTTACCGCGGCCGTTGCTTCTGGCAACCTACCCCTTAGTTTTACTTTGAATGTGGAAGCGCGCAACCCGAATCCGATTCAGGCTACCATGAATAATTTTGATTGGATTGCTTTAATTGACAACACGGAAATTGCACGAGGATCCATGAGTCAACGTGTAAGCATTGCCGCCAACAACGGAAAGGCGATTATTCCCATTCGGGTAAATACCGACCTTCGGGATTTAATGAGCTCCGATAGTCGCGACAAGCTCATCAACTTTGCCTTAAACCTGTCTGATGCTGGTGGTCAACCCACACGGGTAAAACTGAAAATAAAGCCGACCATTATGATTGGTCAGTTCCCACTCTCCTACCCTGGGTATTTACCAGTGACAAAAGATTTCGGGAATTAACAGGATTTGGTGTTGTTCCAATCTTTCGAAGTACGCTGGGGTGTACTGCTTCTTCTCCTGATCACCAGTTGTAATGTCCCTGAAACAGCCGTGCACCAAAACTCTTCGGATACGCTTTCCAGCGATACGACTTCTACATTGACGGACAGCGTTAAACTGAAGCCATCATCGCTTACCACTGACGAAGCCACCCAAGCCCATTTGGGCCAGGGCTACGATTTCGAAGGAAACGGTAAAGACCTGAACGGCCCCCATTTTGAACAGCTTTTTGAAGCAAGGAGCATCCAAGCTCGGTACGTATTGCTTTCTGCCGCTGTGAGGCAAGGTTTGCGCCAACAATTGGCTTACCTGAATCGGTTTTCGAAAAACCGATCTTACGGTACATGGAATCGAAATGACCTGAAGCAGGTGTTGCAGCACTTGTTGAGCTACCAAGCCGATACCGTTTGGCTTGACAGTACTTTTCATTTGCTGCAAAGTGCTGGCGAAGACAGCCTGGGAAATGTGCATTTTACGGGGTACTACTCTCCGGTTATTTCCGCCCGCAGCCGACCAGACAGTATTTATAAATTTCCCATCTACCGCAAGCCGAAAGGCAAAGGCCAGTTGCCCAGTCGTTATGCCATCGATATAGAAAATGCCCTGGCCAATCACGGCCTCGAAATTGCATGGGCACGCGATTTACTGGACGTCTATTTTTTGCAGGTGCAAGGCTCTGGCTACTTGCAATTGGAATATGGTCAACCACAAATGTTGCAATATGGAGGGAAGAATGGCCACCGCTACCGCAGTCTTGGCAAATTACTGGTGGCACGGGGAGTTGTTCCGCCATCCGAGATTTCCATGTCTGCCATTCGCAAGTATTTTGAAGCCCATCCCGATTCCTTAAAAATCATGTTGGCGCAGAATCCCTCCTACACCTTCTTCACCCCTACTGATGCTGCTCCGTCTGGTTCTATTGGCTTGCCCCTCACCCCCTTTCATAGCGTAGCGGTAGACCCTAAAATCTACCCCTATGGAGCCGTATTGCTTGCCGAAATTCCACAGTTGAAAAATGGCCGCCTGGTGGGTCACCAATGGCAAGTTGTGTTGGCGCAAGACCGGGGAGCAGCGATCAAGGGTCCAGGACATGTCGACCTCTATTGCGGAGCGGGCTCCGAGGGTGGAAAAGCAGCTGGTAACCTGCACCATTACGGCAAAATGTGGCTGCTGTTGCCTGCTTCAAATTGAGGAATAGTTTTTCAAAAGCCACCCAACCTTTTCGCGTATCTTAGCATCTATTATAATGAAGGGGTCAGCTGTCCCACCTCGACCCACTTCGCTACGTCATGAAAAAGGCTTCGTATTATCAGATCTTAGAGATCGATCGGAATGCTACCAAACCGGAGATCAAAGCAGCTTTTCGCCGAAAGGCCAAATTGTTGCACCCTGATACCAATCCTTCGCAAGACGCCCAAGAGGAATTTGTTTTGCTCACCGAGGCTTACAATGCACTCTACAACCACCGTTATCCCAAACGGGCACTAATCCTTCGGCCACCCAAGCCAAAGTATACACCCGAGGAAATCAAGCGCAACGAACGTGACCGGTACGAGCATCCTAAAACGGATGAAGATCGACGTAGGCATCTGGAAAAAGCGCGTAGACGGCTGTTGAGGCGTCAAAAGATGGCCGAACGTTCCTTCATGATCCACTACCATCGCTTGCTTGGTTCAAAAGTTTACCGCTTTACCCAGGTCATTTCCATCTTGAGTGTGATTTTGGGCTTGATGGTAGCCATTGAAGTGGCCATGCCTTTTGATCTCTACAAAACTTCAATTGAAAAAGTAACCCTACACGCAGGTCCTGCTGCTGCTGCAGAAGGAGAATCAAGTGCTAACCGGGTTCAATACCGACTCAATTTCAAAGAACATCCAGGCATACAGGTTTCGAGAGAACTCTACCATGCGGTAAGAAATGGCCAAACTGCACAATTGAAAACCACACCCCTTTTTTTTGATGTAGCAGAAGTGGCGGTGCAAACGCCAAGCGGTTTGCAAGTTTACCAACCGCGCAACAGCCTTGCTAAGAATTGGTTTTTAATGATTATTGGGTTGGTACTCCCTGTCCTCACCTTTGCGCTAAAATCGCCCAATGTTTTTTATTTCAAGGTATTGGCGCTAACCCGCGTCATGGCCATCATTTTCATTTCGTGGTTGCTATTCGGCAACGACCGATTGTTCAGCTTTTTCCAGTATTTGTTTTAATTCAATCACCGAACGAAACAAAAAAAGAGCCGATTCCTGAAAGAAATCGGCTCTCGAAAGATTTTAATTATTTAACAGGCTCTCTTAGAGGTACTGCAATAACAAGTCGAGATTTTGACGCCTGCGCAATTGCTTGATGGCTTTTTCGCGTATTTGGCGAATGCGTTCCCGCGAGAGTCCGAAGTACCGGGCAATCTCATCCAGTGACATTGGCGCCCGACCACCCAGTCCAAAAGAAAGACGTACTACGTCTGCATCTCTACCTTTCAAGGTGGTGAGGATACGCTCCAGATCAGTGTGAAGTGATTCCAAAATCAAGTGGCTGTTGGGCACAGGAGCATCATCATTTTTCAAGACACTCAGCAAGCTGTTGTCTTCGCCTTCCACCATGGGTGCATCAGCAGATATTTGCTTTTGAGCATACATGGCCAGATTTTCTACGTCTGTGGCGTTGCTCTCCAGCATATCAGCCAACTCAGAATGCGTAGGTAGGCGGCCCAATTCCTGCTCAAGTTTAGCTTGCGCCTGGTTTAGCTTGCGAATGTGGCCCAGTTTGTTTTGAGGCAATCGAATGGTTTTGGAATTTTCGGATATGGCGTTGAGAATGCTTTGACGAATCCACCAAACGGCATAACTGATGAATTTGAATCCTTTGGTATGATCAAATTTCTGTGCTGCTGTAATGAGTCCGATATTTCCTTCTGCAATCAAATCCTCCAAGTTCAATCCGCTACCCTGGTACTGTTTCGCCACACTAATAACGAAACGCAAGTTAGCATTCACCAATTTCTGTAAGGCTTGCATGTCGCCTTCCTTGATTTTGGTGCTCAGCTCTACCTCTTCTTCCGCAGTAATCATCTCCTGGCGAGATACATCCGTCAGGTATTTCTCAATGGAACGGCTGTTCCGGTTGGTAAGCTGCTTGGTTATTTTTAGTTGTCTCATTATATAAGAGGGTGTTTTGCTACATTGGTGTGGCCGCTATACCACTATTACAAAAGTCGAAATAGACGGCCAAATATTTTTGTGTGTATCACCTAATTTGCTGATTAGGTATTTTACTTAGTCTTTCTCTTCGCGATCGTCAGTTAAACGCCTCTGGTTTTCTCTTGTTGTCACAATTTTTCTTAAAAAATGATGTCCTACCTTCCACTATGGAAGTTCAAACCGCACAAATTGATCGATAGATTCCTCAGAACTTCCATTGAATAATTCTTCAAGAGCGGTGCATTTTGCACTCTTAAAGAACACCGTATTTCTACGGGGTTTACCAAAGATGTCGTTTACAGCAGGTATAAGCCCAACTACAAAGGAATTGGCAAGAATAAAACGGTTGTTGATGAGTTGCTTCGATCGTGGCATTATGGCTTTTATGACCATTAACACACCAAATAAACACGCCTGTTTCTCATTTGTTCGGGAAAATTATCACTTACCTGTCCATGTTCCAGATTGTTTTAACCATGCCCACTTAGGCAACCCTCACGAAGAAAAGCGTCTTTTAGGGTGAGCACCATCGAAATGGCTCTTTAGGTGAAATAATTGCTATTTTTGAAAGGAAACATATTGTTTATGCGCCATTTATACACTCTCCTCTGTGCATCCTTACTAACCGTTTCTGTTGCTTTCGGCCAATCCACTACGCATTATGCCAACGGTCAAGTGAAACAAAGCACCGAAACACCGGCTTCTTGCTCCTGTAAGTGGATTACCAACTATCATGAAAACGGTCAAATTGCCGAGCGCTACCGGGTGTTGCTCAACAATAACCAACGGGATGGTGAATACCTCAGCTTTTTCGAGAATGGGAAACAAGAAAAGGTGATGCAATGGAAAAACGGTGTGTTGGACGGACCTCAAAAGGCCTACTACCTCAATGGTACATTGCGCAGCAGCACCCATTACCTGAAGGGAAAAAAATCGGGTGAATGGCAGTTCTTCAACGAAAAAGGGGAATTGGAATCCACTGAAACCAATGAAGGAGACTTAACCGTTCGAACATTTTACTACCAAGGCAAGGTTTACCGCATTGAGCAATATAAAGACGCCCTGTTGGTGGATACGCAAATCATCGATGCATCGCTGTTTGAAGCCTATAAAAAGAGCCATACTGACGGAGCTACGAAGTAAAACTACCCCGCTCTAAAAGCATTTTCGCTTCCTCACCAACCCTCATGCAATAAAGTTGCATCTATTCGGGCATAAACCCTTAGCCGTTAAAAGCGCATGCCCCGAAAAATCCTCTACCTCGCCTTAGTTTGCATATTTTTTCTGTCTACTGGAATCAACTGTTGTGGTGATCAGGATCAGATTTGTTTTCAACCATCCGGTTTAGCAGTAGATTTTGTCACCAGAGAAGATGGCGTTTGGGCAGAACTTCCCGGCGATGTCGTTTCTCTTGATTCCTATGCCTTGCAATTCAACATCGAAAGACAAAGAGAAACGCAGGCCTATCGCTATTACTGGGGCCAGGCTGCTTATGCCCTCACGTGCGATGTTGTAGAAACCTGGGGGGAAACTTTCACCAATCTACAGGTTTTCACCTTACGCGATATTGCTGCTGATGTGCCAGCAGGCAGCGATATTTCAGAGCGGGTAACCATTTCAGAAAAGTGGGTCACAGAAGTTACCGAAAATACTGTCGAAGAAGTACTCGCGAGACTCAATGACCCGAACCTTGGCTATGCTCCGGTAGAATTTATCGTTCACCTAAATTCGGATACAGTGAGCGATAGCTTGTTACAATTTGTGGTGGCCCTGAGCACCGATACTCAGGTCTTCAGGGATACTACAGCGGCCATTGCATGGCAATAATTCGATCTGCCGTCGATTCATTCGGTTCTTTCTGAATAGAACCATTGGTCGAAAGCTTCAAATTTGTCGGTTGGGCAACGGAATTTGCAACTTTGAATTCCTACTTTGCGCCCATGCTAATTCCCAAACCAGACCAAACTGACGTTCCTGATTATTACCAAGGATATACTGCCCTGGTACAAGGCAATGATTTATTACAATGCCTTAGAGAAGGACAAACCCACATTCCTGAGCAATTTCGGGCACTTCCCGTAGCTATGGCAGATTACCGATATGCCACCGGAAAATGGTCGGTGAAAGAAGTATTGCTGCACTTGATAGACACCGAGAGGATCATGTGTTATCGTGCACTTCGGTTTTCACGCCACGATACCACTCCGCTGCCAGGATTCGAACAAGATGATTACGTGCCTTACTCGGGGGCAAGTAAGCGATCTATGGAAAGCTTGCTGGAAGAATACGTCCTAACCCGTCAGTGTTCAATGGCGTTTTTTGCCTCCCTCACCTCCAATCAATGGCAATTTAAAGGCACCGCAAGTGGGGTGGAATTCAACGCAGCTATGTTGGGCTTCATTGTTTGTGGACACGAATTACACCACTTGAAAGTTTTGCGGGAACGCTACTTAGGCACCTGGGAGAGAAAAGCCTCCGTTTTGTAAAAATGGCGTCCACCGATTATTCAAAAACTCCCCTGGTGAAAAAACTGGGATTAAAAACGGGCCTCAAAACGTGGCTGATCAACCCACCTGACTATTATTTTGAGCTTTTGGGCGATGTGCCACCAGGAATAATATGGGTAGGCGAGGAAACCGAATCGATTGACTTCATTCACCTTTTTGCCATCAATACATCCTTTCTGGAAGCCAAGCTCCCAATAGCCGTTCATCTATTGTCTAAAACCGGTATGCTATGGATTTCCTGGCCCAAAAAGACCTCTCCACTGCACCAGGATTTGAATGGGAAACACGTAAGATTAGCGGGATTAGAAGCCGGTTTGATCGATACCAAAGTATGCGCACTCGATGTGCACTGGTCTGGTCAACGGTTCATGTATCGGAAAACAGACCGATAATAAAAAAAATTAGGCTCCTAATGTTCTTAAAACCAATGCACAGCCCTTCCAAAAGCAATTCCTCGAAAATATTTTTCCGGCTAAACCTTTGGCTGAGTGATCAAGATAGGGATATTTGCCACCCTGTTACTTATATGTCATGAAGTATAGGCGGCTTACTCTCGAGGAACTCTCCCATTTCGAAAAGGAATTCATCAACTTCCTTGCGATCAACGGTATCTCCCCAGAAGTTTGGGAAGAAATTAAGAACGAAAACTCTGATCGTATCAACAACCTACTCGACCAATTCAGCGATTTGGTTTTTGAGAAAGTGTTGCAAAACATTCGGTTTTTGGAGCACCGTACTCCAAAGGACTTGAAGGTTTTTAAGTGCATGCCCGACCGGATTAAACTCATTGGTATAATTGTAGACAGGCAATCGCAATTGGACCTCACCCAGCAAGCGTGGCAACAACAAATTTTAGAGACCTTACAGCAAGGCAACGGAAATGAGGTTAGGATCTACGCGGCTGAAAAGTCGTATAAAACCACTCGTGAAGAAGAACTCTTCAACATGGTTTCTTCTGGTTGTTTTGTGGTCGACGAAAGTCTTTTTCAAAGCTTAGAGTCGCTACACAGCAGTTGAGGCTGCGGTATTTAGGATTCCTTTCATTCCGGCATTCCGCTTGATTTTCCCCTCTATTCTAAAATGGGAAAGAGTGCACGCTTAAGTGGACCCGGTCACTTTTCACCTCCAATACTTCCAAATGAATGACTCCTGTTGAAGTTGTAGGAATTGCAGTTCCTATTGCCTAAACTCTCCTTAAAACTCGTATTGACAACCGCTGCAAAGGCCGGCTAAAAAATTATTGGAGATAGCAGGATATTAGTTGCTGTTTTCACCTTGGAGAAATCGTCTTATCTTCCCGACCCAATCGAAAACATTGCATCCATTCGAGCATTTGATGGGTAATGCAAATCATGAAAAACGATCGGCAAACAGGATTAAAAGCTACAATCAGGCAATGGGATGCCCGATTTTCAAATTCTAAAATCGCTCAGTGGTTTCAGCGTTCTGGCTTTGGGCAATGGCTACTCCGAACTAAAGTTGGAAGATGGATTGCGCGATTTGGTTTCTTGGGTTTCCTATTTTTTTTGATGAAAGGACTGCTGTGGATCGCAGTTTGGCTAGGTTTGGGCAAACTGGCAGGATGTTAATTTCATCTATGGGTTGCTCCAAAGCTTTTCCTTACATTTGTTATGCACGCATAACAAATATCCCTCTTTAAACCAATACTTTCCCTACCATGGCAACACCAATGCTGCGCGAAGGCGCTCTCAACAACAAAACAATTGTGATCACCGGTGGAGGCACCGGATTAGGTCGCTCTATGGGTGAGGCCTTGCTTCAACTGGGCGCTAACCTTGTGATTACAAGTCGCAAGCTGGAAGTATTGAAAAAAACGGCAGCAGAAATGGAAGCTGCTTTTGGTGGACAAGTATTGCCGGTAGCCTGCGATGTGCGTCACTACCATGAAGTGGAGGCAGTAATTGAGGCAGCAGAGGCCAAATTTGGGCAGGTTGACGGCTTGGTAAACAATGCCGCCGGCAACTTTATCAGTCCTACCGAGCGCCTTTCGCACCGAGCTTTTAATGTTATTATCGACATTGTTTTGAAGGGTTCGGTCAACTGTACGCTGGCCTTTGGCAAGCATTGGATCGACAAGGGACAGCGCAACAAAACAGTAACCAATATTGTGACCACCTACGCCTGGACCGGATCGGCTTACGTAGTACCCAGTGCCTGTGCCAAAGCCGGAGTATTAGCCATGACCCGCTCGTTGGCGGTAGAATGGGCGAAATATGGTATTCGTCAAAATGCTATTGCTCCAGGTCCCTTTCCTACCAAAGGTGCCTGGGACCGCTTACTGCCTGGTGAATTGAAGAAGAAGTTTGACCTGGCGAAAAAAGTTCCGCTCAACCGTATGGGGGAGAACCACGAATTGGCCGACCTGCTCAGCTATTTAGTTTCCGATTACTCTGGTTATCTCAACGGTGAAGTCATCACCATCGACGGTGGAGAATGGCTCAAAGGTGCCGGCCAATTCAATATGCTGGAAATGCTTCCTACCGAAATGTGGGATGCCATCGAGCAAATGGTGCGGAGTGTCAAAGGCAGCTAAGCCAGTTTAGCCACCACCCTCCCACGGGTATTGCCCGCCAATATTCGATCAATTTGCGTTGCGGAAATCTCTTCTAAGGAACAGAGCTCTCCTAAGCGATCTATTTGTGGTATACGCCAATCTCCGGATAGTTTTTTCCACACTTCCAGGCGCAACGGACGGTCCGTTTCAGCGGAATCGACACCCAATAGATTGATGCCATTGAGAAGAAAAGGGTACACCGTCATTTGTATTTCGTGGGAAGCCACTAATCCGCAAGCGGCTACGCTCCCTTTTCGGGAACAGGCCTTTACAGCGGTTACTAACGTATTGCCTCCGACCGTGTCAATAGCACCTGCCCAGCGGGAGCGCAGCAATGGTCGACCACTGTTGTCGTTTGCCTCTTCCCGATCGATAATGGTGGAAGCACCAAGGCTTTTCAAAAATTCGTGGGCGTCTTTCGAACCTGTGGAAGCGATGACCTCATAGCCCGCAAGAGCTAAAATAGCCACTGCCATGGAGCCCACCCCTCCACTTGCCCCAGTGACTAAAACGGGGCCTTGAGAAGGATTTTGACCCATCCGTTCCATTTTGGTAAGGGACAAGCCGGCGGTAAAAGCAGCCGTTCCCAATACCATTGCCTCTCGAAGGTTAATGCCCTCAGGCAATGGAATTATCCATTCGGCAGGCACACGAACATACTCGGAAAAACCTCCAAAAGTATTCATACCAAGATCGTAGCCGGTGACCAATACTTCTTGTCCTTCCTGAAAACTATCGGAGGTGCTGTGTGCAACCCAACCGGCTGCATCAACTCCTGGAGTGTGGGGAAATTTCCGGGTAATTCCTTTATGTCCCGTTGCAGAAAGAGCATCCTTATAATTAAGTCCGGCAAAATGTACTCGAATTAATACTTCATTTTCTGGCAAATTTTCTAAGGGCAGCGTAGCAATAGAGCGTTTGAAAGTGCCATCGGGTTGTTCTTCGATCCAAAGGGCGCGATAAGTACTTGGAAGGGTCATTTGTATTGGATTGAGGTGAAATTCATGAGAGTTATCAACCATTGGGTCGATGGAAGCGATAGACTATATACCGGCACGAATATAAAAAAACGGCACAGGATAGAGTTGAAGGCAGATTTACTACAAAATTAAGCTGGTACCAACCTTTGCTCTGCTTACTAGCATCTTCCTGTATATAACTCGCACAGCGAGATTTGAAATAATAGGCAAGGAATGGTATTTTTGTGCAGCCAGTGAAAACTGGCTGTGAATTTAAGTTCCGAACCTACTAAGTAGTTAACCCACTTACAGTTCGGAGAAAAACTGTAAATTCGACCACCTTCAGTCTGCCTTATAGGCCCGACCGAATTTATTAGCATGAGATACCTATACGGTCTGTTTGTTGCTTGTTTGCTCTCCTCTACCGCCCTGGCCCAGTTTCAGGTCAACGGAAGTGCAACCGACCTCGGAGGAAATTGTTTTCGCCTTACCGATAACGTAGTCAACCAAAATGGTTCGGTGTTTTCAACCGTCCAGATGAACCTCAACCGCAGTTTCGACATTTATTTCGAACCCAATTTTGGTTTTGATACAGCTGGTGGTGAGGGAATAGGTTTTGTAATGCACCAATTGCCGGCCGGATCATCGGCATTAGGTTTAGGTGGAAGTTTGGGCTTTTCGGGTATGATCCTCAGCCTTATGGTAGAGTTTGATACCGATTTTCAAGCTCCCTCTGCCGATCCATCCTTTGACCACATCGCCCTGCACGAAGACGGCAACCAATGGCATTTGGGAGCTAACCAAATTCTCGGTCCGTTTCAAATGGCTGCTGGAGCCGCAAACGTTAAAGACGGTCTTCCCCATCAGGTACGAATCAGCTGGGATGCTCCAACTCAAACCTTTGAAGTATACTTCGACTGCGTTTTACGCATGACCTACATCGGAGACATTGTGGGCAACTTTTTTAGCGGTAATCCAATGGTTTGGTGGGGATTTACCGGTTCAACCAGAGGTGCAGGTGCTACTAACATTCAACAATTGTGTGTCACTTATGCCACACCGATCAATGAATTAGGTGCCAGTCAAATCTGCTCGGGCGACAGTGTTCAATTGGATGCCCTTTCAGGAACTAACTTTACTTGGGCTCCGACAGGCACACTTACCGATCCTAACATTCAAGCACCCGTTGCCGGACCTGTTAACAGCACCAACTACATCGTTACCGTAACCGACAACTGTGGTCTTACCCGCACTGATACGGCTTATGTGACCGTTGCCGATACCTTGGTAGCACTGGTATCAGGCGACACCACCATTTGTGGAGGTGTTGATTCTGCAGACCTCATATTTACATTGGTTGGTCAATTTCCCATGGAAGTGGTAATATCTGACGGTACCACCAACGACACTTTGTTTTTGGACGCCAACGGCAACAATGCGGCAACCGGCCAGCCAGTGAGGGTGTCTCCTCTCATTCCAACCACCTATAATGTGGTTTCAGTAGCCAGTGGTTCAACGTGTATTGATACCATCGGTGGTAGCGCCACCATCACTCCTTTCTACAATTTGGGCATTACCACTACTGCTAACGATGCCTTGTGCAACGGTAGTTGTGATGGAATAGGCAACGTCAACATTCCAGCTGGTACCAACTATTCTTACTTGTGGCCTTCGGGTACCACCTTGCCTACCAATAGTAGCTTGTGTGCAGGCAATTACTGGGTAACCCTCACCGAGGCCGTTACCGGTTGTTCTGATAGTTTCAATATTATTATTAATGAACCTACTCCAATTTCTGTCCCTCAACTACCAGACGATACCATCTGCGATGGGGTGAGCCAGAACTATACAGTGACCCCAACGGGTGGTGTAGGAGGATATACATACAACTGGATTAAATCCAATGTAACCAATCTTGGAACGGGTTCTACGGTGGCTATAACTGGTGACTCTACCTCTAATTATACTTTGATCGTTACCGATGCTAACAACTGCCCGGCAGTAACTCAAAACTTTACCGTTTTTGTTAGAGATACCTTATCTCCAAGCATTCTTTCCAACCCTCCGGTAGGTTCTTGTGCTGGCGATCCGGTAGTATTTGTAGGCAACGCCACCGGTGGTGACGGCAACTATTCTTACAATTGGAATTATCCGGGAGGTCCAGCTATGGGACAAAATATCGTAGCCAGCCCAACCACCACTACCACTTTTAGCCTTACGGTTAGTGACGTTTGTGGGTCAACTCCTAAAACGGTTGATTTCACCTTGTTGGTCGATCCAATTCCCAGTACTACGTTCATAGTAGACGATTCGGTGGTTTGTCCCAGCCAGGACGTAACTTTCAGCTTGGAAACCTTTAATTCCAACTATACTTATTTGATCGAATACGGTGATTTCACCAACGATACCATTACTTCGGGTTCAATTAACCACGCCTACAATAACCAAGGGTGCCAAGATGTTACGATAACCGTTATCACCGATTACTGCACGGTTTCCGATCCTCGGCCTTGTCGCATTGAAGTCCTCCCCCCTCCTATTGCAGATTATAGTTGGTCGCCGGTTGGTGCGCAGCTCACCAACCTGAATCCTCAAATCAATCTGGTAGATCAATCCTTTGATGGTATAGAGGCACGTTGGTTCGAAGACAGCGTTCTCATTTCGAGTCAGCTGAACTTTACACACGCCTTTTCTGATACCGGACTTTTCGAAATCAAATTGGTTTCCATCAACGACTCTGGTTGTACCGATACCATCGCCTCCAACATTCAAGTTATTTCTGACTTCACTACGTTTTACATTCCCAATGCATTTTCTCCCAATGGAGACAATGCCAACGAAACTTTCGGACCCATCGCAAACATTTTCATTACCGACAACTATTCGTTTAAGGTATACGACCGTTGGGGAGATCGGGTTTTCGAAACGTCAGATATCAATACCTACTGGAACGGACGCCGTTTTAATGATGGGGATGAACTTCCTCAAGGGGTTTATGTGTATGCTATTGAGTTCTTCGACCGCAATGGGCGAGAACAAGCTTATCGTGGTCACCTGACCCTTTTCCGCTAATCGGTTAATAAACCGGAGCCTCCCACTTTACTTCAACAGAATTTCGTCAACTTCTTAGGCTTTACCGCCGAAGGGGGCCGAATATTGGTTAACTTAGGTGTGAAATTGATATTCCCATGGAGCAAGGTCGCCTTCAAATGATCGAAGAAATGTTGCAAAAGAATCCTACTGATTCGTTCTTGCAATACGCTGCTGCATTAGAGTATGAAAAGCATGGTGAGCTTCAAAAATCCATTGATACCATTGAAGCCATGCTGAAGCTCGATCCTGAGTATTTAGGAGCTTACTATAAACTCGGCAAGCTCTACGAGCAAATCAACCAGGTAGACACCGCCATTGATGTTTACAAACGCGGCAAGCAAATTGCTAAGAAGCAAAACGACCGGAAAACGACCGGAGAGCTCACGGAAGCGCTGATGATTCTCGATGCGGACGACGACGAGTTTGATTGGTAGCCGCCTTTCTACAACCACTTATTTTTTAAAAGTTTCCAGTGCCACACTGTAAGTGGTACCCTCCACAGCTAATTGCGCTTCGGCAAACTCCTCTTTCGCTTCTTGTTCAAGCTTTTCTAAGGTCTTGTAACGGGCTGAAAAGTGCCCCAGTACCAACTGCTTCACTCCAGCGGCTTTTGCCAATGAAGCGGCTTGTCGGGCGGTTGTGTGCCTGGTTTTTTGTGCCCGTTCCAATAAATCATCGCCGAAAGTAGCTTCGTGATAAAGTAAATCTACCTCGCGCAACATATCGGCCAATTCGGGCAAGTATTGAGTATCTGCACTGTAAGCAAATGAACGTGGGTTGGGAGGATCAACCGTTAATTGATCATTGGGAATCACCTCCCCATCCGGAGTAATATAATCTTTCCCTGCCTTGATGCCCGGTATCGCCAAAAGCGGTATTTCATAGGCCACTAAAGCTGGTTTACGCACGTTGCGCAAACGCGGTTGTTCTCTAAAGATGAATCCACAGGTAGGCACACGGTGTTGCACCGGAAAGGATTGCACTGTAACCCTCTTATCTTCATGAATGATTTGTGGCTGGGTAAAATCCAGGGGGATGTAGCACACTTCAAAGCGGTGCTTAGCGGGAATACCTTCAAGCTGAGACTCAATGAGGGCTTCTAAGTCTGCAGGTGCAAAAATCGTGAGGGGCTTGTTGCGTCCCAGCAAAATCATGCTGGTCAACAAACCTACCAAACCAAAATAGTGATCTCCGTGAAGATGGCTGATGAAAATATGATCGATGCGCTGAAAACGGAACCGGTATTTGCGCAGCTGCATCTGGGTTCCTTCACCGCAGTCGATGAGGTAATACTTTTCGTTGACGTTGAGTACGTGAGCCGAAGGATGACGGGTAGCAGTGGGTAAGGCAGAGCTGCTTCCCAACACGGTCAGCGAAAACTCCATTAGCCGCCCTTAGCGATCGGAAATAATCATTCGTGAACTGCTGCTGTATTTGCCGTTGCTCAACATGTAGAGGTAAAAGCCTGCGGGCAAAAAGGCTCCATCAAACACAATGTTGTTTTTACCGCTTTGAGCTTCTACTTTCTCATAGTGTACTTCTTCTCCCAACATGTTCAATACCCGAAACTCATATTGATCAACTGTAGGAGAGTTGAAACCAATGTTGGTGGTATTTTGAAAAGGGTTAGGTTGGTTGAGGTACAATTCGAATGAACTATTTTGAGTAAGTTGTAAAGTATTGGTACTGGTACCACCCACAATATCAATGGAATAACCCGTGATAGCTGAACTAAAGGTTTGTCCAATCGCAAATACTTCTAATGTACCCGAAAGTGGATAGGTATTGCCAATGAGAGAAGCATCAGTAACTGTGCCTGAGAGCAAAATACATCCCAAGGTTCCTCCAGGGAAGCCGCAGGAAGCAGGATTGCATTGAAACGTTAAGCCAGGAGGCAAACCATTGATGGCAGAAATTCGAGCCGAATCGATGGGCGTAACCCCAATGATCGGCAGTGTAGTATCGGCAGGCACGGAAACTGTAATAACCGAACTGTAAGCCATATTTATTTCTGCATCGGCCAAAGGACCAGGAGTTGGTGCAATGAGGCTATCTACATTCGGATCAGGCGTGCATTGGGCATAAGCCTGCTGGAAGCCAGCTAAGAAGGTAGAGACAAGAAGTAGTGTAAATAATTTTTTCATATAAAATCGGGGGTTGGGGGCATGTAAAAGTTAGGCTATTCAGAATCTTTCATCCCTTTCTCCATAATTTCCATCAATACATAATCAACGGCTTCTTGCAGGGTTGGGGTGATGTTCAAAATGTTGTTGAGCTGAGAAATGGAGATGAGTTTCATCACCATGGGCTGAAGTTGGCAAATAACAAAGGTTCCTCCTGTGTTCTTGCAAAGACGGTTGCCCACCAGAATGGCGCTCAGACCAGAGGAATCACAATATCGAGTATGTGCAAGGTCGATGATTATGTTCTGATGGCCTTGTGAATTGATTTCCACCAGATGTGTTTTGAGTTCAGGAGAAATCACGCCGTCCAGCTTCTCACTCAGCAGTCGGAGCACCACATACTTGTCCTTAACTTCTATTTCGAAATTTGAGCTTGTCATGAAACCTTTTTTATCCAGAATGCACTTATAAGCAAATATAAAACAAATTGCCGGGTGAATTCCTGCCTCAAGCTAAGCGCTCGATTTTACTGGCCAGCAGGTACAACACGGCCATGCGTATGGCGACCCCATTTTCTACTTGATCGAGTATGATGCTGTGCTCTGAATCAGCTACTTCAGAAGTAATTTCGACCCCCCGGTTGATGGGGCCGGGATGCATCACAATAATTTTCCGATCCAAACGGTTCAACCGATCGCTAGTCAAGCCATACAGCATAGAATACTCCCGTAGGCTGGGAAAAAAGCGGGTATCTTGCCGTTCCAGTTGAATGCGCAGCATATTGGCCACATCGCACCATGCCAGGGCCTTATCCAGATTAAACTCCACCTCTACCCCAAGCGATTGAATGTATTTGGGCATCAAGGTAGGCGGTCCACAAACCATCACTTTTGCGCCCAGCTTTTGCAAACAAAAAATATTGGACAACGCCACCCGTGAGTGCAAAATATCACCAACGATGAGCACTTTTTTCCCGCTCACTGCTCCCAAACGCTCCCGAATAGAAAAGGCATCTAGTAACGCCTGGGTAGGGTGCTCGTGAGCACCGTCTCCCGCATTGACAATTCGAGAATCAACGTGTTGGGAGAGAAACAGCCCTGCCCCGGGATTAGGGTGACGCATCACCACCATATCCACCTTCATGGCCAAAATGTTGTTGACCGTATCGATCAACGTTTCACCTTTCTTCACAGAAGAAGAAGCAGCCGAAAAATTGACCACATCGGCGGAAAGTCGTTTTTCAGCCAGTTCGAAAGAAAGCCGGGTACGCGTTGAGTTTTCGAAGAAAAGATTGGCAATGGTGATGTCACGCAGCGAGGGAACTTTTTTGATGGGACGATTGATAACGTCCTTAAAGTTATCGGCAGTGGAAAAAATCAGTTCGATGTCCGCTTCGTTGAGGTATTTGATCCCCAGCAGGTGGTCGGAACTTAACTCACTCATCGTGTTTTTTTAGCGAATTCAAAATCACTTCGTTGGTACCATCGGTTTCTTCCCAACGTACGTCTACTCGTTCAGAGATAACTGAATCAACGGTTTTTCCGGTATAATCGGGCTGTATTGGAAGGTGTCGTCGAAAACGCCGATCAATCAGCACCAACAATTCCACTCCTGCCGGACGCCCGAAGGCCAACATCGCGTCAAGACCCGCCCGAATCGTTCTACCGGTGTAGAGCACATCATCAATCATTACCACTTTTTTGTTTTCCACCAAAAAATCGATCGTCGTTTGGTTGGGAATCAAGGGAGAGTTTCGCCGGCGAAAATCGTCCCGAAAAAAAGTGATGTCTAATTGCCCAAAGTCGATGGTATCACATCCGGTCATTTCCTGCAGCAAATGATAAATACGCTGGGCCAGGAAAACGCCTCTAGGCTGCAAGCCAATAAGTACAGAGTTCGAAAAATCGTCGTGATTCTCGATCAACTGGCGGCAAAGGCGGTTGATGGTGAGCTCTAATTGCCTGCTATTTAGAATAACCCGCGGCTGCATGATCGATTGGGCGCAAATATAGGATAAAAAAAATCACCCTCGGGGAGGGTGATTTTTCTTTCAGTGAGAATCATTCGTTAAGGATGGTTTATCCTCTTCTAATGATGGTTGTCAATTTAGATTAAGCTTCTGCTTCGCCTTCTTTAGCCTCTCCGGCATCTTCTGCTTCAGGAGCCTTTTCTGCTTTCTTGGCAGGCGCGGCTTTTTTAGAAGCAGTTGGCTTAGCAGCTTTTTCAGCATCTTCCATTTCAGATTTCAAGGAAGCCAATACGCTCAAATCGCCCAAAGTAGTCCGCTCCACTTTCTCGTTCATGTTCTGAACCTTCTTGCGGGTAGCAGATTGCTCGGCTTTCTGACGTTTGTTCTCCGCATCGCGTTCTGCTTTGGAAGCAGCTTCGTGCAGGCGGGTGTGCGAAACAATGATTTTCTTGGCGTCTTTGTTGAACTCCAACACTTCGAAATCAAGGGTTTCGTCGGCTTCAGCCCGTTTGCCATCTTCTTTCATCAAGTGACGGTTGGGTGCGAATCCTTCTACACCGTAAGGCAATGCTACGATGCCACCTTTGTCGGTTTTGCTGAGAATGGTTCCTTTGTGTACCGAACCGAGGGTAAACACGGTTTCGAATACATTCCATGGGTTTTCTTCCAATTGCTTGTGGCCCAAACTCAAACGGCGGTTGTCTTTGTCAATTTCCAAGACTACTACCTCCATGTCTTCACCAACTTTGGTTACTTCACCTGGATGGTTGATTTTCTTGGACCAGCTCAAATCAGAGATGTGTACCAATCCGTCGATTCCTTCTTCGAGTTCTACAAAAACTCCAAAGTTCGATAGGTTGGTCACCTTGGCGGTGTGACGAGACTCCACCGGGTATTTGGACTCGATCGCCTCCCATGGATCTGGGGTCAAACGACGGGTCGACAAGCTCATTTTGCGCTCTTCGCGGTCGAGGGTCATGATAACAGCTTCCACTGCATCCCCTACTTTGAAGAAATCCTGAGCGGTGCGCAAATGCTGCGACCACGACATTTCGGAAACGTGGATCAAACCTTCTACACCAGGAGCAATCTCTACGAATGCACCGTAGTCGGCCAAAACCACCACTTTTCCGTTCACAGTATCGCCCACCTTGAGGTTTTCGTCCAGTGCTTCCCAAGGATGCTTGGAAAGTTGCTTGAGGCCGAGAGCAATCCGTTTTTTCTCGTCGTCGAAATCCAGAATAACCACGTTGAGTTTTTGATCCAACTCCACGATTTCCTCTGGATGGTTGATGCGTCCCCAGGAAAGGTCGGTAATGTGGATCAGACCATCTACACCACCAAGATCGATGAATACACCGTAAGAAGTAATGTTTTTGACGGTTCCTTCCAGTACCTGGCCTTTCTCCAGTTTCGAAATAATTTCGGCTTTTTGTTGCTCCAGTTCGGCTTCGATGAGGGCTTTGTGCGATACCACAACGTTGCGGAATTCCTGGTTGATTTTCACCACTTTGAATTCCATCGCCTTTCCAACGTACATATCGTAGTCACGGATTGGCTTCACATCAATTTGCGAACCGGGCAAGAAGGCTTCGATGCCGAATACGTCTACAATGAGACCACCTTTGGTGCGGCATTTTACGAATCCTTTGATTACCTCTTCGTTTTTCAAGGCATTGTTCACGTTGTCCCAAGCTTTCAAGGTGCGGGCTTTCTTGTGCGAAAGCACCAACTGACCATTTTTGTCTTCTTGTGACTCAACGTAAACCTCTACCTGCTGTCCTTCGTCGAGGTCGGGGTTGTAGCGAAACTCGGAAACGGGAACAATGCCGTCCGATTTGTAACCAATGTTTACTACAACTTCTTTTTTGGTCTTTTTTACCACAATACCTTCTACCACTTCATGCTCAGCAATCGAGGTGAGGGTTTTGTCGTAAATGTCTTCTAATTTCAAGCGCTCATCGGTGGAATAACCTTCGGCTTGTTTACCGAGTTTGTCCCAATCGAAATCTTCGAGCGGCTTAATTTCCGAAAGCTTGAACTCGGGGGCTGGCGCCTCCTCTTTTGCTGGCGCCTCTTCGGCTTTTTCCGCAACAGCTTCTTCCGCTTTTGCAGGAGCCTCCTCCGTTTTCTCAGGAGTAGCTTCTGCTTTTTCAGAAGCAACTTCTTCTGCTACAGGAGCAGCTTCTTCTGCTTTCTCAGGAGCGGCTTCTTCCGCTACAGGAGCAGCTTCCTCCTTTTCAGGAGCAGCTTCTGCTTTTTCGGGAGCAGCTTCTTCCGCTACAGGAGCTTCCTTTTCTTCCGCAGGAGCGGCTTCAGGAGCTTCAGCAACTTCTTCAACAGCCGCAGGTTCCTCAGCAGTTTCTTCTGCTTTGGGTGCTTCTGCTGCTTCAGTGGCAGCTTCAGGTTCTTTGTTTTCGGGAGTTTCAGCTACAGGTTCGGTAGCTGGTGTTTCTTCTGCCGGAGTGTTGTTTTCCACTTCTTCAGCAGCTTTCTTGGTTTCATCTGCCATGCTAGGCTGGCTTTGTATCTCGTCAACTCCGGAAAATGACGAAAGGCTTTTAAACATTGGGATTTCCGGTTATCCCTTTAAATTGGGAGGGCAAAAGTAGATGAATCCCGTCGAACTACCAAGTTACCTCTATGAAATCCGCTTGTTTCAAGACTTATAATAGACCGCAACGAAAACGGGCCACTGAAATCAGCAGCCCGTCCATTTTTATACTGTAAGTAGGTCTACACGCTTAGGACTCGTGAATGATCACTTGATCCATGGTGTCGCCCTGATTGATTTGGTCAATGATGTCCAGACCTTCTACCACTTTACCGAAAACGGTGTGGTTACGGTCGAGGTGAGCGGTATTTTTCCGGCTATGGCAAATGAAAAACTGGCTTCCTCCGGTGTTGCGGCCAGCATGCGCCATTGACAACACCCCGCGATCGTGGTATTGGTTGTCGCCGTCCAGCTCACAATCGATTGAATACCCTGGTCCACCGGCACCGGTACCATTGGGGCAACCACCTTGCACTACAAAATCGGGAATAACGCGATGAAAAGTCAATCCATTGTAAAAGCCATCTTTGGCCAGTTTCACAAAGTTCGCTACCGTATTGGGAGCATCTTTCTCGAAAAACTCCACTTTCATGGTTCCCTTGGGAGTTTGAATTTCTGCTGTGGTCATGTATGGTTGATTTTGGTAATTGGGCGGCAAAGTTAGCCAAATTGTCGGGCTTTGGCCTGCTTTAGATTTGGTACTTTCACCGCATGAGCGCATCGATCAAGCACCTCACACAATTGGAGGCCTGGCTGGCCATGGAGCGGGAAGCGGCCTGGAACGATTACCGGGAAAAAATTGAAAAGACGGAGTTGACCGAAAGGGTAGAAAATGGGGTAACCTGGTATCCGGTAGCCGCAGTAGAAAGTGGTTACGGACTGGGCGATTATCCCTTTCTGGTAATGGAACGCACCCGTAACCATGGCACACCTCACCAGTTTCAGGCGGGAAAGGTCGTGCGGCTTTTCAGCGAAGACTTGAGTGGACAAATGCAAACCGTAGCGGCTTCAGTACACTGGGTAGACAAAAACCGGATGAAGCTCATTTTGCAGCAAGACGAACTGCCGGAGAATTACGACACGGGCAAGTGGGGAATCGACCTGATGTTTGACTCGACCAGTTTTCGGGAAATGGAATTCGCCCTCAAGGCTTTTCAAAAGGCAGAGCATGACCGCACCCGGGAATTACGCGAATTGCTTTACGGAGATCGAACCGTACATTTTACAGATACCCCTACTCCTGCCCTACCGGGGCTAAACGATTCACAAAACGAAGCGGTGGCCACGGCTATAGCCGCCGAGGACCTTGCGGTGATTCACGGTCCTCCAGGTACTGGAAAAACCACCACACTCATTGGCTTGCTGCAAACCATTGCCCGAACAGAACAACAAATTTTGGTTTGCGCTCCCAGCAATGCCGCTACCGACCTCTTGGTTACCCGGGCGGCCAATGCCGGCCTATCAGTGGTACGCATTGGCAACTTGAGCCGGGTGGATGAAAGCATTGTAGCACATACTTTAGAAGCGCGCCTCACCAACCATCCACAATACAAAGAACTGAAACGCAGCAAGCGCAAAGCGGAAGAATACCGCTCCATGGCACTGAAATACAAACGCAAGTTTGGAAAAGCCGAACGCGAGCAGCGTAAGTTTCTGCTTCAGGAGGCCAAAGCCATCGCTCAGGAAGCCCGACAAATGGAGGACTACCTGTTGCAGCAGGTATTGGATCAGGGGCAACTGGTTTGTTGCACCTTAGTAGGAGCTGCCAGCCGCTATTTACGCAAACGCGCTTTTGATACCCTGGTGATCGACGAAGCCGGGCAAGCCCTCGAGCCAGCTACCTTGATTCCTATTTTGAAAGCGCGAAAAGTAATTCTTGCCGGCGATCCCTTGCAATTGCCGCCTACTTTACTTTCGGCAGAGGCGCAACGGCAAGGTTTTAACCAAACTTTATTGGAAAGGCTTCAAAAACGACTGCCCAAGGTTTCTTTGCTCAACACCCAATACCGGATGGAGGCCGCCATTATGGAATTTTCAAACCTTCAGTTTTATAAGGGTGCTCTTAAAGCTGCTGAAGCCATTGAAGACCGCCAGATTCCGGCAGCGCTCGCCCCGGCCATTACCTATGTAGACACGGCCGGATGTGGTTTTGACGAAAAGCAACACCCCGAAAGCCGTAGCCTCTACAATGCCGGCGAAGCGGGTATTTTATTGCGCCAATTGGAAGCGTTGGATGCTGGCCTCACTAGTCAGGGAACCTTTACGGTGGGCGTTATCTCCCCTTATCGTGAACAGGTGAAACACCTTCAGGGAGAAATTCCAATGGAAGGTTGGAACAACTTAACACTAACCATCAATACCATCGATTCTTTTCAGGGCCAGGAAAGGGACCTGGTTTTTATCAGTTTGGTACGGTCCAATGAAAAAAGCGAAATCGGCTTTTTGAGTGATTACCGCAGAATGAACGTGGCCATGACCCGAGCCCGTTTAAAATTGGTGATGATTGGTGATAGTGCTACGTTGGGAGCACATGGGTTTTACCAACAATTGGTTGAGTATTGCGAATCTAAGGACGCTTATCGGTCGGCCTGGGAATGGATGTAGCTCTTTATATCCATTGCATGGGATCCGGGTGTTGGTATTTAAACCCCAGTTCCCGACTTATTTTGCTGCCGTCCACACTTTTAAATCTGGTGGCTGGCAAGGGGTCAAATTGGGGTAGCGGCAAGCCGAGCGATTGAGCAGCCTGGGTATAGAACTGCGCTTTGGTAGGATGCTTGGTAGCGCACAAATTATAGGTGCCTCCCCAGGCGTTTTGCTCCAAAATATTTTGAATTGCGCCAATCACATCGTCGAGGTGCACCAGGTTTACCGGAGCGGATCCTCCTGGGATATCTTTTTTCCCTGCATAAAATCGTCCCGGTGGTCGGTTGGGACCCACCAGGCCAGCGGGCCGCAAAACGGTTGTTTGTACGGAGGTTAACTCCTGGAAAATGGATTCTGCCCTTCGCAGGGTTTTACCAGCAAGCGATTCGGGAGGATAGTACTCATCTTCTTCGCTCACTTTGCGCCCTAAATCGGGATATACGGAAGTAGAACTTACAAAAATGACTTTCCGGATGGTGGATTCGGCCATGAGCCGCACCAGATTGGTCAATTGTTCTAAGTGATGCTCTGGCGAATTGCCCTTACGAATGCCGGGCGGTATGTTGACGATCAATACCTCGCTTGCCCACAATGTGGGGTTTACGGGATGTGTTGCACCAGGATTCAGTAATAACTGATAAGGTTCAATTCCGTTTTCTCGAAGCAGGGGTAGCTTTTCAACGCGGGTTACGCTGCCTTTTACCCGATAACCGAATTGAATTAGCTGCTTTGCCAGGGGCAAGCCCATCCAACCGCATCCGACTACCGAGATCGCATTCATTTCTAATTAATCGTCGAACCAGCCAAACAACAAGGAAACCGAACCGACCGGACTACTAAAGTCGTCGTCGTTGTAGAATTGGCTATCGTCTAATCCGGAAACTAAGCGAACGCCTGCTCCGAAGTTGACTTTCACAAACGGAGCGATGTTTACCTCTATTTCCAGCTGGGGAGTAACCAAAAATAGATTGGACGATTCTACTTCGTTGCCCAGGCGGTTATCAAAATTCATGTTCCCCCAGCCGAGTTTGGTGCTCAATCCGATGTGCACAATGTCGTTGGATCGGTTGAGGTAGCCCAACCAGGCACCAGCGGTTTGATAGCCTAATGTAAGCGTAGAGTCTGCACGAAAGGTGTAGCGGTGATCATTGATCAGCTGCATTCCGTAGCCACCTACATAAAAGTTGCGGTAAAATAGAATGCCTGCTCCTACCCCCCCAGATATGGCCAGATCACCACTGATGTCGGACATTTCTAAAATTGGGCCTGCAAATCCAGAAATGGGAATATCGCCGTCGGTAATGAATTTCATGGAATTGTCGTCGTCTTGAGCCAAAGCAAAGTTGCTTAGCAGGGTAACGAAAAGAAGGCAGGAAAATAGTCTCAGTCGTTTCATAGGTCAGTCTTTGGAGCGCAATATCTTCTACGGTGCTAAGTTCCGAAGAATATAAATCTATTTCAAGTTAAAAAAGATGTGCACAAAGAACAAAAACCAAGCCGCAACCATTTTGCCCGCCTCTCATGATGGAGAATCCGGTTTCAAATAAGAGTTGAGTGCTTTTACATAAGTCTCAAAAGCATTAATGCCTGACTTGGTAATATGGCAGCGGGTAAGTGGACGTTTTCCCTTATACGTCTTTTCTATATCCAAATAACCCGCCTTCTCCAACTTATCGATCTGCACACTAAGGTTTCCCGCAGTGGCACCTGTTTTCTCTTTCAGGTAGGTGAAGTCGGCAAACTCAAAGTTCATCAGCAACGACATCACTGCCAAACGCAATTGAGAGTGCAGCAAGGGGTCGAGTGCATCAAACATGAGGCTGGCGTTGTTTGGCAATCAGCAGATGCCCGGGAAGAATGTAGGAGACAACAATGGCCAAGGAGAGGAGCAACAATTGCAAATCAAAAGATACCTGATAAGCAACCAGGGCAATTACCCAAGAGGCAATTCCTCCAAAGATCAAAGGTTTGAACTGTAGTACGCCACCCGAAACAAAAGTGCCAATACCATACAACACCAACACCAACACGTAGGCCAATTGACTGTTTTGCTCTACGATAAACTCCTTGTAGCCCACCATGCCCAACACCAAAATGAGGCATATAAAAACGGCTCCCCACAGATAACCCAGCATTCGCTCTACCGCAGAAACAGAGCGTTTCCGATTTTTTTCTTGTCGGTAGATGTAAATAAACTGATTGATGCCCCCCAGCGACATTAAAATAGGCCAAGGTAGCCATGGCATGCTAAAGGTGGTGATCATCAGCAATAGGTAGTGCATAATACCGGAAACCAATACGAGGTATCCCCAGCTGAGGTACAAATAGCCATCTCCACCCACATCTTTGCGGGCGGTGGCGATCATTTCTTCAATGATTTGGATGCTTTCTTCTGTTTTCATGTGATATTGATTTCTTCGAAAGTAATTAAGTTTATTTTATAAACCAAATTATAAACAAAACTATTTTACACTACAACAACATCTACACTATAAAACAAGATTGATTTCTATTCCCTTGGAAACCCCTATATGGCACACAACAAAAAAGGCGTCTCATTTCTGAAACGCCTTTTTCTTGCTACTCAAAGAGGTAAATTAGCTTACCTCCGGTACGGTAATGGCCCTAAGGCCTTCTGCTACTTCTTGTTGGATACGTACTGTTTTGTCTCGGGAATACCACAGCTGTACGTTTTTAACGAATTCGCTGTAAGGCGGAGGATCAGGTAATGCTTTGTATTCCATCACCATAGCCTGAGCGGGTGCTGGTCTTGGCCCCCACTCCCAAAGTTGCTCATGCGATTCACCATCGAGCACCACCAATTTTGGAATGGACTTACCACCATTGGTTAGATGACGGTCCATGAAATCGGGGTTCTCGTCTCGCAACACCAGGCGCAAATCAATGTTCGGATTCGACTCGGCCATTTTGGCGATTACAGGTACACTGTGTGCTGCATCACCGCACCACCCTTCGGTAATGATTACCCAAAGTTGTGGATGCGTAATGGCTTCCAATACCCCCAAGGTTTCCTCGGAAAGTTGTGTTCGCTTGTCCCATCGAGCCATCCGCTGATGATTCATTTGGGTGTATTGCACCATGGCCTCCGATTGATTGGGCCCGGTAGTTTTGTTTTCAGCTAATAAATTTTCGATCAACTCCCGGTAGGTGTGGTAATCAACTGCCTCGGCCAAAACGGGAGCCATGGTTTCGCGATTCTCTTTCATACCTACAAAGATAGGTCGACCTACCCGGGCAATCTGTCTTGTAGCCGACCGATGCCCAAGTTGCTCATGAAGACTTGAAATAGCTTCTATTCACGTGTGAAAACCCAATCGTTTTCGGTGGAAAAACGATCGTTGTACCCATAGCCGTCAACATCAAAACCTTTGATTTCCTCGGCGGTTTCTATCCGGTTGCGCAACAGGTAAGCAGCCATTAGGCCCCGAGCATGCTTGGCAAAGGTCATGATCACTTTCAACTCACCATTTTTCCATTCTTTGAAATGAATGTTGAGAATTCTGCCTTTTACCTTATGCGGGTGGACAGCTTTAAAATATTCTTGCGAGGCCAGGTTGACCAATACGGCTTCCGTTTGGGTTTCCAGATCGCGGTTAATGAATTTGGTGAGGGTATCGTCCCAAAAGTGGTAAAGATTTTTCCTTCTGCGAACCGGGAGCCGGGTGCCCATTTCTAAACGGTAAGGATGAATGAGGTCGAGCGGCCGCAACACGCCATGCAAACCAGATAAGATTCTGAGGTGATTCTGAGCATAGTTGAGGTCCTCCTCAGAAAATGTATCTGCGGCCAGCCCCCGATAAACTTCGCCTTTAAATGCTAAAAGCGCTTGACGGGCTTCTCCGGCTTCGAATGTGTTGTGCCATTGTTGGTACCGTTGATGGTTGAGCGAGGCCAGTGCAGGGCTAATACTCATCAATTCGCCAATCTTCTTGCGAGAAAGGGTCCTTAGTTTGGTGATGAGCTTTTCCGATTCGGAAACGAATTCGGGTTGAGAGTGAGGCAGTTGTGCCAGAGGAGTTTCAAAATCCAGCGTTTTGGCAGGAGAAATGATTAGTAGCATGCCGTTTGGTTTGGGCAAACTTAACGAATTCACTTTGCCTCTTGTTCATGTAATACAGCTGCCAATGATGGCTTTTTGGAGACTACAAAAACATAAAATTCATCAGGATTCCAACCTTTACATGCTGTTTTAACGTCTTTTAAGAAACTATTTCGGTGTTATTGTCGTTATAGGGATAACCGACTATTAAGTTATAACTCCAAAATTATGAGTCAGAAA
Source organism: uncultured Flavobacteriales bacterium (assembly GCA_937899835.1). Taxonomy (GTDB): domain Bacteria; phylum Bacteroidota; class Bacteroidia; order Flavobacteriales_G; family Salibacteraceae; genus CALCCE01. The sequence continues at coordinate 5,763 of CALCCE010000130.1, read as the reverse complement.
ACAAAGCGTAAGAAGGCGATCGTGGAAGATACACGCCCTACCATTCGGGTAAGGCTGGATCATAAAACGATCATCACGGTGCGAGACATGCAAGCGCTGAGCATGTGGAAAGAGAAATATCCTGACCTTAAAGTTCTCGCAGCCTAACTGCAATATTTCGAGCTGATTTTATCAGATCGTACTAAGAATACAACTCGATATTAGCATTATACCAAGGGCGGTATCCTCACGGATGCCGCCCTTTCTTGCTTTACTTCAAAAGGGCGACTAATCCAATTCTACCAGTTCGCCAATCTCATCGAGCTTCTTTTCGGAATAGCCGCCAGAGGTGGCATAAATGATCTTTCCATTTTCGTCCAACACAAAGATGTAGGGCTTGCTTTTGTCTTTTAGCTTCAAACTGGTTTTGTAGGGCTTGAATTCTCCGCCATAAAACAAAACATAGGGATAGAGGCTGGGATCGGTATTGGCTTTCATGTTTTGCTTGGCTTTGTCCATTGCCACTTTGGTGAGGCCGGGAAACATCAGCACCATGCGCACATTCACATCGTATATCAACTCGTACATGCCGCTTTTGTCGATAAACAGGTTGTATACCGGATCGTACCATGACCGCAAGTCTTTTTCGGCGTCTTCGGAGTAGGCGATGCCTACCAGGGTAAACTTCCCTTTGGTGGAACCGGGTAGTTGCTCTTTTACGTTTTCTACAGTCTCCGCCGGCAGGTCGGGAAAGGTCATTCCTACTTGCCCAAATGTGGGAAGGATCATAAAAAACGACACAATAAGGAACATCAATTGGATTCTCACAAGATTCGGTTTTAGGTTAGGCATAGCAATGGTTGAACTTCTGGTGTTTAAAAGTAACGTACGGATTCGGCAAATCGGATGACGTTGTAAAAAGTATTCCATTTTCTTACTGGAATTGATGGTTGTGAGTTTCCTCAAATGTGGATGCTTAAGCGGTTTTAACCATGATTCTTTGGTTTCAAATTTCAGGCCAACGCAGCGGTAGTGCAGAAATTATTGACACAATAAACTAATTCGCAGGCAACTTGAAAACGATTGGTTTTGGGTAGCGGCACTAAGATTCTTGGACTCCCGTTTCTCCCCCGTTCAACCTAAAAAACCATTCAATCATGAAAAATTGGCCCTTTTTGCTGCTGGCAACTGGCTTGGTGCTTACTGCCTGCAAAGACGATGACGAACCCATTGCCTGCGAACCTGATCCTGAATACACGCCTGGCAAAACGGGCAGTTATTGGGTATATGAAGTGAGCTCTACCAACGCACAGGGAGAAGTGACCCTTCAAAACTATGTGGATAGTATCTACCTCGATGAAGATTCGGTAATCAACGGACAAAGCTACCGCGTAGAGCGTGGTACTTACTTCAACGCGCCCTATTTGAGTTTGCTTAGAAAAGAAAACCAGCAACTGATTGCTGAAGATGGGGCTGTTGCTTTCACTCCGGTGATCTCCAACGATACCTTCTCCACTTTTTATGATGCCAGCATCCAAACCAATTTCTACGCTCAAATGGTAGACCCTGGGTTCGAATGGGAAACGCCTGCCGGAACTTTCGATGTCATCGCAAAACGTACCGCCATCATTACGGCTTTTCCGGTGAGTTGGAGTAATCCGCAATTTCAATACATCTTTTGGGCCGATGGTATCGGCATAGTGGGCGATGAATCCTTCTTTTTCTCCAATGCCGACACCAAGATTCGGCGTAGGCTTTTGCGCTACCAATTGGTAGAATAATTCAAACGTGCTTGTTTAGATGAAGCCCCACTGGTGCCGCTATTGGCGAATCCTGTGGGGCTTAGGTTTTGTGGAAAATTGGCGGAAAGCTTTTCCCAATTTTCCCAAATCTACTGCTGATGCTTTTCTAATTTTGAAGAGCAGATGTATGCCATAATCGACATTGAAACTACTGGAGGAAGCAGCACCAACGACAAAATCACTGAGATCGCAGTGTTTGTGTTTGATGGTGAAAAAGTGGTGGATGAACTGGTAACCCTGGTAAACCCGGAGCGCCCTATCCCCTACCACATTTCCAAACTCACGGGCATCAACAACCAAATGGTGGCCAGCGCTCCCAAGTTTTATGAGGTAGCCAAACAGCTGGTAAAGATCACCCAGGATTGTGTGTTTGTTGCCCACAATGTTTCGTTCGATTACCATTTTATACGCAATGAGTTTAAAGCACTTGGCTACCCTTATGATCGCAAGCGGCTTTGTACTGTTCGGCTGGCCCGGCGGCTGATTCCGGGGCACCGCTCCTACAGCTTGGGCAAGTTGTGCAAAGAGCTCGATATTCCCATTACTGCCCGGCACCGGGCGTCTGGTGATGCCCTGGCTACGGTAGAACTGTTCAAACTATTGATTGCGTCAGATCCGAAAGGGAGCATTGCTATGGCTTCGGGCAGGATGTTGGCACGGGAACTACCGCCACACCTCGATGTGGAGAAGGTAAACAACCTACCAGAGGCTACCGGAGTGTATTACCTCTACAACAAAACGGGGCTGTTGATGTATGTGGGCAAAAGCAACAACATCAAAAAACGGGTGATGACGCATTTGCGCAACGACAAAACCGGCAAATCGGCCAACCTTGCCCAATCCATCGCCGATGTGGATTACGAATTGACGGGCAGTGAGCTGGTGGCCCTGCTCAAGGAGTCGCACGAAATCAAAACCCAGCAACCGCCTTTCAATTCTCAGCAACGCCGGGTGCGGCCCAAATGCGCCATTGTGGCGGAGCGCGACCTGGAAGGTTTCGTTCGGTTGCGCATCGAAAACATCAAAGGGTATCAAACTCCTCCCCTCTCTTTCTTTTCCAAGACAGAGGCCAATGCCGTGCTGGAACGCATGGTTCGACGGTTCGAATTGTGCCACTCGTTGTGCGGTTTGTATTCCGCCGGTGATGCTTGTTTTGGCTATAAGCTGCGGCAGTGCCGCGGTGCCTGTCTTCAACAAGAAGACCCCGATAGCTACAACGAGCGGGTTGCCCAAGCTTTACAGCACCTGGAATACCGAAAACCCAACTTGATGTTGATTGATAAAGGCAAATCGGAAGACCTGCGCTCGGTAGTGCTCATTGAAAACGGGCGTTACCAAGGGTTTGGCTTTGTGCCGGTTTCGGAAGCACACCTTCCGCCAGAAGATCTGCGGGAATGGGTAAAACCCTACGACGACAACCGAGACATCCACCACATCATCCGCGGCTACTTGCGACAAAACAAAGTTGAACGCATCATTGAATTCTGATTAAGTGCTCATTTTAAGACACTTACACCAAAATTCCCCTCATTAACTAAAAAAATAGTTTTCAAACTAAAAAATTAGTTATACCTTCGGTTCATGAAGGAACTTACCAAAGCAGAGGAACAGGTCATGCAAGTGCTTTGGCATTTGAAAAAAGGGTTTGTGAAGGATGTGCTCCAGGAGCTACCTCCTCCGCGCCCTGCATACAATACCGTCTCTACCATTATTCGGATATTGGAAAAAAAGGGCTTTGTGGGCTACCATGCCTTTGGCAAAACCCATGAATACTATCCATTGGTAGAGAAGGGAGACTACAGCAAATTTGCTGCGAAAGGACTCTTAGACCGCTTTTTCGGCGGAAGCTTAAAGCAAATGGTTTCCTTCTTTGTAGAAGAGGAGAATTTAAGTCTCCAAGAGACCGACGAACTCCTTCGATTGCTTCGCGAACAACAAAACGACCCGGCCAAAGATGAATAACTTTCTCGTTTATACCCTGGAAGCCAATTTATTGGTGGCTGCTCTGTATGCCTGCTATCGGCTAAGTGTACATCGACTGACTACGTTCGCCTGGAATCGCTTGTTCTTACTGCTCATTCCGGTTGTGGGGCTATTGCTACCCTTGGTAGAATTGCCGCCCACTCCAATGGCCTCGGCCCTTCCCCAACTTTCACTCAATGAGGTGGTAGTTGGTGCACTTCCTCAAGCTTCTATCCCTTGGATGTCGTGGCTTTTGTGGAGTTATTGGGCAGTTGTTGGACTATTGGGGCTGCGACTGGTTTGGCAAATTACCAACCTGATGCGCCTGTTTCTCCGCTCTGCTAAAGTGCGCCATTCCAGCCATTGGGAAGTGTATTTACCAGATGAGCAACCTTCATTTTCTTTTCTAAATGTCCTGTTCCTCAACGGTTCCTTATCGGGAAATGCCAAGGAAATAGTTGTGAACCACGAGTTGGTGCACATCCGACAACACCATTCTTTCGACCTGTTGTTCCTTCAGGTGGTGTCGGTGCTTTTTTGGTTCAATCCGGTTTGGTTCTTTGTGAAGCGTAGCTTGGTTACCGTTCACGAATTTCTGGCTGATGCAGATGGTTCTGCCGGTCAGCCTAAACAATATTCGGAATTGTTGCTGAGCCAGTCGTTTCAGGTTCCTGCCATGGCCTTGAGCCATGCGTTTTATCACCAAAACCTGTTAAAAACAAGAATTAAGATGCTTTATAAAACTCCTACTAATTGGCGCCAACGGTGGCGCTATGCATTGGTACTGCCCGTATTGTGTACTTGGTTTGTGCTGGCTTGCACGCCAGAAATGCAAGATCCATTGCCGGGCAATGCTGCCAGCGAACCCCTCAGCAGTTTAAAAAACAGGGCCGAAGTAGATACGCCACCTTCTTATCCTGGCGGCATGTCTCAGCTCACTTTGTTTTTAGGCGAAAATCTTCAGTATCCTAGAAAGGCAAAAGAAGCCAACATCGAAGGCAAAGTCATGGTTCAATTCCGGGTTTCAGCTACCGGCGAAATTGATGGCGCTGAGATTATTCGAGGCATAGGTTACGGATGTGACGAAGAGGCACTTCGGGTAATCAATTTGCTGGAAAACTTTGAGCCTGCTGTAAGAGATGGAGCTCCGGTAGCGACACAATTAACGCTTCCGATCATGTTCAAATTGGTTGATGATGCACCTCATCCACCAGTGCCACCAGCACCTCAACGGTAAAACCACCCTACAGTTAAGCGAAACAGGGATGAATCCCCTTTGGCCCTCCGAATTTCGGAGGGCTTTTTTGTGGACGAACTGGGAGAAAAAACAGTCGGCACAATGCCCTTACTCTACTCCTAAAAGGGCATTCAAATGAAGCAGGTGTAGCTCGTCTTCGCTCGGAAGTTTTCTATTGGGAGTGAAAACCACCGTAACCGGTCGACCGGGTAAAAGATCGAAAAAGTTGTTGGACCAATTGCCCGGAACATTAAAGTCCAGGCAAAGGTCTTTGACCAACTGCGTAGACGAAAGCGTTACTTCTAAGGTGTGGTTCTTCTTGGCTACTTGCACCCGGGGAAACACGTCTACGGGCAATGCCAATGCTTTCGGCTCAACGGCATATACGGCTACTTCGTGTAACACTTGATGGCCTTGCCAAAGTTGCGAGACCACTCAAGCCGCATTTATAGCAACAGCTATAGGGTGGCTTGCGACAACGATGTTAAAGGTTGGGTACTGTTGGCGGCTATTTGCCACTTCATTTGATCCTCAAACAAGGTATCGCCATCAAAGCTGAGGGTGAAGATTTTCAAGCGCCCCTTTTGGTCGGTGAGGTGATCGTTTGCGAGGTGAAACTGCCAATCGCTTTTTCCTTTCTCGGGCACAATGGCCAGGGGTTGGTAGCTTTCTTTCACCCGATAGTGGGCAGCTTTCCAATTGCCGGCCACATCGATGGTTGTTTTTGTGGTGTCCGCCCACACATATTTGTACTGCTAATAGAGGGTGCCACTGCACCGGGTG
>CALCCE010000129.1 GCA_937899835.1 uncultured Flavobacteriales bacterium | reverse complement strand
AGCTGAGGGTCGTACCGGCCGAGTCACCGATCATGGTGTTGTAATCACCCGAGGTGATGCTGGCTCCGGCACCGGTGCCGAAAGAAGTGTTGTCGGTTTGCCCAAGGGCATTGCTGGCTGCAAAGGAGAGACCAATGCAAGCCATACTTAGATAAAATTGGCGCGCTTTCATCTACGATGTTTTTAGTTTAATGTAATGAGCCAAGTGGGTTTTGGCACTTCTGGTGTTTAGGTATACAATTGCTCAAAGATAAACTTAATCCTCATCCGTTCGTAGCGTTTTTGGGCTACAGGAGGGCTAGTCTTGGGTAACAATATGACTAACAGACGGCAAAGGCAATATCTTTCCTGCGAAACAGGGACAATTTTTTTTAAAAGCCCCATCCTATCCAAAAAGTAAAGGGTAGAGGAAGGCTAAAAATCGCTGAAGAGTCGCTTGCTGGACTAATTTTGAATTATTTTGTCGACCAACTGATATTGACGACACTTCAACAATGGATGTACAAGAAATTTTAGAGTACCGATTTCTACAAATCGATTCCTTCTACCTCGATCTGTACAAGGTATTGGCGGTTGTAGTCCTTTATTTTGTTACTCGGTTTGCTTTATACCTGGTAGCTCGGGTAATGAACCGCTCCAAACGTTTAGATACCGGACGTAAGCATTCGTTGATGCTCATCATCCGTTACGTGGTTTGGGTCCTGAGCATTGCCCTGATGCTGGAAACTGTAGGTATTAAGGTCACTTTTCTACTTGCCGGGTCGGCTGCTTTGGCGGTAGGTATCGGTTTGGGGATGCAGCAATTGTTCAACGACCTCGCCTCCGGCGTGTTTTTGTTGTTTGAAGGAACCGTAGAAGTAGGCGATGTGCTCGAAGTAGATGGAGTAGTAGGGGAGGTGCGTAAAATCCGATTGCGTACCACCGAATTGCTCACCCGTGACGACACGATTCTGATTGTTCCGAACCACAAGTTTGTCACCGAAAAAGTATTGAATTGGAGCCATAATTATGAGAAAACCCGTTTTGCGGTGACTGTTGGTGTGGCCTACGGCTCCAATGTGGAGTTGGTTACCCAGCTAATGTTGGAATGTGCCGAAAAACATCCCCAGGTCTCGAACAAACCAGCTCCCATGATAAACATGGTAAGTTTTGGAGATTCAGCACTTGAAATGGTGCTCTACTTTTGGAGTGAAGACCCCTTTGGCATTGAAATGGTGCGTAGCGACCTCCGTTTTGCCATTGATAAAGCATTTCGGGAGGCCCGGGTGGTCATTCCATTTCCTCAACGAGACTTGCACATTCGCCCTTCCAATGCTGCTTTCCCTATGGCTAAAGAAGATCAAAATGAAGGGAATTAGATTTATCTGGATCAGAAAAATGAGCTTCTTCATCACCTTCTAATCCACTTTTGTTGGTGCAGTGCACCAGTAACGCTATTTTTATCCGAAGCTATCTTTTCTTGCCAATGCGTGTTTGTTCGCTACTTCTTTTAAGTCTGATTTTTGCTTTAGAGATCAACGCTCAAGATTCCTTGACGGATGCTTTATCAGCCACCGATACCAATCGTGCTCTGGCAGTAAAAGATACACAGGACACCGTTAGGCCCATGCAGGATACTACGGTTGCACCTTCGCAAGCAACCGCGCAAAGCCTACAGGCCCGGACAATGGATTCCTCAGCGGTGATATGGGAAGGAGATACCCTGTTTTTCTTGTACGGAAACCTGGGAGCCTACAACGCAGAGGAACGTGCGTTGCACTTGCAACATCAAATTGAGGGCATGGTCCTAAACCCGGAATTTCACCCCGATTCGATTCGCATCGTTGGTAGTGAGACCTCTTACAGTCTCCGGTGGAGCAAAATCATATTGTTTACCGTAACCACCGGAGATGCCAGGGGCAATGGAATGGACCAGGCTGCCACGGCTCAGGTTTATTTGCAACGGTTACAAGCAAAAATTCCGAACGGTAAAGCAGAGTTAGGTTGGCAAAAAGCCCTGTTTCGGGTGCTACTGTTGTTGCTGTCGCTTGGGGGTTTATGGTTGGGTATGTGGTTGCTCAATCGGGGGCATCGCGTTGCCCAGGCATGGTTAAAAGCACATAGCTCGCAATGGCTCAAGGGCGTTCGCTTTAAACACATTGAGGTAGTTTCAGCCAGGCGCATGCAAGAGGTGTTCTCCTGGCTGTTGGGGGGGATCCGCTGGCTTTTTTTGCTGCTGCTATTGTATGTTTCATTACCCGTTATTTTCAGCATCTTTCCAGCCACACAAGGTTATTCCGATCGCTTGTTCGATGCCTTATTGTCGCCACTTACCAACATTTGGGCGGGCATCATTCATTATTTGCCCAAGTTCATTTCACTGGTCATCATTTTGGTTTTGGCGCATTACCTGCTCCGACTGCTCAAATTTCTGACTGATGAAGTGGAAAAAGAAAACCTGGTGATTCCAGGTTTTTACACCGAATGGGCTCGTCCTACCTATAGCATAGCTCGTTTTGTAGTATTTGCTTTTGCCTTGATCTTGGTATTTCCCTACCTGCCGGGCTCTAATTCGCCCATTTTTGTGGGCATTGCTATTTTTCTTGGCCTCGTTTTGGTGGTAGCAGCTGCTCCATCGGTTAGCAATTGGGTGGCGGGTCTTTTTCTTACCTACATGCGTCCGTTTCGTACTGGCGATGAGGTGAGCATTGGCGCTCAACGTGGGAAGGTGTTGGCCAAAAACCGGTTGGCTACCCGTTTGCAAACGTCCAGTGGAGCTGAAGTGTTGATTCCCAATAGCTTAATCCTCAAAGAGCATACGGTCAACTACACGCACAAGCGGGGAGAGGAGCACGTTGTATGCTGGCCCATCGTTTTTCACCGCGATCTTGATGGAGCTCAGGCGCTTGAGATGCTCCGGAAAACGATGCTTCAAGAAACAGTAACCGATCTGCAACTGAAATGGGTTGCGACCCGTGGGCAGGAACAACATTTTTTGTTAGAACTTACCTTGAACGAAACCGATTCATCCGAAGTGGATACCATTCAGTTGGTGGATCGGGTGCACCGTACTTTTTCTTCCGACCTGCTGCTTTCATTCGGATAGGTAGCAACCACAAGTCTTTGTGGTGTTTCAGTACCACCTGGTTACCCATTATCATAACCTTAACGCTGTCAAATGCCAGGGGAGGTAATTGGAATTTCAAAATTTTGTTTCTACATTTATAATCCCTCAGTAGCGGATGCCTAACCGCGATTGGTTTTCTACTTCCCCCAGTACACAGAAAACCGTTTCGTTCTTAAGTTCACGCATCTATCTTCAATACCTTATGGTGTATTGTGTTGATCCGGTGGATTTTACTTACGAAAGCAAGTTGCATTTTCAATACTACTGTCTAGCCTACCAAGTAGTATTAAACTTGATAAACCCGCAATTCACCCAAGTTGTTAACTCAGTAAAAACGTCCCATTCGCCAACTTTTTTCTTGCAAGAAAAAGGATGATGTTGTGTTGTATTGGAATCCTAAATTTCAATAAGCACTTCGATCGATCCCAATCCCTATTCTTTTAATTACCCAGATGAAAGGTTAATCTGCCTGACATCAAATCCAAAATCGGGTGATGCAGTAGCTGTAGTGTTGGGGTGTACACCCATCCATGGAATCCAACGCACGTGGCTGCCTTCATCCGACTAATTATCCACCCAAAATCCCAAACAAATCTCACAACATGAAAATGCTAAAGTTTATTGGAGGAGCTTTCCTCATTGCATTATGCACGGTATGTTTTACCCCTGATTCGGCCAGTGCTCAAGGCCTTGAATTGACTATTCAACCTTCTGCTGCTGGTTTTTTCTACCAAGGTTGGACCAAAGAGCAAGATTGCTCAGGTGCTTCCTATGCCGGAGCATGGGGACCACAAGCCACTGGTACTGGTGTGTATTATCCAGGAACCGGCACCGACATGCCTTATTACATGGAAGTAACCGACATGTTTGGCAACACCGTTGGAGTATGTGATCCTGTAAATGCCTTCTGCCCAAGTGTAGCAGTATTGCCTACCGGCACAATTGTAGAGTGGCAATGGTGGGGCGGATGCCTCGGTCATCCTGCAGTGGTTGTCATCTATTAATTCCTCCTTCCTGTTTCACCCTTTTTTTATTCACCATCTAAACTATTATCGCATGAAATTTTTGAAATTCTTTGGCCCAGCCTTTCTTATGGCTTGTTGTTTTGCCCTTTTTACACCTGAAACCGCAAGTGCTCAAGGCCTCGAGTTAACCATTGAACCTTCAGCTGCTGGTTTTTTCTACCAAGGTTGGACCAAAGAGCAAGATTGCTCAGGTGCTTCCTATGCCGGAGCATGGGGACCACAAGCCACTGGTACTGGTGTGTATTATCCAGGAACCGGCACCGACATGCCTTATTACATGGAAGTAACCGACATGTTTGGCAACACCGTTGGAGTATGTGATCCTGTAAATGCCTTTTGCCCAAGTGTGGCGGTATTGCCTACGGGCACTGTGGTAGAGTGGCAGTATTGGGGCGGCTGTCTCGGTCACCCTGCTGTGGTAGTCATCTACTAAACAGAAATGAATCGAAGCGTGTCGGGGACCAGTACGGTTTCCCGACACTTATTCTTTCTTTTCCCTCACCCAACTAAATCTACCCTTTGTGATGAAAGCACTGAAATTTCTCGCCATTCCAGTTTTAGCAGCCCTCATGCTGTGTTTTGTAAATGTGAATACCGCTTCTGCCCAAGGTGGCCTTGAGCTGACCATTCAAAACACCGCAGCAGGCAACCTTTACAAAGGCATCAAAACCGATCTGGATTGTGCCGGCAATTTTGCCAACAATACCTGGGGCGCTCAGGCAGTAGGCACTGGGGTATACTACCCCGCAACTACCAGTATTGGAGATGCTCCCGTACGCATGGCCATTTACGATCAGTTCGGAAATGTGGTAGTGATTTACGCTCCTGGTTTCGGACCAACTGCTGCAGTGTTTCCCACCGGAACAGTAGCAGAATGGCTTTTTTACGCAGGCTGTTCGGCACACCCGGCAGTAGTCGTAGTCTATTATAACAGTTTTTTCTGTTTATCCGGCTTTGAAAAGCCGCGACAAATTCACCCAAAAGGGTCGGGCTTCGCAAAACAGTCCGGCCTTTTTTGTTTAGTTGGAAGAGAGCTCCTTCAGTAAGTCTTCGCTGCTTTTGGTCGGCAATTCTTGTGCTTTTCCCTTTTCTATGGCTTTTTCGGCATACTTTCGAGCTTCTGTTGCATTGCCACTCCTATACCACAACCAGGCATAAGTATCCAGCATGTTGACGGTCGGTTGGGCATCAATTAGTGGCTGCATCCAGTTCAAAGCCTTGTGAATCACCGCTGGCGATTCACAACTTTCTGCAATCATCCAGCAAATGCTGTTCACCTGAAAAGATTCCAGGTTTTCGGTGCCCAGGTCATTTTCTACGAAATGGGCCAGGCCCATCCAGTCACCTCCCGCTTTATAGAACTCACAGGTGAATTGAGTGATTAGGGATTGTCCTTCTTCATTGTTCAAATGTTGATGAACGAAGTCTACCGCAGCTTTTAAGTCTTCTTTGGATTGACTGCCCAAACTATTGATGAAATGTTCGATGGCCATGTTTCCAACCGCTCGTTCGCAATCCTTTTTTCCAAAGCGGTCGGCAAACGATTCTTGGTTTTCCAAAAAATAGTTGGTGATCTTCTGATTGCCTCCGAAAGAAAAAAATACGGCAAAATCTTCCTCACTTTCAATGCTTTCCCGGCTCGCCCAATAAGCATTGAGTTCTGACCGGCTCGCCCGGCCCTCTTTGTTCATTTTTTGGGTAAAAAACTCAGGATAGTCGCCCTCCGTTCCCGCGTCATGTCCCAAAAGGTATTCTTTCCGGGTGTGCTTTGCATGAGTCTCCTCCAAAAAAGCCAAAAACAATTCTTTAGGACTTTCTCCTTGAGAGATGCCACCATACTTTTTGGTCACCGTATTCCCGTAAGGCACAACCGTTACAAAAGTGGGGTAGAGGTTGGTAAAATACTTTCGGGCGAGGTGGTGTTTTGCATCCTGTTCTGCATCGTATTTGAGCAACACAAAATGCTTACCAATACCAGCCGCAAAGGCTGCATCTTCTTTCACAGCCGCATCAAACAGCTTACACGGCACACACCAGGTGGTGTAAAAGTCGATCAAAACCAATTTGTTTTCTTGCTGGGCCAGCTTTTGCGCTTCGGCCCAGTCCTGTTGCACAATGGTGAGGTCTTGGGTGTAGGCCGACCAAAAACTACTACTTAAAACGAGCGTTACAATCCATCTTTTCATGGGGAACATTTGATGTAAATGAGCCCAAAAGATGTTGAAGTTCCCCTACAAATGCAAATCGTTTACGGAAAAGTCTCCAACAGTAGTTCAAGAGAAGCCAACCGGCTACAGCGAAAAGGTCTTTCTCAGCTCAGGAAGATAGCTTCCGCCCGAGGCCAACTTGTATTCCTCGGCTCCACGCAAGTAAAAGATCCATTTACCGTTGAAACTCTTTCGGATTTCACGTAAAAAGTCCCGGTTGATCAAGTAACTCCGATGAATCCGCAGAAAGTTATCGCTTAAGCGTTTTTCGAGTGCCGTTAGGGAATAGTCGAGCAAGTACTTTTTTCCCTTATGTGTATAAAGCTCAACGTATTTATCGGCCGCCTGGAGAAAAACAATTTCCTCAGGTTTGATGAGCACCATCCGGTCACCTACAGTCACCGTGAGAGAAGTGAGAGGCGCTTCCGGCCGAAGTTGCTGAAACAATTCGCGCAGCTCACCCAAATTGTTGACCGGAGCCATTTGATCAAGCTTCCGCAAGGTCAAAGCAAGCCGTTGTGGGTTGATCGGTTTTAGCAAATAGTCCACCGTATTGGTCTCAAAAGCTTTAAGGGCAAACTCATCATAGGCCGTTGTAAACACCACTTTGGGAGAGTAGTTGAGCTTATCCAACACTTCGAATCCCGTCATGACTGGCATTTGAATGTCCAGAAATAGCAGATCGGGTTTTAGTGCCTCGATCATTTCCAAACCCTGGGCCCCATTTTCGGCCTCTCCGATCAAGTCGATTACCTTGTGTTCACGGAGCATTTTGCGAAGTCGGTCACGAGCCGGTGGCTCATCTTCCAGTAAGATAGTTCTATAGCGCATGGTTCAATTCGGGTTGATGGGCAGGTATTTTGATCCTTACCCGTTTTTGAGGTTCGTTTTGTAACAATACTTCGTAGCGATCTTCATACAACAGCTGTAGCTTGTCGTAGGTGCTTTGCCAGCCATAGCCATTGATGAGTTGGCTCGGAAAAGGAGGGCCATTGTCGCCCAATTCCATCACCAACTTTTCCTTTTCTTCTTTGATGACCAAGGAGATCTCTCCTTTAGACTGCTTGGCAGCACCGTGTTTGAGCGCATTTTCAACCAAGGGTTGCAGTAAAAACCGTGGTACTTTCCGGTGGCGAAGGTCATCGGGACAATCGAGGGAAACCTCCAGTTGCTTTCCAAAGCGCACCTGTTCCACCGAGAGATAGGTTTTCACAATGTCCAACTCTTCACCTAAAGTGGTCCAAACCAGGCCTTGGGTATTGAGGCTGTAGCGAAAAAGATCGGCCAGCTGCATCACCATTTGTTCGGCGTGGTCGGGCTTGGTGTGGATAAGCGAAGCAATGGAGTTGAGCGAGTTGTACAAAAAATGAGGATTGATTCGGGCTTGCAGGGCCAACAGTTCCGCTTTGGTTTTCATCTGTTCCAATCGGTCCATTTCCATTTGTTGGTCGGCCAGTTGGTTTTGCAAAGCCCTCCGCCTCGATTGCCGAAGGAACAGCGGGATGCCAATGGCCAACCCTACCGCTGTGTTGGTTACCAGGTTGGAAGCATAAGGCGATAACGTGATTTCACCAAACACCAGGGTATCGTCATCATAAATGTCCCAAAGTGCATATACCTCCTCCATAAGCATGGTAGCCATCAGTACACCAACGATAGTCCCCAGCGACTTCACCAATATGGGCCGCCAGCCCAGGTCGCGCGGATGGGTAAGCCATTGCTGTGCCCAATAAATGGCATTGATGGCCATGAGTGGTATGAACAGAATTTCAAAACTAAAGAGGAAGGGAAAAGGATCATGGTAGTAGCTTAACAAAGGCTCATCGCTCAGCAGGGCGGATACGATGACGGTGATGTGCTCTATCAATTGCAGGAGGAGCAGGAAAGGGGCATGCCTCAGCATCTCCCGCAACCAGGGAGAAGGTAACCCGGCCAAAAATGATTTCCATTTCAAACGCATCGTAGTGAAAGTTTCTTTCGGTAACCGAACTAAGGGTTAAGGTTGATTTTCGTTGATTAGTGCCAGCAGGTTCTCGCTTTCCGAAACGTTCTCTCCATCGGCTTTTCCTACAGCGATGGCCTCAACAATGGCGCGCCTGGCGGCCTCCTTTTGCCCCGCCTTGTAAAGGAGCCATGCATAAGTATCTATATAAGCGTATTCCGGGGCCGCATTGACTACTTCCTGCATCCAAACCACTGCTTTTTCGAGTAGGGCTATATCTTCACATTTTTCTACCAAATTCCAGCAGTGGTAGTTGATTTCCATAGCGCTCAGTTGGCCCGCTTCTACATCGGAGGCCAACCATTGGCCATAGGCCTCCCACTGTTTTCCGGCAAGGTAATATTGTCCTTGAAAATAGTGCACCATCGATTCCGCTTCTTTTTTGGGGTTCATGTTTTCCATTGCAAATGTTTTGGCGGCTTGAAATCCTGCTTCCGATTGCTCCGCCACACTCTTATCGAAACGATCGCTGGCAATAGCCCTTACTACTTTGTTGGCATCAGGGGCTCCATAGAGTCGAATGAATTCATCGCGGTGCTCGATGAAATAGTTGTTGACAGCATCAGTTCCTCCTAAATAAACCAGTACAGCAAAACCGACTTCGTTGGTGGGCATGCCGTTGTCTTCCCACCAGGCAGCTACGGTAGAGCGTTTGGGGCGTTGCACCCTATCGATCAACTTGGTATAGAACTCCGGATATTCCAGATCAAAACGGTTGTTGTGCCCTGTTAAATACTGCTGGTTGTTGTAGCGTGTACCCGCCTCCGCCAAAAAGTTCAGGAAATTGGCTTTTGATGCTTCAGTGGGTTGAAATCGTCCGTATTGTTTAGCCAGGGTTTGACCATCGGGCGTCACGGTGATGTAGGTAGGATAAGAACGGACGTAGTATTTACGGGTAAGCCCATGAGGCAAATCTTTTTCGGCATCGTATTTCAGAAGTACAAATTGTTGGGCAATGCCTTGAGAAAAGGCAGCATCCTCGGCTACCGCTTTGGTGAACTTCTTGCAAGGGCCGCACCAGGTGGTGTAAAAATCAATGAGTACCAATTTGTTTTCTGCCTTGGCTTTGGTTTTGGCCAGTTCCCAGTCTTGTTCTACAATGGTGAGTTCCTGAGCCGATGCGCCCATTAGGGCCAACAAGGCGAGTGCGATAAGGGTGAGCAGTGTTGATTTCATAGCTAATGGTGTTGAGGTTGATTTGATGTCACGAAAATGGGACCCTACCATACGAAGCGCAAGCTATTTCCGATGAAGTGGGGATAGGCAGGTAGGAACCGGGGAAATTGAAGCGTGAATTTTTCGCTGGCATTGGCCTACAAGAGTTTGCGAATTGTGGTGTGACTTTTCATCGCAACTTTCCACTTTTCCCCTTGTTTTGTGTTAATACCCTTAGGGTACACAAGCCTGACGAACAATTCTTTAAGCGATATGCCAACACGTATGATACGGCTCAGTACACTCAGCTTAGTGCTGACCTTGTGCTACTTTGCCGGTGAAGCCCAGGAATACAAGCAAATGATGGACGATCACTCCGTTAATGTATACGATGTGATCGATGCAGCAGAAAAATATTACCAAACACACCCCAAAGGCAAAGGCTCAGGCTGGAAAAACTACCAGCGTTGGAAACACGTAAATGAAGCCAACTTTTTCCCCAGCGGAGACCGCAGCCAAATTGCTCCCGACCATGCCTGGAAAGCCTATTACCATTTCATGGCCAATTACCAAACCGGCAATTTTACAGAGCAAGAAAATGGGGGAACCGCAGGCGCAGAATCAGGGCCGTGGACTGAGTTGGGACCCTGGGCAGCCAACAATGTGACTGGAAGCTGGTCGCCTGGATTGGGCAGGGTAGAAACCTTTTACATTGATCCGAGCGACAGCAACCACATATATTTAGGCTCTCGCAGTGGTGGTTTTTGGAAGACCAACGATGGTGGCCAAACCTGGAACTGTACTACCGACACCCTACCGGTAATTGGGATTCCAAGCCTTGCAGTTTCTCCCACCTCCTCCGATTCTATTTTTATCGCTACCCGCACCAACTTAAGCGCCTATAGCATTGGCCTGTTGCAGTCCAGCGATGGAGGCGACACCTGGCAAACCACCAACCTGAGCCTCGACCTGGTAGATGATGCGTTTGTTTGTTACAAACTGGCCTTTCACCCCACAGTTCCCGACCTCATGTATTTGGGCAACAACCGGGGCTTGTACCGGTCTTATGATCGTTTTCAAACCTGGGACACGCTGATGGTCAACAAACGCGTCACTGATTTTGAGTTCAAACCAGGTGATCCCAATGTAGTCTATGCATACAGTTCCTCAGGAGGGGACAACAATAAGGTATACATCAGCAATGATCAAGGGTCTAACTTTTTGACAACCACCATCACAGGGCTAAACATTGGTGGAAGCGAATTGGCAGTCACTGCGGCCAATGCAGATTACGTGTATTTGGGCACTGATGATGGTATTTACCGATCTACCAATGGAGGTATCTCATTTACCCAAATGGGTGCTGCTCCAACCAACATGATGAGTTTTGGTGTTTCCGATACCGACCCTGACCGCATTCTATACGGCGGTCTTGATAGTTATGTCTCGGTAAATGGGGGAGCGTCCTTTTTTCAGGTGAGCGATTGGACCGGTGTGCCCGGAGCCTCCGATTATATACATGCCGACCTGCGGGAAGTGGAAAGCTTCAACGGAACCCTCTATGCGGCTACCGATGGTTATTTGGCGCGAAGTTCTGATGGTGGCATCAATTGGACCTTGCTGAGCGATGGTTGTGCCATTCGTGAATTCTACGCCATTGGCGGAACGCCTTTGGACGTAGCAAAAATTGCGGGAGGTTCGCAAGACAATGGCACCAGCGTCTATACCAGTGGTACCTGGTACGAATGGATGGGTGCCGACGGGATGCGCTGCAGTTGGAGCCGCAGCTACCACGACATCGTGTTTGGAACCTGGCAGTTTGGCGGTTTACACATTTCGAGAGATGGTGGCAACAGCCGAAACTACATTGTGCCCGACGATCAGAGTGGAAACTGGATTACGCCTTTCCGCCTTTCTCCGCATCACCCCAACACCATATGGGTAGGTTATGATACCATTTACCGGTCTACCGACAACGGAAGTAATTGGGAAGTCATGGCCGACCTATCTAACTTTGGTAATGCTGACAACTTAGAAATTAGCGAACGCGAACCCGACCTCATGTTTGTCAGCGACTTTCAGTATTTGCTGCGCTCTAAAGATGGAGGAACGAACTTTGATTTGCTCAACAGTGGCAGTGGCTTACCAGCCTTGTACCTCTCCGACATTGCTTTGGATACCGAACGGCCCGAACACCTTGCCGTCTCCTACCGCACCTACAATGCCAGCAACAAGGTGTTTGTATCCACTGATACGGGAAACACCTGGACCAACCTTACTTACGATTTGCCCAACCTGCCGGTGTGGACTTTGGTATTTGATGTGACTGGAAAGTTATATGTCGGAACCGATATTGGCATCTATTACCTCAATCCTGGGGCCACCAACTGGATTCCCTACATTCACAACATGCCCCGTGGTTCGGTACGCGAATTGCTCATTCACAAAGGCAGCAATCGCTTGCAAGCGGGTATGTGGGGTAGAGGTTTGTGGGAAGCTCCGCTACCCGGTAGAGAAACGCATCCGGCCATTACCTACCTGGATACCGATCCGGGCTTGAGCGAAACCAACGGGCCCAAGTCCAACGATTCTGTTTTTGTGCAAGCCACTATCACCGATGATGGTAATGTGGTAGAAGCCTGGGCAGAATGGTCGGTTAATGCTCCCATTTTTGACCATGCTATTCCCATGTCGGTGCTTTCTGGCACTACTTTCGAAACCGACAATGCTATTCCAGCGCAAGCTGAAAATGATGTGGTTTACTTTCGGGTGTGGGCGGTAGACAACAACAACGATACTTCTTGTACCGATCATGTGGTGTACCTCATAGATCGACTGCATTGCGCTGCTGCTGGTTCACAGGGTACGGGTAGTGACTACATTACCTTGGTCGACTTAGGTGACATTAGCAATGCCAGTGGTCAAGATTATTATGGAGACTTTAGCGGCATTAGCACACAAGTGGAATTGGGCGAAAGCTATCCGTTAACGGTTGCCCTCAACACCTCTTTCCCGGTAGATCGGGTATTGGCGTGGGTAGACTGGAACAATGATGGAATTTTTTCCAACTCCGAGTCCGTTTCTATGAGCATTCCCAATGTGAGCCATACCTCTACCGGAACGGTAACTGTACCTGCCAACCTGCCTTTAGGGCCGGTAAGAATGCGGGTACGTAATGTGTTCAGTACCACTTTTAACGACCCTTGTGGCGATGCTTTTGGTGAGGTAGAAGATTACACGCTTATTGTTACCGACGGTATTGTTGGAATTGCCAGCCTTTCGGCCAGCGAAGACTTGGGCCTTTCAGTATTTCCCAATCCTTTAGAAGAGGGCATTTTACAGTGGCAGGTTACCGCCAGCGATGCTACTGCTGGCGAGCGTATTCGGGTAACTTTGTACGATGTGCAGGGGCGCGAAGTCCTCAACGATCAGGTTACCTTGTCTCAAGGCCAATCCATATACCGAACAGCACTGCCTGCCGGATTAGGAGTAGGGAGTTATGTGCTGATTGTGCAACATGTTGAAACCAGAGAACTGATGGACCGTGAGCAGGTCCTTTTGAGGTACTGATTTTTAGCTTCTCCTCAATTCAGGCTTTCCAGGCCTTCCAATTCTACTGGGTGGCCCTTGGCGGCAGGTAAGTTGGGAAGTTGTACCGTAAAGGTGGAGCCTTTGTTAGGATCGCTTTCTACTTTGATAGATCCGTTGAGCTTTTTTACAGCGTTTTTCGTGATGTACAGTCCCATTCCTGACCCATGAATGGTGGTATCGGTGCTTGCCCTGAAAAACAGCTCGAAAATCCGCTCTTGGTGGTCGATGGAAATACCGTTGCCGAAGTCTTGAACTTTAATTTCCACCTTTTCTTCGTTGGGAATTTGAACGGCTGAAATTTTCATTTTCGATCGCCCTTTGGTTTTTCCATACTTCAATGCATTCTCGATAAGGTTTTGCAAGATAGAATGCACGAAACTGCGGTCGGAAACCAGGCACAAGCCGGCATCGATGGCCGTCTCAATTTCGAATTCACTGAAGGCAGGAAAATACTCGAGAGAACCCAGGCTTTCTTCCACCGCTCCTACAAGGCAAATATTGTCTAACTGCAACTGGGCGTTGCGTACCCGCGATAAGTTGGTGAGGTCCATCACGATGGTATTGAGCCGCGAAATTTGAGTATGGTATAGGTCGAAATACTTTTTGGGAGCTGGGTCCTGGATTTCAAAATTCACCACCTGATGAAGTCCCAGCAATGAAGCTATCGGCCCGCGGATATCGTGGGAAATCCGGTAGATCAGGGTGTCCAACTCTGCATTTTTGGCTTCAATCTCAGCGTTTTTTTCTTGCTGAATACGAGTCTCCTGTTCCAGCAAGTCGATTTTGGCCGAAAGTTTCATGTTTTTGATCTTATCGGCAGCTTCGGTTTGGATGGCCACTTCTTTTAGGGCCACCATTTTTTCCAGGAGCTCTAAGGCTTCTTCGGCCTGTCCCTCTTTCTTAGCAATTTGATAGAGGTATCGATAGCCTTTTACCGCAGTAAAATTATTTTTTATAGCAGAAGAGTGTGAAACCGTTTGGGTGAAGTAACGCTTCGCTTCGGCGAACATGTTTTGGCCGTTGTAAATTTCACCCAGCTTTAGCAAACACATCGATTCACCTGGGCCTTCTCCCTGGTCTCTATGAATAGAAATGGCTTCTTTAAAAAGTGGTTCGGCGGCTTCGTACTGACCTTTGCGAATGAGTACTTTTCCCTTGGCGTGCAAGGCAAAAGCCAATCCTCTGATATCGTCGGTTTTTTGCTTGAGTTCAATGCTTCGATCGGCCAGGGCATCGGCCTTTTCAAGTTCGCCCTGACGGAGAAAAATGCTGGAAAGGGTGGTAGTGGCATTGGATTCCGTCATGGGATCATCAATGGCCTGACAAAGGGAGATGCAACGGTTGTAGCAACTCAATGCTTTGTCATATTCCTTCAACATTTCATAGATGGCTCCCAGTACTTTTAGGCTTCGGGCCAACTCCGATTGATTGCCCGACTTTTCGAGCAAGCTACGGCATTGCAGCAAATATTTTAAGCCTTTGTGGAGGCTATGGCTTTTGTAGTAAGTGCTCCCTAAGGTGTAGTAAGCGGCACCTTGACCCACCAAGTCGCCCAGCTTTTGAAATTTGACCAAGGCCGCCTGGGCAAGATTTCGACTCTCGCCAAACTTACCAGTAATCATTAAAAAGAGGGCAAGGTGAGATTCTGCCGTAGCTTCACCTTTTTCATATTGTACCGATCGGCTTTTATCGAGTGCTTCTTTGGCCAGGTTCAGTGCCTGTTTCATGTCTACCACTCGTGCTTTGTAAGCTTTCGCCAACAGCTCGTCGATGGCTTGTTCGTGAGCAGTTCGTTCCTTTGAAATAGGAAGTAGAGAGTCGTTAATCATCCGGGGCGATTTAGCTCTTGGAACGATTTACGGTTAATTTGGTTACCGGTGAGCCGGGGAAAGGGAAGACTTAGGAGAAACGAATGCGCATTTTGATTCCCTCAAAAAAGCGTTGTACCCACTTTTAAACAGGGTTTCTATCAACAAGAGCGGGGTAGATGCACAGTTGGGGATACAACTCAAACCGGAATAAGTCCCAGAAAAAAGGTGTTCTACTGCACCAAAAGCACCTGATTGTCCAGCACAGTGCCTGATTGAAGCTGTAATATATACTGGCCGGGAGGCAGGCTGATGGGGAAAGTAAGTGTTTCTATTGCATCGCCAGCCAATGGCCAGCTACCAACTTCCTGGCCCCATACATTGAGTACCCGAACAGTGCTGAAGGACGTTGAGGAGTAACTTTGACACCTCAAATGGAGTTCTTTACCCGCGTTAGGTTGGGGCCAAAACCGCATGTTTGCCTGGGAGGCGAAAGCATTCTCTGGCGACACTGCTTGCATTGGACTCAGCGAAAAAGCCCCATTGAAATCGGTTTGACGCAACCGATAGTATAGGGTGCTTTCTACCTGAATTTTGTCGTAATGACGGTATCGGAGTACTTTATTGGAATAGCCAGCGCCCGGTAGCGTAGCAACCACCTCATAGTGCACGCCATCGCTGCTGCGTTCTATGGTGAAATAATCATTGTCCATCTCAGCGGCAGTCGCCCATTCGAGCAATACTCCATCGTTTTCCAGTTTGGCCGAAAAGTGCAGCAATTCAATGGGTAAAGGGCCACTCGGACTGCAATTACAGTTGCTGACACTGGGGCCAATCGATCCGGTTTGCGTGTCGAAACCACCACCGCTATTCCCACAAATGTCGAGGGTGGTGCCATCGGTGGCAAAGTTTCCGGTGTTGTTGCTGTTGCCCGACACGGTAATTCCCCCGCAATCTGAACTGCTGCCAGTAGAAGTGCCAAAGTGATCGAAGTTACCGTCCACCGTCACAATGCCGCCGTCTACGCGCAATACTCCTGAACCATTTACAACAAGGTTACCCGAAACATTGGTGTTGCCTAAAAAAGACAAAGAATCGTTGGCAACTACATTGCCAGAAACCGCTGCACCGCTTTGAAAAACTACTCCATTGGAAGAGTTGACAGTGAGGTTGCCATTGATGGTGACCGATGAACTAAAATTCATACTACCGTTATTGACCAAGTTACCATTGACAGTAAAAGAGGAGCCAAAATCGAGCAAGATGCCATTGGAATTGGTAGTAAGATTATCGGTAGTCATGCTACCGAAATTTGAGAAAGTTCCGTTGTTCACCGTAAAGTTGCTCGAATTCCAGGTACCATGATTGTCTACAATGGAAGTACTGCTATTCATGTTGATGTTACCCGTGAAGGTGGCCCCGGTTCCTATGCAAACCGAATTGTTAGTACCGTTGATGTTAATGGTGCCGCTGAAGGTACCTCCGGTAATACAAATCTTTTGGTTGCTCCCATTCAGGCTTTGGCCTGAACTGGTGCTCGTAGTGATGGTAGTCGTACATCCGGAACACTGGGCAAAAGCCCAAGCCGGATGGAACAAACTGGCCAGAATGAAAATAGCGTAGAAGATGTAGATTGAAGGGCCTTTCATGGTAGATCGATGTTCGACTCTTTCTTTTGAACGCAGTTAAAAGATTAAAGATTCCGTTTTTCGTCGGTTAGCCTGATTTTACGATAAACTAACCATTTCTTCAGACGACCAGTGGGGGAGGTGAAGCCGAATCCGGTGCTGAACTGCAACAAAAATACAAAGGAAAGCAGCAACTTTTTGCTAAGGAAAGCAAAGAATCTAACCTTGTAAGAAAAACGCAAAGCCTGTCCTTCAATGGAGATGAAGCACAAAAAAGGCCAATTTTTATTGAAAGCGGCCTTTGGTGTATCTGTAGTGGCGGTGGTTATCCGCCGTGGTAGTAAAAACGTTCGTGTACAAGGTGGTCCCCTTCCCACTTTCGAACCCCCAATTGCTCCATCCGTCACCGGTTGCCGTTTGCAAAGGTCACATCCATCCATGCTTCAACCATGGAGGTAGCCGTTTCTTCATTGGAGGCAAGGGCGGTAACCCCACCGCCGTGCCGTTCTTTCACGGAACCAAAAACTCAATTTCACGCTGGCGAATGGCATCTTTCCCTATGCAGCTTTGACTGTACCTCTGCAATTGATAGGTTTTCTCCGCAGTATTTTTCAAATGGCGGGAACTGGATAAGAACTAACGCATGAAAGGAGTACTTGAAAAGTGCTTTTGGAATCGGCTTGACCTAAGGTTGCTCAAAGCTTTTCACAGGAGCTCATCATTGGCAGGAAGGTTGGAGAACACCTGAAGGTTAAAAGTGGGACAGTATAAAAGTGGGACAGTACGAAATGTCGTGCCTTGGGCGACACAAGGAAACGGGTAAAACGGGGAGTTAAAGCGAAGAAAAGTCCAATTGGGGATCAAAAATGGGCAGCACAACAAAATTCTTTTATTCCGACCATTTGCCCTTTCATCCGCTTAGTGCATTTTTGAATTCAACCCATGGAACCCCAATCATGTTTTCGCATTCTTAGTATTTGGTTGCTGTGTCTTTTTGCCGGTAGTTCAAACCTATTGGGTCAAGACATGGAACTCATACAACAGGAGCGTGCCCGGATTTCTGAAAGTGCGAACGATACCAATGCGGTTAGAAGTCTTCAGAACCTGACTTGGGAATACCAGTACATCGACCTGGATTCTGCCAGGTATTGGGGAGAATGGGCCGTGCGTTTGGCCGATCAGTTGAAACACCCAAAGTTTCGGTTTCTGGCACATTATAAACTCACCTTCGTATTGGCGGAACTAGGCGAATTGGCGGAAGCACGAAAACACGCTGAAACGGTTCTGGAAATGGCGCAGCAACCAGAGGTGGAATATTTAAAAAGCAGTGCGTTGGTATTGATGGGTGTGGTCTATGACCGCCTCAACCTATACGAGGAAGCTTTGGAGGCATACAAATCGGCATTATTGGTTTCTCAGGCTACCGGAGATTCCATCGATATGGCCTTCACTGCGGTCAATATCGGGGTGTTGTACTACGGCCAAAACGACTTATTGGCGGCCTATGATTACCACCGCCAGGCTTTGGTCATCTTTCAGCGGTTGAGAGACACGGCCGAACTATCAACTTCTTACCTCAATTTATCCACCTGTGAAACGGATCGTTCCGGAATTTACCTCGATTCGGCACAGTTCTATGCGGAGCTCGCCCAACGCCCCGATTTGATTGCAAAAGTGTTGTCCAATCGGGCGGCCGCATGTCATAAGGCCGATCAAAACAAAAAAGCTATTGGTCTGTGGAATGCCGCCCTACTGCTCTATCAAAATCTGGAGGCTTATTATGAGCTGGCTCCGGTTTACAATGCTTTGGCAAGTGCTTATGCGGGAGAAGGCCAAACCGATTCGGCACTTTACCTGGCCCGAAAAGCCTACCAGATTGCTTCGGATTTAGACTATGGAGAGGAGGTGAGTGATGCACTCTATGCCATGTACGAAGCGTATGCCGCAGAGAAGCGGTACGATAGCGCCTTGCACTACTATGCCCTCCAAGTAGAACTTCGAGATTCACTTTTTAGCTTAGAACGAGCGGCTAAGCTGGCACAGATTGAAGCACGCTATGAGGTTGCCAAAACCCAGGAAGAGTTGGCATTGAATCAATTAGAGCTCAGTGAAACGCGCAATCTCCGCAACATTGCATTTCTCGGAACCCTTATCTTGATGGTGGTAGGCAGTTTGGTTTTCTTCCGTTTGCGGCACCGGCAACGGGAAAAACACCGGCAAGCCGAATTTGAATTACAACAGTCGGAACAGCAGCGCAAACAGTTGCAAGAAATCCACGACATTAAGTCCACTTTCTTTGCCAACATTAGCCATGAATTTCGAACTCCGCTCACCTTGTTGCTCTCTCCACTCAGGGCCATGCAGTCGGATACGTTAAAGGGAAACCAGAGGCATTATTTGAATGGCATGATCCGAAATGCAGAGCGCTTGTTGGGCCTCATAAATCAATTGCTTGAAATGGCCCGCCTGGAAAAAGGAGAGCTTCCCCTGAATCCGGAAGACCGGTATTTGTTGACCGATCTCCGATTGATGACGGAAGCCTTTCGCTCTTTGGCCGAAGATCATCAGATTGATTATCAGGTAAGCTTATCCGAGCACGATACCCGCTGGCGCTACGACCGGGAAAAGCTGGAACAGGTAGTCACCAATCTGCTGTCGAATGCCTTCAAGTTTACTCCAGACGGAGGTAGGGTGAGTTTTAAGGCCACCATTGAACACAACCTATTGCGTTTTGAAGTGATGGATCAGGGGCAGGGGATACCGCCCGCAGATTTGCCCCATATTTTTGACCGTTTTTACCGCGTGAATCAACCGGGATTGGCAGTGGAAGGTACCGGCCTTGGCCTTGCCTTGGTCAAAGATTTGGTGGATGTGATGCACGGAGAAATCAGTGTGATCTCTGAAGCTACCAAGGGCACTAGCTTTTCGATCGCTTTGCCCTTGAAGGAGCCCTTGGGAGAAATACCAACGGAGAAACCAATGGTACCGCCCAGCCAACGGCCCTTGAACGATGCTTCCCGGATATTGGTGGTAGAAGACAATCCTGAGATGATCCGGTTTTTGAAAGAACAATTGGGCGAAGACCATCAAATACTTACCGCCAGCAATGGCAGAGAAGGTTGGGAGGTGGCCCGGGAACAAATACCGGATCTGGTGCTCACGGACGTGATGATGCCGGAATTGAACGGCCTGGAGTTGTGCAAAATCATCAAGGAAACGCCGGCTACCAGCCATATTCCGGTAGTGCTGTTGACTGCACTTTCCGACCAAAACCGCAAACTGGAAGGATTGGAAGCAGCCGCCGATCACTATTTGGCCAAACCGTTCGATTTGGAAGAACTACGGCTCATTTTGCGCAACATGCTCGAGCAACAAAAGCGTGTGACCGAACGCATTCAGGAAAATGGACTTTTGGTGGTAAAGCAGTTGGAACTCCCTAGTATGGAGGAAGCTTTTTTGCAAAAAGTTTGGGCAACGATCGAAAACCACTTCAACGATGAGGCCTTTTCGGTCGAAGGGTTGGCAGCAGCCGTAGGTATGAGCCGCAGCCAATTGCACCGCAAGTTAAAAGCCCTTACCGGCAAAACGCCGAGTCAGTTCATCCGATCTTTTCGCCTCTTGCACGCCCGAAACCTCTTGGAAAAAGAGGCGACCAACGTTTCTGAGGCAGCCTATCTTTCCGGATTTAGTAGCCCGGCTTATTTTTCCCGGTGTTTTTCAGAAGAATTTGGCTTTGCACCTAGTGATTTGTAAGCCCATGAAAAAGGCAGGTGGCATTAGTTGGTGGAGCAATGGCCTGGGTTGGCCAAAATTCATTATGCTGTTTTTAGCGCTGTGTACACTCCATTTTTTGGTTTCTTGCACCCCAAAAGTTGAAAAAATGGACTCCAAAGAGTGGCAAAAAGTCAGAGCCTTTCTAAAAGTGGAAAAGGATGGGAAAACGGGAGTAGTAGATTGGGAGGGCCAGGTGGTTGTTCCGATGAAATACCAGGAGGTAAGCTACGATCGTGCGGGATTTTTCAAGGTTGAAAAGTTGGAAACCGGCAAAGCGCCTTGGGTAAAACACGTGGGGCTATTGGACAGTGCGGGTAAAGAATGCCTCCCCATGATTTATGAAGCCATCCACTGCTTGGGCCAGGAACGCATTGCGGTGCAGCAGGAGGGCCAGGTTGCGTTGATCAACCTTGCCAATCAAGTAGTGGCGGAAGGACCTTATGAAGCCATAAAACCCTTCCAAAATGGGGTGGCTCCGGCCAAATCAGAGGGCAAGTGGGGATTGATCGATCGGGAGGGGACCTGGGTGCTTGAACCCGCATACGATGAGGTAGAGCCATTGCCCCATGGAGGTTACAGGGTATTCCATCAAACGAGTGGGACAGAAGAAGAAATGGATGGGGAAATGGTGCAATTTCCAACTGGAAAGTATGGCCTTGTCAATGCGGAAGGCAAAGTCATTACCGAGGTGATTTATGACCATATTGGTTCGTTTTCGGAGGGGCTAACCATGGGCATAAAGGATAGCAACCTACACATTGTAGCTACCAATGGTCTGGTAATAACGACTCCGGAGTTGGACATCATGGGTAGGTTTTCCGAAGGTTTGGCCAATGCCGTGATGGGTGGAAAATTGGGTTTTATCAACTCCCAAGGAGCTTGGGTCATCCCGGCAAAATATAATCGCGGAGGCGCTTTTTCCGAAGGTTTGGTGCGGGTGGAGCAAAAAGGAAAAGTGGGTTTCATTGATCGCAACGGCAAGGTCGTTGTTCCAATAGTGTTTCAAAACGTAGGAGATTTTAACGAAGGCCTGGCCTGGGTAGCTCGCTACGAATGGCGCAACGTGTATAGGCCAGTAGCCACCATAGAAGAACGCATCGAGGTAATTAATCAACCCCTCTGGCATCGGTTCGACCAAGAAACCACAAATCGGGTAGTGGCGGCCTATTTAGAAGAGTTGGCCCAGCTGGAAACCATGACGGAGGCAGCCTTCAAACGGCATCCTCAACTGGAAATGCGCTTGACCTACGGCTACATCAATGCGAAGGGAGAGGAAGTGGTGGCGTGCCAATACGACGGTGCAGATGATTTTGAAAACGGGATAGCCCGGGTAAAGCTAGGGCCTGATATGCCTGCTGCTTTCGGAGAGCGGGCAGTCAATGCCCTCGGGGAGCCGGTGCCGGTACCGGGCACCTTGGACAAGCTGGGATTCGGGAGTTTTTTGTTGAACACGGCGGGGCAGAAAATCCATGAAAATCCCTTGCGCTCCCATTCTTGCTACAAGGATGGAACCATTGCTGCACAAGATTACACCGGATGGATGGCCTTTGACGACAACCAACAAGCGCTTTTTGACGAACACTTCTTCGATTTAAGGTATTGGGGAGAAGGGTATTATACCGTCACCAAATGGGACAACCAGGCAGCGCAATTTGTATGGAAAGATGGGCAAATCATAACCCAGTTGCCCAAAGGCGCTAAAGTCGTTCACCGGGTGCACAACCGATTTCTGGTTCGTTCCGGAGAAAGAAAGACGGAAGCATTGACAATTTTGCAGGCCAGCGGAAAGCGGGTGGTTAACTTGCCTTATGATCAGGTAGAGGTGTTATGGCCCTTACACTTTTAAGAACCAGCTACTTCGAAAGAAACTCCAATAATTCCCCTTTTTTTCGGCGGGAAACCTCCAATTCTACCCCATCGCTCATCAACACAAAACCACCATTGGTTTTCAACACTTTGCGCACTTCACTCAGGTTGACCAAATGCGACTGGTGGATGCGAAAAAAAGACGCACTTTCCAGCAGTTTCTCCATGCTTTTCAAACTTTTGGTCAACATGATTTGGCGCCCATCCTTGAGAAATACCTTGCAGTAGGTGCCCTCTGCCTGCAGCCGAAGCATGTCTTTAATCGCTACCAATTCCAATCCATCTTCAACAGGTAAGGGAACTGTCTCTCTGGTGCTTGGTCGCTGCAAGTCTTGCAGCAACTCCACGTACCGGTTGTGGGCTTGCTCCATGTAATGCGTAGCGCGCTGCACCGCTTCTACCAAATCTTCTGAATAAATGGGTTTCAACAAATACCCAATGGCGTGGTGTTGAAATGCTTTGATCGCGTATTCATCGTATCCAGTGGTGAAAATGATTTCAAAAAACCGATCCTGAACCGATTCCAGTAAGTCGAAACCCGATCCACCGGGCATTTTGATATCCAAAAACACCAATTGAGGGCGGTAGGTGCCCAAGGCTTTTTTGGCCGATTGAATGTTTTTGCACTGGCAAACCACCTCTACCTGTGGACAAAACTTTTTGAGCAAAAGGGCGAGGTTCATGCGCGATTTTCGCTCGTCATCTACCAGAATAGCACGATAGTTATTCTTCATATTCAAGAAAAATTTGAGCTTCGGTGCCCATCGGTTTTCCGGATTCGTCTTCGTGGTCCACAAAGGAAAGGTGAAATTCCCGGGATTTATAACTACTCAAAATCTTTAAGCGATTGTTGATCAGGTCTAAGCCAGACGACTCGTGCACCCGGTTTTGTTGGGCTTGCAGTTCGTGCACCGCTTTGCGGCCAATTCCGTTGTCGCGAATGCTGATCAAAACACCATGTTTTTGGGCCTGTACCGTGAGGACCAGCAGACCATTTTCGTCTTGGCGGTTAAGAATGCCGTGCCAAAGCGCATTTTCTACCAAAGGTTGAATGATCATCGAAGGAATCTCCATGAGCTGATCCACTTTTGGATCAATTTCTATGCGGTATTCAAAGGCATCGTCAAACCGTTCTTTTTCCAGGGAGATGTAGAGCTCCACCAGTTCCAATTCTTTTTCAATGGAGAAAAAGGAAGCCTTACTGTTTTCGAGAATGCCCCGCATCAACCGGGCAAAGCGCGCCAAATGGTCGCCGGCTTTGGTACCTTGGTTGGAGGTAAGGTAGTACTGAGCTGAGTGCAACGCGTTGTAGATAAAGTGCGGATTGATTTGTGCAAACAGTGCTTTATGTTCCGATTCATACACCTTCATTTGCCACTGGGACTCCCGCATTTTTACCCGGTACCGGTAATAAATGAACCCACCAATGAGGGAAGAAGCCACCAGTACTACCAAAGCACGAAACCACCAGGTGCCCCAATAGGGTGGATTAATAACGAAGCTGTAAGCGGTTTCCGGACCCCAGCGGCCATCACTGTTTTGGGCTTGCACCGCTAACGCATATTCACCGGGTGCTAAGGAGTTGTATTGAACCGAAGGGTAGGATGAATTGCTGTAGCGGTAAATACTATCATTGGGATAGAGTACACAACGGTATTTAATTTCACCTCCATTACGATAAAGAGGCGCTGCAAACGAGAAGCGAAGGTTGTTTTCCCGATAGGTCAACTCCCGAGCTTGCCAGCTTTTTCCTCCTTCGCGCGAAAGAATTTCTTTTCCGGTAATAAGAACCTGAGGAGCAAAATCGTTTACCGATAAATCATTTAAGGGAGTAGACCATAAACCGATATCGGTCCCAAACCACATAAGTCCTTGGTAGGCCTTTAAGCAATTGATTTTTTGTGCTTCAAGGCCGTCGAATTGATGCAGGTTTTTTACCAGGCTCCAACCCACACTATCGGGTTGCATCACGCTAACTCCTTGGTTGGTGCCCACCCAAAGCTTGCCGTATGGATCAATCGTCAATGCAGAACAAGTGTTGCTTGCTAATCCATCCTCGGTGGTGATCCATCGAACGGTAGCGTCTTGAAGGTGGTATTGAAAAACACCTTTCCCAAAGGTAGCACCATACAAATAGAGCGAATCGGAGTAAAGGCAGTTCACTCGGGTTTCCTCCTCAAAAAAGGGCAGTTTTTCAGCGAAAATTTCGTTGGTATCAAAAGCAAAAGCTCCATGGATACCGGCGATCCAAACTTCACCATAAAGGTCGGTATGAACATCTAAGGTGCGAATCTCCTGAATGACTTCTTCACGGCTAACCTCAACGCTTTTAAGCTTGAATTCACGGTAAGCATTTCTTTGTATATACTTCACCGTTTCACCATTGAAGTCAATCACATGTCTGCCATAGTTGGGATATTGAATCCATTGGGAACCTGGTTGTCTCACATATTTGGTTTTTCTTTCCATAGCCCAAAAGGTATTATCAGACGACATGTCCAGAAATTGCAAGTCATTCACCGGTAACTCTAAATGTAGGCTGTAATCCAAAAGGGTCTGTACTGAGGACTCAAGTGATAAAACCCCTACATTTTGGGCACCCATGTAGAGTTGATCCTTTGCAACATGGAGACTATTGATATTTAGTTTATCTGTTTTTTGAGGTAGAGTATATTGCCTAAAGTCCAGGTTAGGCGCATATATTACTCCATTGTTGAGTGTAGCAAACCAATACCCGCCTTCCTTGTCTTGGCATATAGAACTCACCTTCATGGAGGGTAAAAACCGATGAACCAAGCGGTAATCCAGGTTGGGGTCCATAACCAATACACCGCCATTCAAATCACCGATCAATACTTGACTACGTGTATTCTGGATCATCGATGCAGTACCAAAACGACCTTTGTAGAGAAATTTCGATCCGATGTCTTTTTTCCAATAATAGAGTAGTCCTGATTCGACAAAGAGTAGTTCACCTTTCTTGACTTGTAAAAAATCAATGTTGCTGTATCCAGCCCTGGTCGTATCCGGAAAAGGACAAGTAACGATTTCCCCTCCGGTCATCACACCGGGAAGAAATAACTGATTAGCAGTTCTTAATTTGTTCTTCGAGATAGGTACTTTTATAGCTTTCTTGGCAAAAACTACCTGGCGGTCATCAATTTTTTGGAAGAACAATCCACAAGCATGGTTCTTTTGAACTTTTAGTAGTTGCTTGATCTCACCATTGGAGGTCAGGCGAAACGAAAAAGACTGATCGCAGCCCACCCAGGTAGTATCATTTCTAACCGCAAACGATTGAATGTTCTGATTAATAATGAGGGAATCAAGCAAATCGTTTTGTGGGTGAGGCACCAGGCTATCATCCTGCATTTTAAACAACTGGCCACTCAAAGTGCCGAACCACATGTTGCCCTCCGGGTCTTCGGTCATTACGAGGGTAACAATATCCTCTAAACCATCACTCTCGGTGAAGGAGACAAATTGATTCCCATCAAATCGAGCGATGCCACGATCGGTTGCGAACCAAATCAAGCCGTTGCTTTGCACCCTTACTTGATAGACCTCGTTGCTGGGTAGACCATCGGCTAAGGAAAATTGCCGATAGCTGGGTGATTGCCCTTGTACAAAGCCCCTGAACATAGCGCATAATAACAGCAATAGGATCGTCGAGTACAACCGAAAAGGGGAAGCTGCCCAAAACCTGGGAAGCCAATGAATAGCGCTATGGAGGTGTTGGGCCAAATAAAGTTGTTTGAACCTTCGAAGTGAACCTATGCTACACAAAACTACAACAAGGATAGGTGCGGAAATGGGTAGGAAACAAGATTGAAAAAAGGTGAAGAAGAGCTAAAAAAGCTGGCCGATACCGGGGCGATCGGCCAGCTGACTCCTTCTGGGGGCTCGGCTTTATTGGGGAAATAGGCCTCTGGTCGTTGGAGTGCAGGACCAGTAGAGCAATTGGTTAGTTGTTGATTAACAAGTGTATCGTTCGCTTGATGCCTGCAAAAATTCAAAGGCAATTGAAGGGTGAGGTAGAGCAGGCAGATCAAGGTGTTTGTAATTGTTACACTACAAAAATGGGACGTTTCAAGGCTCGTTTCTTAGTAATTTGCTATTCGGTCATTATTCGGCAAAATGCGGTCGATAGGCATAAAATTCGGTCGTGAGAACAAAGGGGAATGCTCCCAATTCTCAATGCCTACAGTGTTGCAGGGCAATAGTCTATAGGCCCTAAATCGATCTATGACCAGGGATCAGTGTACGGTTTTCAGCGGTTTTGAAGCGAAACTACTTCGATAGAAACTCCAACAATTCGCCCTTCTTTCGGCGAGAAATTTCCAATTCTGCACCATCGCTCATCAACACGAAGCCACCGTCGGTTTTCAGAATTTTGCGCACCTCATCAAGGTTCACCAAATGCGATTGATGGATCCTAAAAAACGCTTCTCCATCCAGCATTTTTTCCATGCTTTTCAGGTTTTTGGTCAACAGCAATTGGCGTCCGTCTTTGAGAAAAACCTGGCAATAACTTCCTTCAGCCTGCAGGCGCAGGATGTCTTTGGCGTTCACCAATTCCAAGCCATCCTCTACTGGCAATGGAATGGTTTGCCTTACGGTGTTGCGCTGCAAGTCTTGCAACAACTCAATGTAGCGGTTGTGGGCGTGGTCCATATATTGAGTAGCACGTTGTACCGCCTCCACCAAATCGGCGGAATAGATGGGCTTCAACAAATAGCCGATGGCGTGGTATTGAAACGCCTTGATGGCATATTCATCGTAACCAGTGGTGAAAATGATTTCGAAAAATCGCTCCTGAACCGACTCTAATAGGTCGAAACCCGATTCACCAGGCATCTTGATGTCAAGAAATACCAATTGTGGGCGGTAGGTATTCAGAGCAGTTTTGGCTTCCTGAATGTTTTCACATTCGGCAACGACTTCGATATGCGGGCAAAAATTTTGGAGTAGCAGGTTCAGGTTCAAGCGCGATTTGTGTTCGTCGTCCACCAAAATCGCACGGTAGTTAGTTTTCATATCTGAGGAAAATTTGGGCTTCAGTTCCGGTTGGGTTTCCGGTTTCGTCTTCGTGATCGACAAAGGCGAGGTTGAATTTTCGGGATTTATATTTACTAAGGATGTTCAAACGGTTGTGAATCAGCTCCAATCCAGAGGATTCGTGTACCCGGTTTTGATTGGCTTGCATTTTTTGAACGGCTTTGCGACCAATACCATTATCGCGAATGCTGATTTTAACCCCATTCTTTTCGGGTAAGAAAGAAACAGTCAGCATTCCTTGCTTGTCCTTTCGGTTGAGGATACCGTGCCATAGCGCATTTTCTACCAGTGGCTGAAGGATCATGGAAGGAATTTCGGTCAATTGGTCTACTTCCGCATCAATTTCAATGCGGTATTCGA
This sequence comes from uncultured Flavobacteriales bacterium, assembly GCA_937899835.1. GTDB lineage: Bacteria > Bacteroidota > Bacteroidia > Flavobacteriales_G > Salibacteraceae > CALCCE01. The sequence continues at coordinate 3,375 of CALCCE010000129.1, read as the reverse complement.
AGGCACCGTCAAAGCGTTCTTGCTCCAGGGAGATGTACAACTCCAACAGTTCCAGCTCCTTTTCAATAGAGAAAAAGGAGGCCTTGCTGTTTTCGAGAATGCCCCGCATCAACTTGGCAAAACGTGCGAGGTGGTCACCGGCTTTAATGCCTTGGTTAGAGGTGAGGTAGTATTGGGCCGAATGCAGCGCATTGTAAATAAAGTGTGGGTTAATTTGTGCAAACAATGCTTTTTGCTCCGATTCGTATACCTGCAACTGCCATTGGGTTTTCAGCATTTTAATCCGGTATCGGTACACGATAAATCCGCCGATCAACGAAATCGCGACCATTACCAACAGCGAGCGAAACCACCAGGTAGCCCAGTAGGGTGGACGAATAACAAAGTCGTAAGTAGTGGCTGGTCCCCAGTGACCGTCACTGTTTTGCGCCTGAACCGCTACCGTGTATGCTCCTGGCAAGAGCGAATTGAACTGTACCGATGGGTTGGATGAATTGCTGTAGCGGTAAATGCTGTCGGTTGGTTGAAGCACACACCGATAAGAAATCTCACCTCCGTTGCGGTAGAGGTGAGCGGCAAACGAAATCCTGAGGTTGTTCTCCCGGTGGGTCAGCTCCCGGTTTCCCCAGGTTCTTTTGCCCTCCCGAGAAAGAATATCCTTCTGGGTGATCAATACTTTGGGCACAAATTTGTTTTTCGCCAGTCCCTCGAACGGTAGCGACCACAAGCCAACGTCCGTACCGATCCACATACGGCCGCGGTAAACTTTCAAACAATTCACCTTGTGGGCTTTAAAGCCATCAAAACGACCAATGGTTTTGACCAAACTCCACCCCGTGGTGCTTGGTTGAAAAACACTAATACCTTGGTTGGTACCAATCCAAAGTCGGCCGTTGGGATCCAGGGTAATGGCGCTGCAGGTATTGCTTACCAAACCATCTTTTTCGGTGATCCATCGAAAAGTAGAATCACCCCTATGGTATTGAAATACACCTTTGCCAAAGGTGGCCCCATACAGGTAGGTAGAATCGGAAGTCAAACAGTTGACCCTGATCTTGCTTTTGAGGAAAGGCAGTTGGTGAAGATTAAACTTTTGACTATCAAATGCATAAGCTCCATGGAGTCCGGCCATCCAGAAATTACCAGAAAGGTCACGGTGGAAATCTATAGCACGTACTCCGGGTATCTTGTTTTCGAATAGAATTTCTTTTTTGTAAATGTTATACTTGCGAAAGGTATTGCGCTGAACAGTAATGATGTTTTCACCTTCATAATGGAGGAAGTGTTTACCCCACCCAGAAAGGCTGGTCCAATCGGACTTTGGCATCTTCACATACATCGTAGAATCTCCGGTAGCCCAAATACTTTGATCGGGGGTGATGTCTAAGTTTTGAAAAGCATAGATGGGATAGGTTACCTGAAGTACCTGCTCATGAAAACCATCTTGCGCCTTTTGAAGCGCTAACACTCCTGTTCTAAGGCCACCAATAAGCAGTTGATCATCTAAAACCTCCAGGTTGTGAATTTTTAAGTCAGTGGTAATTTGAGGTAAGGTATAATGCCTCAAATTAACATTTGGCATGTAGATGACACCATTGTTGAGCGTTGAAAACCAGTATCCTCCTTCTTGATCTTGGCGCACTGAACTGATGCGCATAGAAGGCAGGAAACGATGAATGACTGCATAGTTGTTGGTCGGGTCTAGTACCCAAACCCCACCGTTCAAATTTCCGATCCACACCTTGCCTTTTCGATCCTTAATCATAGAGGCAGTGCCCCAGTGGTTTTGCTGGATTACTTTTAGTCCTTGATCTTTTTGCAACAGGAGAAGCAGGCCAGCTTCACTAAACAGGATTTCATTGGGGGTGACTTGTAAAAAATCATGATTGGTATAACCATGGTTTGACCCTTTCGGATAATCGTAGGTGCGGGTCTTTTGAGGTGGAAAGAAATCAGGGAAAAAAAGTTGAATTTTTTGGCTTTTCTTGTAAATAAGGCTCTTTTGGTTCTCGTTTTGAGCACCAAATACCTTCTGTAAGCTATCAATTCTTTTGAAGTATAATCCATATGTGCTGGTGCTTTTAACCTCAATCAATCGGTGTATTTGGCCGTCTTTCGTCAATCGAAAAGTAACTTCACGGTCCAGCCCCACCCAGGTAGTATCATTTCTAATGGCAAATGCCTGAATGTTTTGACTGTCGATAATGGAGTCCAACAAGGCGTTTTGCGGATGTGGGACCAAACTATCTCCCTGCATTTTGAAAAGTCGTCCGCTCAAAGTACCAAACCACATGTTGCCTGCAGGGTCTTCCGTCATCACAATGGTGGTGGGGTCCGCCAGTCCATGATTTTGGGTAAAGGCATCAAATTTATTACCATCAAATCGGGCAATGCCCCGGTCGGTAGCAAACCACACCATGCCATTGCTTTGCACCCGCACCTGATATACCTCGTTGCTGGGCAATCCATCATCTACAGTAAACTGCCGGTAATAGGGAGATTGGCCCTTTGCCACCCCGAAAAGAGCAGCACCCGCACAGCACAAAAGCACCAACAGCATGCTGTTGGTTGCGGCCCGCCAGCTGTAGGCCTTCAAAGTGAAAAGAATATCAGATGTTGCCATCAATAGACGAAACGTTGCTTCAGGGAATTGGGGACAACCAAAACTACAACAACTAGCAGTATCGCTCACTGCAAGGTGGCATTCGCAGTAAAAATGGATACACTTACATGACTAAAAGAAGAGGCAATGCTTCAGAACAGGCAATGGTCACCAACCCAAGTCTAAAGTGTAAAGTTGATGCCTTTAGAAATATACCGTCCAAAAAATTTTAAAGTGGTTGGTTTAGCCACGAATCCGGTTCGAAAAGGCTGGATTGGGGGGGATATCGAGATACATGATGCGCAACAAGGCAAAAATAGCTGACCGATACCGGGGCAATCGGCCAGCCTTTTGGTGGAGGTTTACAGGAGAGGTATTGGGGAAATAGGTTGCTGGACGTTGAAGCGTTCGACCAGTAGTAGCATAGGGTAGTAGTAGGTTGGTATATCGTCGGATGCTTTAATTCGTTAATGTTCTTTTTTGAAGGTTGATCAAACGAATATCGATCACTTTAGAACACGTTGCGGATCGGTTTTACATTCGGTCGCACTGCCCGTAAAAATGGTCGAAAGCAGGAATATCCGGTTGGCTCACGCCCTACATGCTCCTTGCTCGGCACAAGCGCTAAATTGGGTGGGTGTTGCTCATCAGGGCATTCGCCTTAGCGGAAGAATTGCTTGGTTGACGATGCCAGCAATCGGATGAATTGCATGTAACGGCGGCAAATACCCAAAACCACGTAGTGCTTTGCCCAAAGCCAGGGAGAAAAGCCG
>CALCCE010000128.1 GCA_937899835.1 uncultured Flavobacteriales bacterium | reverse complement strand
CCGTCTTCCCATCGACCAGCAATAATTTCTTCATTTGTCGACAAGCATGCATTGAGTTTTGCACGGATTCCTTCTTCATCCATTTCACGACCTATAATGACGATTTCAGTTTTGCGGTCGCCAAAAATGCTGTGCCAAGTCGATTCTATTTCCTCTTGATTTTCCGTGAAAGCCTCAAATTGATTTCGCTTGGCCAACGGCATACTGCTCCACCAAACGCCAGCGCTATCTGCATTGAGGGAACCACCAGCTTGGCCCCAAACCATTGCCTGGGATGGCCGAGAAGCCAGCCAAAAGAGGCCTTTGCTTCGCAGGATGGTTGAAGGAAACTGCGATTGAAAATACCTCCAAAGCCGATCAGGGTCAAAGGGTCTCTTGGTTTTGTATACAAAGGAACTAATGCCGTACTCTTCGGTCTCGGGGGTGTGTTCGTCTTTGTTGAGTTCCTCAATCCAACTGGCACTCTGCTCCGCTTCTTCAAAGTTGAAGCTTCCGGTATTCAAGATTTTTTCTGGGGCTATTTGACTGTAAGTCGTCTCCAGAATTTTGGCACCAGGGTTCATCTTGTGTATAGCTGCCTTTAGAACACCCAAGTTTTTTTCAGTTACCAAGTCGGTCTTGTTGAGGATAATGATATTGGCAAATTCAATTTGATCCGTCAGCAAGTTTACAATCGTTCGGTAGTCTCCTTCCATATCGGTTAGCTCCCGATCCATGAGCGAATCCAGGCTGCCAAAATCTTTGAAGAAGTTGAAAGCATCCACCACCGTTACCATGGTATCGATGTAGCTGAATTTGGATAAATCTATCTCATTTTCCTCATCAACAAAAGTGAAGGTTTGCGCTACCGGAACTGGTTCGCTGATGCCCGTACTTTCAATCAAAAGGTAATCGAAGCGATTTTCTTTGGCCAGCCGCTCTACTTCTTCCATCAAGTCTTCGCGCAAGGTGCAACAAATGCAGCCGTTGCTCATTTCCACGAGCTTCTCCTCGGTGCGAGAGAGGGTGTTCTCATTTTTTACCAAAGCAGCATCTACATTCACCTCGCTCATGTCGTTGACAATCACCGCCACTTTCAGGCCTTTTTTGTTGTGCAACACATGGTTGAGCAAAGTGGTTTTGCCAGCACCTAAGAAGCCGCTGAGTACCGTTACTGGTAATTTTTTGAAAGTGTTCATATTCTTTGCAACCAATGGATCACCCGGTCGAGGTGTTCCTGGCCGTACAGCGATTTAAACTTTTTTGTTTCGGGGTGATTGGCGTCCTGATAAATTGTAAGGCGTTGTTGGGCAAACTGTTGGGTCAGGTTGATCTTACAGTCGTTGACGATGCAGTTGCGCCACTCTTCAAAAGTCTGTGGTATCATGTTAAAGATTCGTTTACATCCATGCGCAGCATCAGGCGTTGTTCCCCACAGGCTTCTATGGCCGGACTGCGGTGCAAAATAGGGTTTGACTGAGGATACAGTGCTCCCTTCAAAACCACTATATCTCCTGTAACTACCTGTTGTATGTGCGCTTCATCGATGGCCAACTCCCGCGCCCGACCACCGGTAGCATGCGGCAATTCATGCACTGCTTCGTTGGGCACCCAAAGTGTACCTGGACCCACGTAAGTACAGAGCAAGCGTAAATCGTTGATATCGGTGTGAAATTTCCGACACATGTTGGTATCGACCGTGGTCAACATCAGTTTCAGAGAATCCGAACGGGTGATTTTTTCGAATTGTAGAAAGGTGTTGGTGATGTCTTCCAACAAGCGATGGCAGGTGGGTAAATGCTCGGAAAAATAGGCGTTCAATTCTTGCAATACATCAACCACTGCACCAGCCGATTGAAAGGCAAGGTGTTGGGTATTCGTCACTGCAAGGTCTGCTTGCAAGTGATGGATTTCCCGCTGGTAGATGGCAATGTTCTTCGAGGGCTGGTGTATGTTTTCGAGGGTAGCAAAGTCGGCACCCAACACGGCATTGGCATACGAGGTTTGAAGGGTATTCATGGGATCAAGATCGATGCTTGGACAGGGCAAATGTCAATGAGATTAGGCTTTCTCCAAGGCAGCAACACAGCAGTCTGCTTTGGCTACCGAGAAGTATTTTTTGTTGATTAAGTGCAAACCGATCAGCAGGAAGGCACTTGCATATTTCAAAACCTCTCCTATCGGAATCAAGGTCATTTTTTCGTTAACAATCAGCGCAGTGAGCAAAACCCAACTGCCGTACAAGGCATAGCGCATCCAATTTTTAGACGTGCTTTGGGCGGACCAGTAAACGGCCAACAGGGTAATGCCGATAAAAACATAATCGATGGCACTCCACCAGGTAGGCGCACCCGTGCAACAACCGGTTATTGCACAGGTTTGGATCACAAATAGAACGGGAGTTATAGCACAGTGCACGGCACACAAACCGCTGGCAAACGTGCCAATTAAATCAGATTTTGATCGAACGAGTTCCATACTGGCAAACACTAATGAAACAGAATTGCAAACATACGACTACACAACGCAAATGCAACACGGTTGCATAAACAAAATTTTGAAAGCATTCGTTGGATGAATTCTCCCTCCTCCCGCCTTTGAGGGGTATTGAAACCTTCCGTCACTTCTGGGAATAAAAATGGGAAGCACGCAACCCGCGCACCTCCCAACTTTTCTTGGTTTTTATTACAAGCGGTGGGTATTCCCCGCAAGCCTTAAATGGTTATCTCTCCTTCATCGGTCCAGGTGGATGTAGTCGGATCGAAACTGGCCCACCCTTTAGGACCAACAACCGATTGTAGGGACCGCAACCCGGCAGCCAGCTCCCTACACGTCAAATGTTTAGCCAGGCACGACCAAAGTACTGCGATCCTTCATCGGTTTTTTGGGCCATATCCTTCGGAATTTCTACATTCGCATCCCCACGGAGCAAATGGCGCATTTGTTCCATCAATTACAGCATATCGGGATGTAGCTTAGTCCGGTTAAAGCGCGCGTCTGGGGGGCGCGAGAGCGGAGGTTCGAATCCTCTCATCCCGACTTGACCGGATCAAAAGACAAAAAATCTTTTGATCCGGTTTTTTTATGCTCGTAAGTTGCTGATAACGTTGGGATTGGCAGGAACAAGCAGTTGATCCGATCGGTTAGAAATGTGCCATTTTCGCGATCATACTCAATACCACTTGGAAAGAGCAACGATTGTAGGCGCTGCTTTTCCTCATACAGCCCGGAAGTCCATATTTTACGCAGGTTTTGGCTCGTTTCCAACACCCAATCAATGCACTTTTCAAGGTTAGAACTACCGACCGTGGCTTTTTCGATTTGGGTCTGTACTTGCTCCTTCTCCGTAATGAATTTAGAGGAGTACTTATCGAACAGTTCCTTGTTGATCTCTCCTTCAATAAAGCGTTCTTCCAACTGCTCTATTTTCTGTTCCAGCTTGGTGAGGTTCTGCTCGTAGGCTTTGAGTTCTTCTTTGGCGCTTTTGTTGTGTTCAAAGAAGATGGTCCGCATCATTTGGCGGATGTGACCAGCAGCCTCCGGTAATACTTCAAATTGGCCAAGAAATTCTTCGAACTCACTGTGCAGCTTGTTGCGATTTCGGTTCTTGCAGCATCCTTTCAAGCGACAGCGGTAGTAATAGATGTTTTTCTGTTTCTGCAAATAGCCCGTGTATGGCTGTCCGCATGTGCTACACAGCATGAACCGTTTCAGCGGCATTTCTTCGCTGTTCTCCGCCGAGTGACGGCTTTTTTCAAACCGGTTTTTCAGGATGTCAATCACCCTTACCCATTCCTCTACGCTAACCATTGCTTCGTGCTTGCCCTCCACTACTTTGCCAGGAATGAAGCTGCAAACAACCTGACCGCAGTAAAAAGGATTTCGGAAGGTTGCCGAAAGCTTTTTCTCGTTGATTTTTAAACCTGCCTTGTTCAGTCGGGCTACAATCTCGTTGTTGGGCAGCCCATACTTGATTTTCCAGGTCCAGGCTTTACGTAAGAGTTTGCCTTGCTCATTAACTACGATGTGGTGCTTATCGGCCTTCTGGCCCTTATTCAAGTTGGTATAACCGAATGGTACGGTTAATGGCCAATACCCTTCTAACAAGCGTTGGGTCATTCCTACGGTCATGTTGGTAGTACGGACCTCGTTGTCCCATTGAGCCATTAAAAACTGAAAGCGCTCCTGAAATTTACCGGTTGGGGTGCTGGTATCAATCTCCTGGGTAGCGGCTACCAAGGTGATGCCGAATTTTTTCAATTGGTCGCTGATTTGCGCCCCATTCAATCCGGTACGAGAAAAGCGAGTATAGTTATAGCAGATAACGTAGCTAACCTCTTTGTTTCGTTTCACAAAAGCCAACATTCGGTTGAACTCTTTGCGCTCATCCGTCTTGGCCGACTCGAAGGTGCCACCAAAGTAGGCCACTACGTTCATGCTTTTGCGCTGTGCGTAGCGTTCGCAAATCCGTAGCTGCGAATCCAAACTGGCGTTGTCCAATTGGTCCTTGCTGGATACACGGGTATAGATGACCGCATTTTGGCTGGACCGGGTAACCTTATGGTTGTTCTTGGTAGAGGCAAATTCTAAAAAGCGGTCTTTTTCGATGGTGGTCTTCATAGTCGGTTCATATTTTTTAGTCGGCAATACAGTGGGTACATCAGTCGGCAATAGCGATCCAGACTTTCAATGTACTCCTGTGCTTGTTTCCGGGTCCAGTTTTCAAATCCTTTGGTAGCTAATACTTGCTCCACAGTGAGCGGAGCAGCTTTACTTATGTTGTTCTTCTTTTTCTTGTTTCGGGTTCCTTTGATCGGTTCCATAAAAACACATCTCCATTGGCAACGTCCTTTGGTTAGGTAAGCTCCCTATTTGTGTGTTACGTTTGCGATCCGGGTTGTCCGGTGTCGATTGAACTGTCATGTGACAGAGAATTAATTTGTTTTTACTTTTTACCTATTCGGGTTTTGGTCGTCTTGCGAAACGAAACCATCTTTCCACGGTGGGTGGTAAACTGAATGTCTTGATAACCTTCTTTAAGCAATACATCCATAAATCGGTCTTCTAAATCGACCTTGGTTTCCTGGGTGACTTTGACTAAATCCATTTTGTTGTCTTGGTTGAAAGTGATGGTAAGTTCTTGGAGGTGACCTTGGCGAATTAGTTCCAGTACTTCACGCTCCTCATCATTTACCAAAGCGATTTTGTTGACCATCAATTCCAAATCCTGGGTTTGAAGGATGATTTTCAATAGTTCCGAAATAGAAATCGAGAAATGAGAACTGAAAAACACGTCCTGGAATTCAGGGTTGTTGAACATTTGGTCCAAAGCATCACCAATCAATGGAAACACTTTGCTTTCCTTGTTAAATATCAATGAAACGTGCGTTGAGGTGCCAACCAGAACAGCAGTTAGTAGTGTCAGCCATTCTATTTTCAATGCTTCCCTTTCGCCTTGCTTAATGCGATCAAAGACTTGCTTTATCAACTTTTGATCTTCCTGGCTGTACTTCTCATAGGTAATGCCTTGTTCAGTAACTGCATCTACCATTTCAGAAATCAAGATTGGCTCCTTTAGCGCATCGCGGACTTTACGAATCAAATCAAAGGGCAAGCCATACTCCCGCATTTGGTTAACCATCAACAGCCACAAATAATCCATCATGGAATAAGGTACACTGCCTTTCAAACCTTTAGCATCTGTCCATAGCAAATCCTCTTTGCGCCAATGGTTGACATATTGATGCTTCAAACCCATGTTCTTAATGGTGAAGCACGGTTGATACCAATAATCGAAAAACTCAAAGCTCTGCTTGAGGTTCGTCCATCCGAGTAATTGGGAAATGTCCATAGGTGGGAGTTGGTGTTCTCTTGTTACGCTCAAATATAAATATTATTATTTCTATATGAAAGAAAAAGAATCTTTGGAGTTCTTATGCTAGTGTATCGTTGGCTTTAATCACAATACCCCGGCTAATGGAGTACTCCCAACCAATCGTACCGTATCGCCCCTTTTCCATGATGGCAATACGTTCTCCATCCCGTTTTACCACGTCAATCGTAGCGGAACTGTTGTACTTAATAGCCGAACCTCCACGAATGGTTCCGGCAGTGGTCTTTTGGAAGATCAACAAGAAAATAGTTTTCGGAAAAGCTTTTCGTAGAGCTTCGAACTCGTTGGTTTTGGCTCCTAAAGCGGTAAAGCTGTCCACCACTACCAAAGGGTATTCTTTGGCGGCTTGCTTCACATCTTCTAGGGTGCCGGTTCCGGCAATGCTCAATTCGTTGCCCAAATTGTACGGTGCTACCTTTTCCTGGGTCAAGCGCCCTACCCCCTCTTCCAAGGAAAAGTACTTGGCCCGAATGTTCAAGTCCCGAACAAATAAGCTGACCAACTGAAAGGAGAAATACGATTTTCCAGCCCCGGAATCTCCGGTCAGCGCAATGGAAACCTGGTTTCGATCCAGGTTGCCTAAAAATGCTCCTAAATGCCCACTCAACTGAAAGGTTTCAAAATGCATGTTTTGTAGATCACCAGCCCCAATGGTGTTAGGGGCATTTCGTGTTTGAGGCACTACTTTAAAAACAGGTTTAGCAACGTTTACTGGCGGTACTGACATCGGATTCACTTTGGATGGCCCCGCTGGTCGGGTAAGCCGATTAACGATACTTTGTAGTTTCCTGCTCTTTCGCTTATGGGCTTTTCTGTTTCTTATAAGTTCATCCTTGACTTCCTGGAGCATTTCCCGTCTATCTGTGAGGTCGGATTCCAAGTTCAATTTCTCCCGTTGCAGGTTTTGAATTTGGGAGGGATACTTTTCATATTCATTTGTTTTACTCTGTTTCAACTTCTTAAGCCCTATTTCCTGCTCCACTTTTTTAAGCGGCTGTATCAAACTACCTCCTGAATATTTTTTTGTGAGTCCCTTCTGGGCTTTCTCAATGAACTTCAATTCTGCCTGAGTTTTTTTCTGTTGCTCTTTGAGTTGGTCGATTTCTAATTCTACTACCTTCACCCAATGCCTTAAATCTCGAATCTCCTCTTCCAACAATTCCTTTTCCTCTATTGCCTCAGCACTCATTCGGTTTAAAAACTTCATGCCGCTGATCAGCTTTTGATGTTGGAGTTGCAGTTGATGCAGTTGGTCTTGCTGTGCCTTCCAATTCGGGTCTTGACCTCCACTATTGGCAGCATTGGCCGAAACACTATAAGAACCAGTTGCAGTTACAGTTTCTTGCTGTTTCTTCTTTCGTTGGTTGTTTTTTACGCGGCAGTTGTCCGAACAAAAGCGCGCGTTCGAGCGGCTACTTTGAAAGGGGGTTCCGCAAAAGTGACAGGAAATTTCATAGAGCGTTTTTGCTGATTTGCCCATGTGTAATCGGTTTAAGTTACGGGCGGCTACCAGTATTGGGTAGCGTCAATCGCAGACCTTTTTTGCCTTTTTTAACTCAAGTGCTGGCGAGGGATCGGCGAAGTAATTTGTAGGATCGTGTAGCCTTGGCTGCGGCTTCCATTAGGTAAGAACCGGCATACAGTAAGACAAACAACCCGGCGGTTGAAGTCACCACAATAGTGGCTGGATGCCGAAGGAATTTCCTCCATTGTTGTTCCTGAATTTCCTCCAAGGATTTCTGCTCCTCGGCTGTCAGTTTTAGGGTGTTGCTGGATGAATGCATAGATGTTAAATTTGGTTAATAGGATTCCATGAACCCTAGGTTAGGATTCCTTGCTTTAAAGCAAGAGCTTTTACGAAGCACCTATTCTTCTTGCTCCCTTGGTTGCACAACAACTATTCGGACCAATAGCCAATTGCGAAGGGAACCAGTTGAAAAGGCGGTTTCCGCTTGTTTTGGAAAATTGAAAAGAGATTAAGATGTTAAAGTAAAGCGTTTCTAAACGCTCGTTCGGTTTCTAAACCGGGCGATACTTATTTGCTTGCTTTGACGGTTTTAAAACCTGTTTACGCAGCGAGATTGAACTAAAATTCTTTCTAAAGAACCCCTGCATTGATGAACCTTTCTAAAGGATCATTGACAGGATTATGATCAATCTGATACAAAGAAGACGCTTATTCAGCATCTTCCCAAATAAAAATTGCAGGGTTCAGAGCCACTCTGCGATTTACCTCTACAAGAAACTAAATATCAATACGTTGCAAAATTATGAAAATCACAAAGTGCAGAGTCACCCAAATTGTCAGAGCTTGGAAAGGATGTCTTTCAGTGTTTGATAGCGGTCCTGCTGCTTTCCACTTGCGTTCTTTAACTGGTTCTCCGAATAGTCTTTTCCATCCTTATTGACGAAGCATTTCAAGGTAGTAATCCAAATGTCGTGTTTGAGTGCTTCGATCTTTTTGGACTCGTTGTTTAGGTAATGTACAAAGACTTGAAGCTCTTTGTTGGTGCCCATCCACTTCACCCGTTTTCGCTTCCAAATTTTCTTGCGCTGGAAGATGGCAAAGAAGTTTTCCATGGGCGTTTTGGGATCAATAAAAGGATGCGGTTCTTTCTTTAGGGCGATCAATACATCTAACATTCGGTCCATGTTATCCCGAAAATAGAACCGGTCCTTATCGTATGCTTTTAGTAGGTAGGATGCAAAGGCATAGTAACGCTTGGCTTCTCCTTTCGTCAAACCAGATTTGATTTTTTTCTCTTGTGTTATGGAAGTAGGCTCAGTGCTTAATTCGAGGGCGGGTTGACTGCTCTTTTCAACAGGATTTATAATGTTTTGTGTGGCATCTTCATTGCTGATAACAGGTGTGGTTTCTTCCTGTTTTGGGGCTGATTTTCCTTCTGGTATAATTGCGCTGTTTTCAAGCTTCGGTATACTACTTTCTGGCTTAGGCTCTGTAGCCCGCTCTGACATTTTCGTGGTCAATTGACGCTGCGATTGCTCGACCTGATTGTCTAACTCTGTGATCCAATCCTGAATGGTCAATGTCAGAGTTTCGGAGAAAAATTGCGGCTGGTATTGGCGCAGTAGAAGCACCAAAAACCGTTTGAAGTTCTGCTGGTTTCCTGTAAAAGAGCGGTCCAATTGAAAGCTTAAAAAATCTGGAATGGCTACCTGTTTTAGATGGTATTGACGCAGCTTCATTGCAAACCACCAATCAAAGTCTACCCAATCGGGTTGCAAAATTACCGGCTGATTATAATCGTAAAGCTTCCCTTGCTCCACAAAGAAATCCATACGCATCGCTTGCTCAATATCCGGCCAAGAATCAAGGTATTGCTGGCGTTTTCTATTGAAGTAGCGCTGGCTCTCTTCGGTTGTAAAATCGCTTTGATAACGAATAGGCCGAACCTTGTTGCGAAGGACTTTTTGCAGGTTTCCTAAAACTCCTCTAACGTGCCCTTCCTCGGTAGGAGTATTGAAGAAAGCCTGCTGCTCAAAATACCAGACATCCGAGGTATTGATTTCATAATAATCAAAGCAAGGTTCTAAGGGCAAGTGAGTATTTGGAGGCAACAACAAAAGGAAAGACTTTTTAGCTCATACGTGCTGCGGTTTGTAGAGGTTTCTAAGTGGAAAAGTCAGGAGCAACAATCTTTTTATAGCTGCCATGGAAGCAATCTTGTTAAGGATCATTGGTGAGAACAGGATTTTGCTTGCCGTAAAAGCGTAAATTAACGTAAAGAGGCGTAAAAAAGCAGTAAAATCAAGGGTTTTAGAAGGGTCGAATGTCGCTCTGTTTTACGGTGACATACGGTACACTTACGCTTGGCTTACGTAAAATTTACGCCTGGAATACCTTCTTTGTGTACAATGATTAGCGCCCCTGGATAGCATCCCCAAAGTGGTTTTCTCCGGTATGGCCGCTATCGTTTCATAGCCAACAATTACAGTCGGGACTCTTGTGTTAACCATCGTTAGAACGACCGTTATTACCTCCGTTAGAACGATCGCTACAGCTATCACTATACAGCGGTTTTGGCCGAGGTCAATGATTACAACCGTACAGCACTTGTCCCAACCTTGGGGTCTTGGAAATCAAATTTCAACAGGTATTAGCGTTTTCCCCGAGTCTTTGTTTGGGGAAAATTTTCCCCGACCTACCTTTCAGCAGGGAGAATTTTCTCCCCTGACTAGCTCTTGGGGAAAGCGCTCATGATCAGCATTTTCCCCAAGTCCCTGTTTGGGGAAAATTTTCCCCGACCTACCTTTTAGCGGGGAGAATTTTCTCCCCTGGTAGACTCTCGGGGAAAGCGCTCATGATCAGCATTTTCCCCAATGTTTTCTAAAATGGGGGAGTTATCCCCCAAAGTTCTTTATCGTGAGGGAGAAGCTCCACTTTCCACAGTTTTCGGGAGAGTCCTCATTATCAGCAATTCCCCCGAGTTTTTCTAAAATTGGGGGGTTACCCCCCAAAAGTTCTCTATTGTGGGGAGAACCTTCACTTTCTACAGTTTTCGGGAGAGTCCTCATTATCAGCACTTTCCCCGAGTTTTTCTAAAATTGGGGGGTTACCCCCCAAAAGTTCTCTATTGTGGGGAGAACCTTCACTTTCTACAGTTTTCGGGAGAGTCCTCATTATCAGCACTTTCCCCGAGTTTTTCTAAAATTGGGGGGGGTGGGTATCCCCACAAAGTTCTTTGAAGTGGGAAAACCCCAGCAAAAGTTTTTTAGGAGTGGACATAGGAAGCCAGAAGCTGTATAAGATGACCAGATTTCATTTTCCACAAGGTTTGATTTGCTTTAACTCATGCGTTCAATCCACCTTATTCTTTTGTTTGGGCTAATCCTATCCTCTTGCTCCAATACCTAAAAAGTGTCCAAGAGCGACAAAATCATGAACAGTTGGTTGGGCCATACCAAAAACGAACTTTTGATGAAATAGGGGCCACCAACGCGAACTACCGACGATGGGAAGAATGGGGAAATCCTGGTTTATGCTTGCGAGCACTACCTACCAGGGAAGCCAGCCCAAACGTTTTACAATGGAGACGGCACCAGCTATACCACACCAGAAGGACCGGGCACTACTTATTGGAATTACAAAATGTTCTTTGTTAACCCGGAAAGCAAAATCTACCACTGGATCACGCAAAGGAAGCAGGTCCCTCCAAGGGAATTGAATCTAAATGTATATGTCCAGAATCGGTAATGGAAAGCAATGCGTCATTTAAAGACCTTTCTCTCTGACTTCATTTCCCTGATTTCCCCAGGGAAGATGGCTATGGTTACTGCTATCTTCCAATTAGCTTTCCTAAGCTTAATTTTTATAGTCTTTGGCCTTTCAGCTGTATAGAAAACTACTCATCAAGCAATCCCTCCCTTCGTGCTTTTTGGACAAGCTGTATGGAATTCTCTACCTCGAAAAACTTGTTGAGGTAAGATCGCATAGTATCAATAGTGCTTTTGGTGTATCCGGTCTGCTCCGAGAGTTGAGCAGAAGTCGCCCCTGTTTCAGCAATCAGTCTGAGCAACTTTAAGTGTTGCTCCGGCAATTGCCCGGTTTTGTAGTTGTTTTTTCCAGGATCGGATTTTCCATATAACACACTAGAAATACCGGGAGAAATAAAAGGCTTATTCATGGCAACACTCCTAATGGCGTCAGGTAGAAATCCTAAAGAACTTTCGTGTTTTGAAATCAGACCCAAAACACCATTTGAAGTCAACAACTTTGCTTTAGCCTTGTCAATTGAATTGGACACTACTAGTACCTTGGTTGACAAGTTTGCTTGTTTCAGAAACCTGACCACGCTTATGCCATCGACATCATACATTATCAAATCCAGCAATAACACATCAATGGTATCCAAAACCTCCATATTGGCTAAAAGTTGCTGACCACTTCCCATACAAAAAACAGTTTCAATGTCGTCCTCGTGGCTTAAAATAAAATTGAGTCCTTGACGATTTGATTCCATATCATCGACTATTC
This sequence comes from uncultured Flavobacteriales bacterium, assembly GCA_937899835.1. Classification (GTDB taxonomy): domain Bacteria; phylum Bacteroidota; class Bacteroidia; order Flavobacteriales_G; family Salibacteraceae; genus CALCCE01. Next base: position 796 of record CALCCE010000128.1, on the reverse strand, counting down.
CAACATTAATTAGGTTCATTTCAATAGGGTTAATTCGGATTTTGGGAACATTAAAGTAATTCGCGAACCATTATCATATTCGTAGTGGATTTGACCTTTGAGATTTCGAACATACTGGTGGACAATATCCAACCCTTGATTGTGCTTGACATTTTCAAAATCGAAGCCATTTCCGTAATCTTTCACACTTAATTGTAGGTTTTCGGCTGTCCAATAAAGACTTACCTCGATTTGAGGAACCTCAGAATATTTCCATGCATTGTTAATCAACTCTCTCCCTGCCTCAAAAATGAACTCTTCTTGTTCTAAATCAAACCGATCTTTAAAATCCTCTGCATTAATTCGCACTTCGCATTCCATTTCGTCTCTAAAACGTAATGCCAACACCCGGAACTCTCCTGCAACTCCTTCCTTTACCAGTGTGCTTGAAAGCAAATCTTTAGTCGCAAGCTCCGCTCTTTGAATCATATTATGGCTAAGTACTGTTGCCTTTTCAATGTGTTGGTTACGCTCCGTATCGCTGACCGCTCTTTTGATTAGAAAAAACTGGTTGTTGATTTGAATTTGCAAGGCTGAAAGAACGTTGTGTAGCTTTTCGCTAATGCGCTTGCGAAGAGAAAGCAACTCCCTTTCACGAGTCTCTTTGGCATCCAATTTAGCTTCGGCCAACCTTTGATTGGAACGGTACTTCAAGCTCAGGTAGAGCAACACTGAAAAGATGGCTAACGCCAGTAATCCACCCGCCAAAAACACTTGGTTACGGAAAGCTTTTTCTTTTGTGGCTTCTAATTCCAGG
>CALCCE010000127.1 GCA_937899835.1 uncultured Flavobacteriales bacterium | reverse complement strand
TGTATGTCTATGCACTAATAATCGGCTGCTTAACGGTAGATGACGGTAAGGCTCAAACCATAGGTACAACGCCAACCGATAGCACTGGTAGAAGAATAATCTATGACATCGTAGCGGAAATGCCTACTCCCATTGGAGGAGAAAGAGAAATTTTCAATGCAGTATCAAAAGTCACTTTAGACGAAGCAACCGCCAATAATTACAAATATATCTTCTCCAAGCTGTTTGTTGAGTTCATCGTGGAACCGGATGGTACAATCTCCAACTTTAAGGTGATTCGTGGGGCAGCCAGTTCCCAATTTTTGGCTGGTGTTGAAACAGCCATTAGCAACCTATCTTGGCAACCCGGCCGCCACAACAGCCAAGCCGTTCCCGTAAGGTGTCGCCTGCCCCTCACCATTTGTTTCCATTAGCTCTTATCCCTTTTGGCGAAGGCACTCTTCTTTGGTCGAATTCTATGTTTTCTGCTTTCTATTATCTTAGAAGCTGTATCAATTCATTACTAACTTTCGTCAAACTATTCCATTATGAAATTAGGAGCTTTCTCCGTCAGCCTCAGCGTAAAAGACCTTGCAGTTTCCCGTGCATTCTATGAAAAACTTGGATTTTCCGTTATGGGAGGCGATGAAAAAAACTACGTTATCCTGCGCAATGGCAATGCCCTGGTAGGCTTATTCCAAAGTATGTTCGAGGGCAATATTCTCACTTTCAATCCCGGATGGGACGAAGGAGCTGGTGAAGTAAATCCTTTTGACGATGTACGCGCCATCCAAAAACACCTCAAAGCCGAAGGTATTGATCTGATCAGCGAGGCGGACGAAACCACCAGCGGCCCGGGCAGCATCATGTTTGTAGATCCCGATGGCAACAACATCCTCATCGACCAGCACCGATAGGTCGAAGGCACAAATCACTATCCAAGGCAACCAATTTAGCTGTTCGGGTATCTTTCAAAAGATATTCCTGCTATGCACTGCCTCAAATTCTGCGTTCAAAACCATTTCTTTTCCGTTCCCCAAGCGGACGTTCTGGTTCATGATTGCAGCACTTTAGCGAACCAACCCTACGAGGCTTCACAGTGCCCTGCCAGGAAGGCCATTACCTCCATCCGGCCACCATTGCTCATCACTGTCCCACATTCTACTGAATTCAATCGGGCGCTAAACGATTTTTTGAATGAATGCTTCTTTTCTTTTTACCCACGCCGAACACCATCAACTTTTAGGGCTCATACTGCCCGTCTCCTTGTATCAAAAAGTAAATAGTTTACCCCTCACCGATGAATTCAGGCACGGTGAATTTCTACGTGCCGAAGTGCTGCACTTGGTGCAACAGGCACGCGAGTCTACCGCAGTTCATCCCCATTTACTGGCCAAGCTCCGCATCGGTCTTGACTCCCTAACGCGCTTTCAGCAAAACGATCCGGTTCGAATCATTGGTCACCAAGGTTTTATGCCCCCAGGGAGTTTGGGGCGTATCGGCGAGGGCAAAACCAGTCGACCAGGGAACTTTGCCTACCGCGTGGTTTTCTCTGGTCATAACAAGTGGCGCTGGTATACCAGCGAAGAACTAGCCCAAGCGATATAGCATTTCTACCTGCTCCAACTACCCTTAAAGCACGGGAGCTTCCGATTTTTCGAAAGCTCCCGTTTTGATGTGGTAAAATTTAGAAATGTTGCACCACTACTTTTTGTTGCACTACCTGATTTCCTCCTTCGTAAATCAAGAGATAGGTACCAGCGGGCAGTCGTGAGGAGTCAATGGAAGGTCTTGATGAGCGATCAGTGACGGTATGCACCCGTTGTCCGGCGAGGTTGGTCAGGTACAGTTCGT
>CALCCE010000126.1 GCA_937899835.1 uncultured Flavobacteriales bacterium | reverse complement strand
ACCCTAAAAAGATCACGACTGGAAGGAGTAATCCTCTCATCCCGACACTTTGAAAGCCTTGCACTTTGTGTAGGGCTTTTTTGTTGGTTTTTAATAAGTTAGACCAAGCTCGGCAGGTTAGAAATTTCCGCTCAGGAGGAAGTCCAAGATTACAAAACACTTCCTACCAGTTTCTTTTTCAGCAACTTCTTGTTCGAATCGTTTAACCTTTCCCTTGTTTTTTAGTTAAAATCATTTAAGGTTGTTAGACTTTCGATTCGCTTGTTATCGGATGCATTCCACTATTATTGAGAGCCTGCCATGCATGTCTCTTCTCACTAAGACAAGCCTACAATCGGCCTTAAAGCTTTTCCCCAAAAAGTCTATTCGCAAGCAGCTTTTTAGACAAAATCACCTGCCTTCCTTTCTGGAAATCACTCTTAAGGAACCTACCTACCAAAAAATCAATTCCTCCTACCAGAAAATAAGGTTGCTTAGGTTAGTCGAAGAGCATCGAGGATATTTGATCCATTCAATGAAAGATAACCCCTCTAAAGTCTTTCGCCCCGGTTCCTTGAAAAGAAACTAACCATTCGCCGATTGCGCAAAATGCTGGTAGACAAGCCCCTACCACTTACCCTTCGCTTTAGCCATAAGTGTTTTTTTCTATTCGAAAACCGACCGAAACAAAACCTATTCACAACACGGTCTAACACTTCTCTAATAAGATGAAACAAACCAAGTCCCCCATCCAACGAATTGCCTTCTTTCTCGTTTGCTGGCTTATGCCAGGAATGATGGCCATTGCACAAACACCCGGAGTGGCCATTGCCGAAACCAACACCAACCCAGACGCTTCTGCCATCCTTGATGTCAGTTCAAGCAGCAAGGGAATTCTAATTCCTCGTCTTTCCACCACCCAACGCCTGGCAATTGCCTCTCCCGCCAACGGATTGCTCGTTTTTGACGATACCGAGAGTGCCTTTTTCTACTACAGTGGCAGTCAATGGGCGCGCCTGGGCACCGACGACTGGAATCAAGATGGCAACGATGTGTACTTCAACAATGGAAATGTAGGGATTGGTACTTCTGAACCGGCTGCGGCATTGGATGTCAACAGTACCACGGGTGGTTTTCTCCCTCCTCGAATGACGACCACACAACGCAACGCCCTTTCCAACCCGGCAGCGGGAACCACCATTTTCAACACCACCTCCGGCAAACTACAGTGCTTCGACGGCACCGCCTGGAACGACCTTTTCTAATCCCATGAAACATACAACCGCAGCACTGCGGTGGGCCACCCTCAGCATAGGGTGCTTGCTGGGCACAATTGGCCTGGCCCAACACCGCCTGCCCACAGTTGGCAGTTTTCAAAAGATTTCTGCGACCCAGGGAAACTTCTCCGGCTCGCTGGACAACTCCGACCAATTTGGTCGCGCTGTTTGCAACATTGGCGACCTCAATGGTGATGGCGTCACCGACTTTGCCGTAGGTGCACCCATGGACGATGACGGTGGCACGAACCAAGGTGCCGTTTGGATTTTGTTCATGAACAGCAATGGCACAGTGGCTTCACACCAAAAGATCGCTGAAGCAACGGGAGGCTTCACGGGTGCGCTTACTCCCAATGCCTTTTTTGGTGTTTGCCTCAGCAACTTGGGTGATTTGGACGGCGATGGAATCAATGATTTGCTCGTGGGCCAACCCCGGAACAACGATGGTGGAACCCAAAGAGGTGCCATTTGGACCCTTTTCTTAAACCCCGATGGAACCGTAAGAAAACTCCAAAAAGTGAGCAGCACCTCCGGTGGATTCACGGGTTCCTTGCTCAACTCCGACCGTTTTGGCTCTGATGTGGCTGCGCTTGGCGATTTGAATGGTGATGGCTTAACCGAAGTAGCGGTGGGCACCCTCGGCAGTGACGATGGCGGCACCGATCGCGGTGCCGTATGGATTGTTTCGCTCGATCGCAACGGCAACGCCATCCAACAAACCAAAATTTCAGATACCGAAGGCAACTTCACTGCTCCCCTTTCCAACCAGGATTACTTCGGAGGGTCGGTTGCCCGACTTGGTGACCTTGACAAAGATGGCATTCCAGATGTGGCGGTGGGCGCTTCTCGTGACGATGACGGCGGCACCAACCGCGGAGCGGTTTATGTCCTCTTTTTGAACGCCAACGGCAGCGTAAAATCCCATCAAAAGATCAGCAATCGAATTACGGGAAAAATCAACGTTTTGCAAAACGAGGATCGGTTTGGATTTTCGGTAGCACACGCAGGCGACCTCAACCTCGACGGATCACCCGATCTTTTAGTTGGCGCATTCTATGCGGAAACCAACCATTCTGGTGCTGCATTTTTGATAAGCCTCAATCCAGATGGCACTGCAAAAGACTGCATAAAAATCGGCCATAACCTGGCATGGAACGAAAGCTTGAGTGCCAACGATTATTTTGGCGCATCGGTAGCTTCTGCTGGTGATTTTAACAAAGATGGTCTACTGGATTGGTTGGTAGGCGTTTCTCGCGATGACGATGGTGGGGCTGACCGTGGTTCCTTGTATTTACAATTCTCCAATGCGTTGCCACAGCAGCGCTACGAGCCTGGTGCGGTATTGAGTGCTAAATTGATTACCCACAATACCGGAGGTATGTCTGGCTTGACCAGCAATGACAACTTTGGACAATCGATGGTCGGAATTGGTGACCTCAATGGCGATGGCATCACAGATATGGCTGTAGGTGCAAACCGAGATGCGAGCAGCGGCACCATGAAAGGTGCGGTTTACATCCTGATGATGAATTCCGATCACAGCGTACAATCAGTGCATAAGATCGCACCATCACAAGGTGGATTCACTGGTACACTGACCACTGATGGTTACTTTGGCCACAGTGTTGCAGCAATTGGTGACCTGGACAATGACGGCATCCCCGATATTGCCGTGGGCAATTTTAATGACGACGACGGTGCAAGCAACGCTGGCGCGATATGGATTTTATTCCTCAACAGCAACGGGACCGTAAAATCACATCAAAAAATAAGCGCCTCCCAAGGAAATTTCACCGCCATCTTGGATGCTGATGATCAATTCGGGCGTTCCATTGCCTGCTTGGGCGATGTAGACCGTGATGGAGTGACAGATTTGGCGGTTGGCGCTCGCAATGACGACGACGGAATTACCAACGCAGGTGCCGCTTATGTTTTGTTTCTCAAAACCGATGGCACTGTAAAAGCGCACCAGAAAATAAGCCGTACCCAAGGTGGGTTAAGCTACATTCCCAGCGGCAACAGCAGATTTGGCGAATCGATTTGTGGTCTTGGCGATTTGAACGGTGACGGCACCCCCGATATGCTTCTTGGAGGTTTGACTGCTGCTACTTCCGGGATGATGGCTGTGCTTTTGTTAAACCCCGATGGAACAGTAAAATCCGATAAGGTACACATCAACACTCCGGGCACACCAGAGATTGACAGCCAAGACCTCTGGGGACAAGGCCTGACCTGCGTAGGTGACCTCAATGGAGACGGCTATGCGGATGTATTGGCTGGGGCTCCCGGCGATGACGATGGTCATAGTGCCGCTGGCGCCCTATATGTTTTGTTTCTTGATGCCACCGGCGATATTCAATCCTACTACAAATTGAGTCGTACTCGCGGTGGTTTGCACACCCTACAGCGCATCAACGACAACTTTGGTGCTGCTGCCGGTTACCTTGGCGACCTCGACGGAGATGGTTTCCCAGAGATAGCAGTTGGTGCCCCTTCCGATGATCAGGAGTTGTTGAATGGTGGAGCCCTATATGTTCTTTCGCTCAACAATGCCGGACGCGCCACCCTCCACAACAATGCTGTGTGGCACAATGCTGCCAACACCGAAGTGCAAGTGGTGGGCAATGTGCTGAATCAAAGCAACGGCTCTTTTCACAACGATGGCCAAATCACCCTTACCAATCAGCTCCGAAATGAAGGCGCTACCAATGCACTCGCTGCCAGTGGCTCCGGCTATTTTGGCTGGAACTCGTCTCGCAGCCCAGAACTTGATTTTGACGGTGAAGTAACTCTCAGCCGCTTTGTGGTGAACAAGCCCAACGGACAACTCAAAATAGAGAATGGTAGTTTACGCATCAACGAAAGGCTTGAACTTTCAACCGGCATTTTAAAAGCCACCGCAGGAGCGCTGGTGCTTGGCCCCAATGCAACTGTATCCGGCGGCAAGGCCGAAAGCTACGTGTCCGGTTCGGTTGACCGTTTGGGCAACGGCCCGGTAGAGCTGCCTCTTGGTGGCAACAACGGCTACCATCCTATCACCATGGATCGTTCAAGTGGTGTGGCCACCGATGCCACAACCATATACCGGGCCACTTATCACCCCTATGAGCAACAATTGGGAACCAATACTACTGCCAGTTTGGAAGCTATTTCCACTTGCAACCATTGGACCATGGAGCCCCTCACAACCCCAACTGCCCCAGTGAATTTAGGCATTGGTTGGGACGAAAGCAGTTGCAACATCGCTGCCTTCGATCCCCCTGTGCTCGCGGTGTTTGACACCATCTGGAGCGACTCTATTGCCGACACCATTTGGGTGGATACCGCAGAAAACCGTGGCGTATTGAAAAGTGGCACCCCTTGGGTGATCAATGGTCGCTTGGGCCTCACCTTTGGACGTGGCAAAAAGCGCCCCAACTACTTTGCTACCCTAAGCAAAAAGCTGGACGGAAGCCATTATCAGGTAGATCGCGGAACACTCAAATTCTACTACGACAACGAGTACCAGGAGACAACCCTTACCTGGCGGATTTATGACCAACACCATACACTGGTGGCCTCGGATCAAGTGAATCCACTCACGCTTTCGGTGCCACAAAATGGCCAAACACAGCCGGGTTGGGTGTTGCACGGGCGCAACCTCCTCACCTTAGACCTCACTTGTAGCACCAATGGCCAAGGCTTGAACGCTGGATACTACTACCTGGAAGTCGAAAACCAAAAAGGAGAAGTACTCTACCTGCGGTTTCGTCAGCTCACCAGTTATGTGTGTAATCAAACTGGTGCCGGCAGCGGCCTGAGTCAATAATTTATTTTTTGCTTCAACCCCCTTTTGATAATGACAACTCCCCTATTTTCACAACTCCGCCGGAGCCGCTGGTTCAAAGGGCTCTCGTTGCTGATTGCCTGCAACGTGGTGGGACAAATGCTGCAACCTTCTTTGGTGATGGCCCTTACGGGTGGCCCCAGTCAACCCGAAGCCCAGCAATTTCAACAAGCCGGTGTTTCCAATTTGGTAGACCCTTTCACCGGCGATCTCAATTATAACATTCCATTGCTCACCGTACCCGGCCCCAACGGCGGCTACCCCATCAACCTGGGCTATGCCTCAGGCATTGGCGTAGAACAAGAGGCGAGCTGGGTGGGCCTGGGCTGGAACATCAACCCTGGCGCAGTCACCCGCAGCATGCGCGGCTTGCCCGATGACTTCAAAGAAGACGTGGTGATCAAAGAGCGCAACCTAAAACCCAATGTAACGGTGGATTTAGGCGGTGCATTTTCTAAAAAAGCCTTTCCTACAGCTACACCGAAAGCAGAATTATCGGGCTTTGACTTCGGGCTTTCAGGGGGAAAAATGCGCATGTATTACAACAACTACAATGGCATGGGTTATAAAATTGGCGTTAAAGGCAAATTTCATAACCAAATTGCCTCAGAAAGTGGCTCCAACGACAAAAATGCTACCAAATCAAAACTGACTAACAGTTTGAGCTTGGATTATGACTCGCAAAAAGGTTTGGGCTTCTCGCCAAGCCTTTCTTATAGCAGAAAGGGAAAAGAACGGGCAATGAAATTCAAGCTTGGCACTAAGTTTTCCTCCAATCAGGGTCTTAAGGGAATTTCGTTGAAGTACGATAGCGAAAAACACGAGAGCAAAAGCGCCAACTACTGGGGTGGCGTTGGAGCTACTTTTTCCAAAACTTCTTACGTTCCAGGGCATGTATTCCCAATGCAAACCATTGTCACCAGTTTTGCTATTGAATCGGATAAAACGACTGACATTATCAACTGGAAAGCCGATGGTACCTCCATTGATGGAGCCATTTCCGTCAATAAACTCAAGGAGAAAAAATTGGAGTACAAAGCCTATGGCCTCTTGTACAGTGAAGCCTGTCCCAATACTGGCAAAGTGTTGATGGATTTCAACCGGGAAAACGATCGACCGGTTACCAAACGCAACCAAAGCACTTCCATTCCGATCCAGACCAATGATGTGTTTCACATTTCAGGCCATGGCACTGGTGGTACCTTCAAGGCACTCCGCTCTGATGTAGGAATTTACAAAGACCCCAGTGTGGTGAGCAAGACCAACGGTGGAAATGGTGGTTTGGAGCTCGGTCAAGGAAGCGGAATCAAGTTTGGGGTGAACGCAAGCATTGTTTACGGTGAATCCTACAGCGGCCCGTGGAAAGACAACGCTCAACAAATCGATTACCTCGATCATCAGGCTGCAGCCAACTACAATCAAGTGGACGCCGACCCGCTGCACGAACCCTTCTACTTCAAAACCACAGGAGAACAAGTGGCCAGAAGCCCACAAACATTGGATGACCTGGCAGGTACTGCTCCCATCGCCTTTGACATTTCGCTTGCCTATTCTCCAGGCGATGCTTTTGACGGTCCGTTCAACGATTTGCTTTCACTTTTCGCCTGGGAACCCAAGGCTTTGAAAAAATACCGCAACCACTCCTCGCCCAACATTCAAAAAAACCGTCAGTCTACCCGTACCAAACGCATTCAAAACATTGAATACCGTACTCAAAAGGACATGGTAGAGGCGTTGGATTACACCACCCCAACGGGTATTTTACTTCCAGAAAATGCGGACCCGCGCACGAACAACGGCACTGCCTTTGTCAACTCGGCCATCGGACGTGAAAACCACATTCACGAAATGGCCGTGGTGAACCCGGATGGTTCACGCTATACCTACGGATTGCCGGTTTACAGCCAAACGCAAGAAGATGTTTCTTTTGCCTTGAACAAGAAGAAACAACCCGGCAAATACGAGAATAAAAAGATTGTGGCTTACAAGCCCGAAAGTGCCACCCCAGACAACAAAAACGGGGAAGACCACTATTACAGCAGCACCACTACTCCTGCCTATGCGCAAAGCTGGTTGTTAACGCAAATTGTCTCTCAGGACTATGTGGACCTTAAAAATGATGGTCCTTCTGACGACGATTTTGGATACTGGACCAAATTCAAATACAGTAAGACCCATTCCAATTACCGCTGGCGCAGTCCTTACCAAGGAGCCAACTACGAAAAAGGCTATTTCTCCAATGCAAAAGATGATAAAGCTGCCTTCAATTACGGTGAAAAGGAAATTTACTACCTGCGCAGTGTAGAAACCAAAACGCACATTGCTGTTTTTGAGTTGGGCGAACGCCTCGATGGCTTGGGCGCACACGCTCGCGATGCACAAGACGGTGAGGTAGGTGAACAATCCCTGAAATACCTGCGCAACATTAAACTCTATAGCAAGGCAGATCTTACACAACCCATTTCTACCGTCCACTTTCAGTACGATTATTCCTTGTGTCCAGGAATTCCCAACAATGCAGGCGGTGCTGTTCCCAGCTCAGAAGACGCCTGGATTACCGGCAACACGGGCGGGAAGCTCACTCTGAAAAAAGTATGGACTACCGGATTGGACAACGAAAAAGGGGGAAACCACCCATACCAGTTTGCATATGCCAACCCTACCGCCGATTACCGACCACAACAAGTCGACCGTTGGGGCCAACTACAGCCCGACATCAACAGTCGGTCGCTTTACATGAACGAAAATCCTTACGTCAATCAAAGCGCGGCCTATGCCAGCCAACGTGCCATCAATGCGGCTACGTGGAACCTGCAAACCATCACGCTGCCCTCTGGCGGAAGTATTTCGGTGGACTACGAGGCAGATGACTATGCCTATGTGCAGGATAAAAAGGCGACCCAAATGTTTGAAATGATTGGGTTTCTGGAATCCAACGAACCTCCAATCCTGCAAAATGTTTCGAAGCGTTTGAGCAAGAAATATGATCGCATCGTTTTCCGATTAAACGATGTAGCTACCGGTGGTGCTGCGGTATCCAAGGCGGTGAACGGATTGGACGAGGTGTATTTTAAAGCTTGGGTACGGCTTTTACAAAATGAATTGGGCGAAAGTCAATATGATTATGTCAGTGGATTTGCCAAGGTGGATCACACCAAAGGAGTGGGCTTAATCACGGATGACTCAGAATACGGTTACTTCCACATTTATCCTGCAGGTTACAAAAGCAAAGACGGTGGTGTCTTAAGTACGCATCCCATTCGAAAAGCCGCTTGGCAAGCCATCCGGTATGAACGATCGGATTTAACCAAACCGGCATCGGTCAACCCATTGAACCAAATCTCCAACCCGCTTTCCACCCTGGTTGGTATCTACAATATTGCCATCGATTTTGTTGGCTTTTTCGCCGGTTATTACAACCGTGCTGCTTTGAAAGGATATGCCAAAAGGCTTCATGATGATAATGTGTCAGATCCTGGATACGCCTTTCACCCCTCCTACATTCGACTCAACAATCCCGAAGGTCACAAATACGGTGGAGGACACCGTGTGGCCAAAGTGGAAATTAAAGACAACTGGCGGGAAGGAGAGGCCACTTATGGTATGGCTTACGATTATACCCTTCCTGACGGTACCAGCAGTGGTGTAGCAGAATATGAGCCCATTGTTGGTGGTGAAGAAAACCCGTTGAAACTGCCGATCTGGGACGATGCTAAAAACAAAATCGAAACGATTTTCACCAGTCCTGATGCTTACAGCATGGCGCCTTTGGGGGAAGCTTATTATCCTGGAGCTGGGGTTGGCTACAGTCGTGTGACGGTTAAAACCACCGGCGAAGAGCTGCCTCCGGGCACCAACTTGACGGTGGCCTCAGAAGGAATTACTGTGCAAGAGTTTTACACAGCAAAGGATTTCCCGGTGAAGGTGGATAAATCCGATCTTAAAAACACGAAGTTCTTTGCCCCCGTACCACTCCCCTTCGTAGGGATTCAGGAATTCAACCATACCGGATTCTCACAAGGTTTCACCATTCAGCTAAACAACATGCACGGCAAGCCCAAGAGCACGGCAGTGTATCCTGGGAACACCAACTTTCAAGGCAACCCCACTTCCAAAACAACCTATAATTACTTTACAAAAAGCAGCGATCCTACCGAGTTGCGCAACACGGTACCTGTTTTGGACGAGCACGGTGTGGAAAGCACAGCAGAAGTAGGCGTAACCCATGAGTTTTTTATCGCCGAAAGGGAAAACCGCGAATTTTCGCTTACGGCTGGTGCGGCAATTAATGTGCAGGGCCAAGCTCCAGTATTTGTAGGAAATGGTTTTCCGACCTTGGAGACGTCTCATGACCTTTTCCGGGAAATCAATACCACCAAGGTGATTTATAAAACGGGGATTGTAAAATCCGTTTCCACCTTTGCAGATGGCAGCACCACTACCGCTGAAAACCTGGTGTTTGATGCCGAAACCGGCCAGGCTTTGCTCACCCGCAGCAACAACGAGTGGGAGGAGCCGGTTTACAGCTACTCTTATGCCGCGCACTGGGCCTATGAAGGCATGGAGGGAGCCTACCAAAACTACCGCGCCAAACTTCACCTGGAGCAATTGGGCGGAGCAGCCGAATACGCCCTCACCTTTGGGCAACCCCTCACTCCTGCCAACATTGAGCACTATATTTATCCTGGTGACGAACTGGTGTACACTGAAAATGGAGTAAGCAAACGCGTATTTGTTGCCTCGGTGGATGCGGTCAACGATGTATGTACCCTGGAACAAGCGGATGGCAGTCCGGTTCCGGAAACAGAGATCAATGCCATTGTGATGCGTTCGGGCCACCGGAACATGCAAAGTGTTTCCAACGGCTCCATTGTATCGCTGGAAAACCCATTGACCAATGAATACATTCCGCTTTTTGACAATTTTCAAAATCGGATTTACAACAACAACCTCGCGGTTTGGGGAGTAAGCGTTCCTAAAACTTGTACCGAGGGCAGCATCAACAACCACTACAGCATTAGCTTGATGGGGACCGGAGCCAATGCCAATACCATCATTCGATTCTCAGACAAAAGCTGTTTGGTGGATGTGACCTTGGATCAACCAGTATCCGACATTGGCAACCTCTCGTTGTTAGCTTACAACACCTACAACAACACCATTTCTTTTGACGACCAAGGCACGGTGCTCCAAGGCACTTTTGGAGCGTTTCCCGACGATGGAAAATGCTTGCTGCGCTGTACCGGCCGTGTGCTTCATGCAGGAGCAGTGGTCTTCACCGATGACGCCAGCAACTGGGGCTACAACTACCAAGATGTAGGTGATCCGGAGATCGAAGGAAGTGCCTTGCTGGGTTCGGTAGCTGCAACTGTCAACCCCTACCGCTATGGCTTGAAGGGCATTTGGCGTCCGCAACGCAATTTCACCTACCTGGTAGAACGGCTACAAGGTGGCGTTTACAGCGACTACAGCCGCAGTAACACTTCAAAAGACGGAGAATTTAAACACTTCGAATACTTTAATTGGAACACCACCGATCCGATTTCGGACAACCCGAATTGGCAATGGATCAACCATCAAACAGCCTATAGCCCCTATGGCTTTGCTCTGGAAGAAGAAAACGCCTTGGAGATTCCCTCCATGCAATTGTACGGCTACGGAAACTCTACAGTGACTGCCGCAGCTGGCAACGCCGATTACATGGAAATTGCCTTTGATGGATTTGAGGAATACCCGCTGCAAGTCAATCCGCTGACCTCCACAGGAAAGGGACATCTCAATTTCAATGGTAGCTTTTTCATCTCGGAAGAACAAGCGCATTCAGGCAAACAAAGCTTGCAAATCGACCACCTTGGTAGCGTCTCTTACGATCAGCAAACCACTCCTGGGTATTTTGCCCCTGAGGCCGGCAAGCAATACACGGTTTCTGCCTGGGTCTTCAATGAATATCCAGGAACCAACGGTGTGCTCTCGGTGGCCGCCAATGACGGCAGCACCATCCAAAACCTGATCACCCTGGATCAAAACAATGCCACTGGCGAAGCCATTGACGGCTGGATCCGCCTGGAGGGAAATTTCACGGTGCCTCAGGGCAGTGAGGTTTTCATTCGTCTGAGTGAAAACGGCCAATTGGGTCGGGTTTGGTTCGACGATATTCGCTTGCAACCCTTTCAATCGAGCATGCAAACCTATGTCTACGATCCGGCCACGCTATGGCTCATGGCCATATTGGATGACCGCAACTATGCTTCTTTCTACAACTACGATGAGGAAGGCAACCTGGTGCAAGTGAAAAAAGAAACCGAACGGGGCATTTTCACAGTCCAGAGCAGTCGTCAAAATATTCGCCAAAACCAATAAGCCGAACCACCATGCCATTCAATTCAAAGATTTCATCTAAAAAATGGTTGCTCACTGCCCTTGTGGTACTTGGATTTGTAGCCACAACATGGGCCCAAAGTGCCGCCGAAACTTTAGCAGCGGTGCAACAAACCTATGCGAATGCAGAAGGAATGCATTTGGAGTTTCAGGTAAACCTCTTTAGTCGAAACTCGGGCACTTTACTGCAAAAACAAGCAGGTTCTATTCAGCAACACGATCAGGCGGTGCGCATGAACTACAACGGCACCACGGTGATTCAAAACCGCAATTGCCATGTTTTGGTAGATGCAGCTCATCAATGTGTGATCTATCAAAACCCTCTAGAAAAGCAAGACAAAAAGAATGCAGCGGACCCTAACCCAAATGCTTTGCTGGACCAATGGGTATCGGCGGACAATCCTCCGGTTTGGGCCAATGATGCTTCTGGCAATCTGCGCACGATCCGACTCAATTTACAGGACCCCTATTACGAACGAATAGAAATCACGGTTGACACTCGAAAAAAAGTGATTCAAAATTTCGTGGTGTTTTACCGTGACATCGATGAAATCAGTCTTGAACGAGCAGAAATCACCTACTCTAAGGTGGAGCTAAACCCCCGCCTGCCCAAATCCACTTTCAGTGAAAAGAGCATTGTAAAAGCCCAGGGCAAGCAGCTTGAGCTCACCTATGCCTACCTCCAAAACAAGCTTCTCTATCAACGCAAAAAAAACTACTCTTTCCGGCTATCCGATGAGTTGTTGCACTGCCCTGTGGCTGTGCTACAACTCTCCCCTTGCCTGATTCTTTACCACTTTCAACAAAAAGCGCTATGTCCCCTTCGTTTTTAACTTCCCTTTCCGTCCCACTTTCCAAGTTCCTCTTCCGGCTCTGTTTGCTGGTGCTTGTTTTGTTGCAATTGCCTGCAAAAGCCGCCGATGAAACTTGGATCAATAGCCTAAACGGTGCACAAATCACCTCCGGTGCTACCGTGGCGATTCAAGATCAGCACTTCGACTATATTGAAGACAATCCCAACTTTTGGCAAAATCGCTTTGGAATTGAGTCTTCTCAAATTCAGGCCCGATTGTGGTTTGACGATGCTCGGCGGGATTTTTATGCTCAAGCCTGGAGCGTGACGGTCAACTACGACATTGAGCTGTGGCAACTCAGCGGCAATGCCTTTACCTCGGTGACTTATCCGGGGCAGTTGAGCATCAACTACGACCCCACGGCTCCTTATGAAGACATTGCCTTGCTGGTGTATGATGGTTTTTTGAAGGGAAAAATCACCATTACTAGCATTACCCCTAACGGTTTCAATGTGCCCGAAGACGTGTACTTCGATGTGGAGGCCAACACCACCCGCCACTACTTTTTGGGCGGCACTGAAGCCCCGGTACTCACCGATCAAGAATACATTGCCTCCACCAACGAACTGTCTTTTGCCTGGAGCTACATCGAAGGGGCCGAAAGCTACGATGTGGAATACCTCTTTATTGATGTGCCCACCGCTCCCTTGAGTGGCAGCTTCGACTACAACTGGCGCAATGCTACGCGGGTAAACGTACCCAACAACAACTTTAAGTTTTCTCTGGCCTATCCACGGGGAGTGTTTGTCTACCGCGTAAGGGCTGTGGGTCGCAATCCTTTTAACTACGCGCAACTTCGAAAAGCGGATTGGAGCCTGGATCAAGGGACTTTTGAAAGCAATACGGCCAATGTGGGCATGAGCGGTGGTTCTGGTTCTGGATTTATACCGACTCCACAACTCTACCAGCATGAAGGACACGACCTGGCCCTAAACTGGCAATACAGCATTGCCTGGGCTGAGGATGGCAAACGCAAAGAGGCCATCTCCTATTTCGATGGTACCATGCGCAACCGCCAAAGCGCCACGGTAGTGAACACCGATGACAATGCCATTGTGGCTTCTTCCATCTACGACTACTACGGCCGTCCAACCATTGGCTTGATGCCCGCTCCGCAGGACAATCAAGGCATGCGTTTCTACCCCAGGCAAGCCATGGTGACCAGCACCGAGCACTACAGCTGGAAAAACTTCGATACCGACAACAAGATTGTCAACACTGATGCCATGAGCACCCAGCACAGCACAGGGGCTGCTAACTACTATTCACCTGATAACAACGGCAACTACGGAACCCACAACGACTACCTGCCCGATGCGGAAGGTCGACCGTTTACTCGAACCTTGCTTTCAAACGATGGCACAGGACGAGTAAAAGTGCAATCCGGTCCTGGAGCGGCCTTTCAAATGGGTAGCAACCGAGAGACCAAGTACTGGTATGGCACCCCGACCTCGCAAGCTGAATTAGATCGCCTTTTCGGCAACGAAGTTGGGTTTGTAAACCACTACAAAAAACAACTGGTGATGGATGCCAACGGGCAAGTTTCAGTCACCTACACCGACTTACAAGGACGCACCATTGCTACCGCTTTGGCCGGTGATGCTCCAGCTAACCTTTTAGAGCTGGACACCAAGCCGAGTTCTTTTCCTTCTATTGAAAGCAGCCTCAACCCCTTTAACAACCTCAGCGAAGACGGGCGCTCTTGGGCGTTGCGAAATACCTTCTTGGTTTCCTCCCCTGGTTCTGAGTTCTCTTTCAACTACTTGCTCAACGGCACCGACTTTTGTCACGAGTGCTACGTCTGTGAAGACTGTGTTTACGACCTGTACATCGCACTTACCGATGAATACAATCAACCCGTTGATCTTATTTGGACGGGTGCCGATACACCGGATCAAAGCTATTTGTACGGCAACAGTTACCCCTTTATCCTATTGGAAGGCATCACCATGGCTACAGCGCCAGGAATTAGCTTCCAAACCAATCCACTGGCAGTGGGCAACTACTCCATCGATAAAGTACTCTCCATCAACCAAGAGGAGCTGGAAGTGTATTTGCAGATCATGGAAGAGGATCAAACTTGTTTTGTCATTCCAGAAGTCAACGCCACTTGCGACCCTTGTTCTACCTGGTGCCAGGAGCAATACACCTTCGTGGATCAAAATGGTAACACCAACTACATGGACGAAAATGGCGATGTGGTGGCCGTAGTAGTGCCAGGAAGCACGCTTACCAGCCAACAAACTACTGCTATCAACCATGTGAATCAATTGTTGGCCGCATGCCAGGCCAATTGTGCGGAAACTCCTGGTTATCCGCTTAACGAATGTGATTTCAAACTTGGGCTCCTCAAAATTGACGTGAGCCCTGATGGTCAGTATTTTAATAACCTTCCAGATGCCGTATTGGCCGATGGCATTACTCCTAACCCAACCTACGCAGCCAACGGTTGGCTATATAACCAAGTCATCAACGGGACTTCCCAAACATTACTTAGCTGGTTTCTCAACCAAAGCAATGTTTCTTGCAACGCTTGCTCATCTTGGGACGATGTGCGCGATCAATGGGTCAATGCGTGGGCCGATGTTTTGGTCACCCAACACCCTGAATACTGCTTTTGGGAAACTTCTTGTGGCGGTTGCCAAATCGAAGATCGCGGCTTGGTAGTGACCACCGAAGATTTGGATGAATTTTACCGCAACCTGCAAGACACGCAGGAAGATTACTTCTCTGGCGGACAAATCAACAGCACTTCCACCTGGTTCAACCCGCTCAACCAAGCCCAACAAACTACCCTACCCGGGCAGCACCACACCTACCAACCTTTTGATCAGGTCAATGGTGTGGACAGTCATGATCCTGCTTTTGAGTGTGACCTTAGTGTACGGGATGCTTTGCGCGAAGAGCTGCTTCAGTTCTTACCTCGGGTGGCCAACCCCAGTGCTCCTTCCGATTACTTTTCGCTGTGGTATGTAGTAGAAGATCCCGGTCAAATTGCCCAGAGCAACAGCAACCAAAACATCTACAACGTGCCCTTGAGCGTGGAGGCCTTGAACATGTTCAACCAACTCCATGGCGATGGTAACGGCAATCCTGGATTGATCGGAACCGGTCCTAACCAAATCTCACGATGGGACTTTTACCGTTCGGTCTATATTTTCTTCCGGGAAAAAGCCATCTACAACCAATCTCGAGCCAATTGTGGCCCACGATTGGAAAGTCCGAATGGCACTACCACAGATGCCAACGGTTTTTTCATCAACTATCCTCAAAATCTAATTTTTGAAAACTGGGGCGGCATTGATCTCGCTTTTGTGGACAACCTTTCCCAAGACAATTGTGACGATAACTGTGAAGCTTTTGTCAATGCCTGGTTGGACAACAACGAAAGCTGCTACACGACAAGCCAGCGCATTGCCATTGCCAATGATATGATTGCCGTGTGCAAACGGGGCTGTGCTGCTACTGGAGAAGGTTCCAGCAATGGAGACGGCAACCCCATCGCAGGTGCAGGTGGAGCCACCTCTTTTCAAGAAGTACTGGACCACTATAACGTGAACGCCTATGGTTGCGAAGCTCCGGTGTATCCTACTCCGCCCTACGACCAAACGGCTTGTCAATGCGAGGGAATCAGCGACTTTTTAGAGAATTTTTACCTCGACAATGGCATTGCTTTAGGAACCGATCCCAATACCTTGTCAACAGCCGACTTGAATGAATTGGGCTTGGAGCTGGATGAGCTTTTAGCCGCTGGTGAAATCTTCCCCGACTTGACCAGTGACTTTCTTTTGTGGTACAACAACTGCCAAAGTGGAACACCCAATGCCAACCTTATATCCGCATTGGCTTGTGGTAGCGAACAAGGTCCGGCTACCGTGCCAACGCCGAGCTGTGACGATCAACTCTCTGCCCTGCTGCAGTTCCAAGCCGAACAACTCTACGAAGAGCAGCTATCAGCCCTCAAGCAAGAGTGGGAACGAGAATACATTGCCAAATGCATGAATGGTTTGAAGGCTCGGGAAGACTTTTCTTTGAATTACACCTTAGAAGAATACCACTACACCCTCTTCTACTACGATCAGGCCGGCAATCTCATCAAAACCGTGCCGCCACAAGCGGTCCACGATCACCTGCAAGATCCCAACGGAGTGCAATTGTTTGAAGCGGGCAACGCTTCTGCTTTCTCTGTGGCCGATGCCGCGGTGGCCCGCAACTCCAACTACACCTCCAAACCCTTTTTGCACCCTGAATACGAACTGATCACCAACTACCGCTACAACAGCCTGCAAAACCTGGTGCAACAACAAACGCCAGATGGTGGACAGTCGAAATTGTGGTACGATGGAATCAATCGGGTGGTCGCCAGCCAAAACGCCAAACAAGTGGCCGCGGGCAACGGTCAATACAGCTATGTGGTACACGATGACCTGGGTAGGCCCATAGAAGGTGGTGAACTAACCGGCGGAGCCATACCCTCTAGCGGACACTATCTGTCCTTAACTGCTTATCAAAACTGGCTGGCAACCGCAACCGGCAACCGTACGCAAGTTACCCGCACTTACTACGATGCTTCGATTCATCAAGGCATTACCGCACAGTTCAACAGTGGTCAACAAAACTTGCGCAACCGCGTCAGTACCAGTGCTTATTTTGAGGAATATACTCCAGGAATTACAGCCGCAACGGACTATGCCTACGCCTCTCACTACAGCTATGACATTCATGGCAATGTTATCGAATTGGTCCAGCAAAACAACGAGCTCAAAGACCTCGGCCAGGAATACAAAAAACTGGAATATGACTTTGACCTTGTGTCGGGTAACGTCAACCAGGTAAGCTACCAAGCTGGGCAGTACGATGAGTTCTACCACCGCTATTGCTACGATGCCGACAACCGCATCACCCGGGTGCTCACCAGCCGGGACGGTAAAATCTATGAGCAGGACAAAAAGTACCTCTACTATGCGCATGGCCCATTGGCTCGGGTAGAAACCGGAAGCGAACAAGTGCAAGGTTGCGACTACGCCTACACCCTGCAAGGCTGGCAAAAAGGCATCAATGCCTCCACCGGCCGGGCCGATCTTGACCCTGGGCAGGACGGCAACGGTGCCACCACCCTCCACCAGCAATTTGGTCAGGATGCGATGGGCTTTAGTTTGCACTATTACCAAGGCGACTACACCCGCATTGCAAGCAGCGCACCCAATCACCTGATGGCCAGTAACAACGTCACCATGAACGCCCAATCAGCGGACCTGTTCAACGGCAACATTTCCAAAATGGTGACCGCACTCACGAACACCAACAACACACCGGAGCGGGTGATTGCCAATGCCTATCAATACGATCAAAAAAACCGCCTGCGCTACTTCCGCGCCTATCAGGACCTCAACTCCTTTGCTGACAACCTGCGATCCAGCAATGGAATGGCTGCTGGAAACTTCTCCAACCGATATGCTGGAGAATACCACTACGATGCCAACGGTAACATCACCGAGCTAAAGCGTACCGGCGATCAAGGCACCTTGAACGACATGGATCGCTTCACCTACAACTACAACGTGGATCAGAATGGCAAGCTGCTCAACAACCAATTGGATTGGGTAGACGACCCAGCCACCGCAACCGCCTATGCCAACGACATGGACGGCCAAGCGGCAGGAAACTATACCTACGATCCTATTGGACAATTGGAAAGCGATCGTAAAGAAGAGATTGACAACATTGAGTGGTACGTGTTTAACAAGCCAAAAAAAGTAACCCGCACGGGCAATCAGATCAACGGTAGCTACCCTGCTGATCTGGAATTCCGCTATGGCCCCAATGGCAATCGTTGTGTAAAAATTGCAAAGCCATGGAGCAATAACACTGGCCACGACAACGAAGCCAATTGGACGTATACTTACTACGTACGAGATGCGGCTGGAAACATCATGGCCACCTACGAGCGCACCTTTGACCCAGTAGCTGGCAATACCTACAAAGATCAATTGGCGCTTACCGAGCATGACGTATATGGAGCCAGCCGAGCCGGGCTTCACCTACCTACTGAACTGAAACACGAAGTGGAGTTTTCCGCCACTAGCTTTAACGGAGACAAAGAGTTTTCTGGAACTTCCTACACTGCCCTCCCCGACTACTCGGAAGACCATCAGCTTGCAGGGACTTCCAATCGCTTTGAATACTTGCGAGACTTAGGAGCTAAGCAGTACGAGTTAACCAATCACTTGGGCAATGTATTAGAAACAGTTTCTGATCGGAAGGTGGCGGTAGATAATAATGCAGATGATGACATAGATAATTACTTTGCGCAAGTTATTTCTTACTCTGATTATTATCCTTTTGGGATGCAGATGCCTGAGCGTACTGGTGGTACACTTAGTCGCTATGGGTTCAATGGGATGGAAAGGGACGATGAGCTAAAAGGATCTGGAAATAGCTATGATTTTGGTGCAAGAATTTATGATAGTCGTTTAGGAAAATTCAACTCTGTAGACCCCAGAGAGAGAGACTTCCCTTTCATGAGTCCATATTGCTTTGCCGCCAATATGCCGATCTCTGCAATTGACGAAAATGGCGAAGGGCCTGATATTGTAATTTTCAGTGTTAAGGTTACAGAGGAAATAAAAAAGCTTTTGGCCAACGGGCTACAAGTTAAAGCGATGACAAAAGCTAATTATTATTTGAGGCATGGGTTTGTAGATGACAATAATAATCCATCCAACTGGCAACAAAGAGAGATGGTAAAACAAAATGTTGATATACCATTGAAAGTACTTTTAAACCAAAGCGCTGCATATTCTCATGATAGAGGAGAACATAAAGACGGTTACACATATCTGTATGGTTATCAACTTGTAGATGGAGTATATCAAAATGTCTATCTCGGCAGAGTTCCCGATGAGTGGTGGCATTCCACGCAAAATAAAAACAGGGTTCGAGTAAATGCTCATGAAGCTGGTTTTTGGGATGAGTGGTCAGATGAGAAAAACAAGGACTACGAAGAATGGTTAGCAAGGAATGTATCAGGAAACACTGTTGAGGTTGACGATCCAGTAAACGAAATGACTGAATATGATAGAAGAATGCTTTATGAATCAGGAGAAGAGGGCCCATTCGACCATTTAGTTCATAATCCCAAAAATGATTTTGAGTATTCTGATGAAGACGATGTCTCTTGGGATGAATTAAAGGAAGGCGATTATTACTACACAGAAGGAGAATGGAGAGATTATCATTGGCAACAACTTGAAGTTAAAACATCAACCGATCCATGGGGCTACAAAGTAGTGGAATTACCGGAGGGTCAAGACTATGAAGATTTTCTTCGATTAGATCGTGAGACGAGACCTAAGCCTACAAATACTAATGGAAATTAAAGGTACATCCTGGATCATAGGACAAAAAACACACCTAAGCCTACTCCTCGGAGTAAGCTTAGGTGTTCAAGCCCAGCAAGCCAGCCAATCCGGGTTTCACTTCTACCACATTGAACATTCAGACACGGTGTATTACAAAGGCGAACAAGGCGCTTCGAAATCCAGCTGGGAGTACTACTTTCTATCCACAGACACCAATTCGTGGGAGATTTCAGGAAAAGGTTCAGATCCATGCATGGTGGCCCGGGTAAAACAGGCAGAGAGGCATGCCCATGGGGTGGTGACGGTGGTTTGTCCCAACCAGGTGCGCCCATACATTTCCAACACATTCACCTTGCGTACTGGTGAGCAAGACTATTTTCAGTTGCAGCTCAACCGGTGGTTCATCAACTTGGAAACGATGGAAAAGGATGCCCAAAAGCTGAGGTTTGAACGTGCATTGAACTTGATCAAAAAGTGGGACTTTAACCAAAGCCTCCCCTTGGTGGACGGAAAACTCGCGGACGGCGACACGATCTTTAGTTTGTTTACACAGAGCGAACAGCAACCCCAGGTGCTTTCGATCTACGATGACGATGCTTATGTAGATCAGTTTGCATTGCTTCAGGCCATTCAGTTTTTGGAAGCCGCTACCGAAATTCCCTTTTTAGAGGCAGTGACTGAACAGAGTAGAATTGACACTTGCTACCAAAGAAACCCTTCGGGTGCGATTCAAATTGGAGGAGAGAACGGCCAATGGCCAAGTACTTATTTTTGTGATCCCATGAACTATAAAACTGGTTATCCGGAAATTCAAAGTCGCTTTTTGCGCGCTTTCAACGGCACCTATGTAGAATATCAGGCAATCCTAAATAAATGGGAGGCTTGGGGAAAAGCGCATTATGATTGACCCACTGCCCGATTGAGAATTCTAATGATATCCAATACAGTCAAAGCAACTGCTTCAGTTGTTCCTTTACTGCGGAGTAGCGCCTGCGCGAAACGGGAAGGGCTTCCCCGCACTTCATTTCTAACTTTAGTTCTTTGCTGCTGCCCAACTTTTTCACATGCTGCGCATTGATCAGGTGCGACTGGTGAATGCGCAAAAAACCACTGTCTTTTAACAAATCATCGTAAGCTTTGAGGGTTTTGGCCACCAACAGCTTTCGATCCTGCAAGTAAACTTCAGAGTAATTCACCGCGGCCTGAATGCGCAAAATCTGCTCAAGTGGATATTGCTCGTAGCCGTGGGGAGTGGGCAACATGATTTGATCAAGACGCTTGCTTTCGAGCATTTGCTCCAACATGGCCGTCCCCTTTCCACTTTGCGAGTCGATGGTGGTTCGCTGTATGCTTTCCTTTAACTCCTCCAAGCCGAAGGGTTTCAGTAAATAGTCAACTGCAGAAAACCGGAATGCTTTTACCGCATATTGATCATAGGCAGTGGTGAAGATCAATTGAAACGGCTGTTTTCCTTTTTCCAAGAGTTCAAAACCATTACCCGATCGCAGTTGGATGTCCAAAAACAAAAGGTCGATCTTGTGCTGCTGCAGCAACGCACGTGCGGGCACCACATCGTCGGCCTCAAGGATCGTACACGTATCGGGCACCAGTTTTTTCAACATGAGTTTGAGCACCGTACAGGCCTCTTGCTCATCGTCAACAATCAAGATTTTTTCCATGGTTTGCTGTGAAATTGCAATGCTACCTGGGTGCCTCGGGCAGCACCATCTTCGGCAAACAGATCGGTGATTTCAATTTTAGCTTTCGGATCGAGGATTCTAAGCCGTTTTTGGGTGATGCTCATGCCTTTGGACTCGTGGTTTTTGGGCAACTGAGCGGTTGCCCCCCGTCCTACTCCATTATCGGTCACTCGAATACACAGTCGATTTTCGGCTGGCATTTCAAACGTGATTTCCAATTTCCCCTCACGACCTTCTAATGGACGCAGTCCGTGTATAATAGCGTTTTCAACAAAAGGTTGCAGCACCATCGAAGGCAGTTCTTGCATTAGATCAATGCCTTCGCTTTGCGTGATTTGAAAGTTGAATTGGCCGTTGGCACGGGATCGCTCCACTTCCAGGTAATCGGTCAAAAAGGCAACTTCTTCTTCCAAGGTGAGGTATTCTCTCGAAGACAAATCCAGGATATTTCGAATCAAGCGCGAAAACCGGAGCAGCGTGCGGTCGGCTTCTTCAGACTTGCCTTGCAAAATGAGGCTGCGAATGATGGTGAGTGCATTAAAGGTGAAATGAGGATTCATTTGAGAGCGCAAAATCGAGGACCGGAGCTCAGTCACAAACTGAATATTTTTGAACCTACGCCGTTGTAGGTAGAAACCACTAAACACCATCCCGAGGAGCAGCAAAAACCCTAACCCAAGTGCCCACCATTGTTGCCACCACGGCAAAGGCACCACAAATGAAATACGCTGCACATGGTTACCCCAGTTGCCCAGGTTGTCCTTCACTTCTACTTCAAAGGTATAATCACCAGGAGTCAGGCCTGCATATTGAGCTAGACGTCCGCGAGAATATTCCCAATTATCCCGAAAGCCAAGTAAACGGTAGCGGTATTCCAAAACTCCCAACCGACGAAAATTAAGGCCTAAATAGCGAAAGCCTAAACTGCTCCAATCGGAAGGTAGTAGAAGATCGCCTGCTGTATCGATGGGTTGCCCATCCACCAGCATGGTTTCAATGTAAAAGGGCATTTTTGTAATCGAGTCTTCACGTACCACCTCCATCGTGTAGACACCGTCGTTCGTACCAACCCAAAGTTTATCTTCAAAGAATGCGAGGCAGTTTGGTATTCCATTACCCGGACAAGGTAAGGTATTCAGTACTTTCAAATTCCCATCTGGCAACCGTTTGATCAATGAAATCCCTCCAGCAGCCCCAGCCCAAACCTCATCTTTCGTTGTACAGAATGTTGGAATCCAATCATTAAACAAACCATTTTTTTTACTCAACTCACTGATTCCAGAATCACCTATGAAAACCAATCCTCCAGAAATTGGACCACCAATCAACCCATCTTGCCATTTACTTAAACCATAAAGCTGTAAGTTCTTTAATGATGGTATCGGACATTTTACGCGTTCAAGCGTATGAGAATCAAAAGCGAAAACCTCATCTTTTGAAACCACAATAACAACTCCATTATATAAAGCTAAATCATAAAGTGTTGATGTACTTTCTAATAGAACTCTTTTTTCTTTTGTTTCTAATCTAAATGCTTTGAGTATGTGATTTGAAAGAACAAACACATATTCGCCATCCATTAGCGCTCTTGAACCATCTATAATTTTCTCATTGGGATTAAATTCGACATCCGATTTTTTTAGCCTACCAACTAACCAAGGCTCTTCATTTAACCACGTTACTCCCTGAAAATCACGAAACTTGTTGAGTATCCGTTGATCTGGTAATTCCAGAGAATCAGAGTTTGAAAAAATTCTACCATCTGCACACCCTACAATTAAGTCTTTACCATGGACAGTAAGCTTAGATATTTGAGTAGCCGGAAATCTAGTATCGACTTTGAAAGTAATGGACGGATAGTAAAAAACACCTGCCTGAAGGGTCGAAACCCACAAACCATTGGTTTTATCCCAAAAAAAGGAAGATGGGGTTTTCTCAGGCAACATAGCCTTTTGAAGGTTTAAGTTAGCATCTAAGAATTGAAGCCCACCGCGGTACAAGCCCACCACTACCTCTCCTATTGGACTCACTCCGCAATACACTACATCTTTCGAAAACTTCTTTCTAGTTACTTTGCCATGGGCATCAAACACGTACAGATTATTGTCTATGCCTACGTAAATCTTTTTTCCAGCACGAACAGGATAATAGACCTGACGCCTAACAGCGACAGAATCGATCTGAAGACGCCCTTCCAACGAATCCAATCCAGAGTCAGACAGCAGCCTATCGGTAATCAAGGGAAATATTCCATTTTCATTTTCAATCAACACTAATTTCTTAGCCGTCTTTGGGCCACTGACCAATCGTGTGTTGAAATGTGCCCCAGCAGTATCAATTCGTTTATAGCGACCACTTTGATAGATGGAAAGCGTCTGTTGTTCTTCGTCCCAGGATGGGCGGCCGTCCACTCCGTTCCAATTCGGCAAATTTTTCATTAAGACATTGTGAGGAAAGGGCTCCACCTTGCCCTGCTCTATCGTGTAGTATCCGTTGGGGTAGGTTTGTCCCCACAATCGGCCACTGGCATCTGGCCAAAACTTCAGTGTGGTCGTCTCAGGTAGCCCCTCATCTATAGTTAGTGTCTTAAATTCATAGCCATCAAAGCGGGCAATACCACCAGTCGTAGCCACCCAAATATAACCTTCAGCATCTTCAACCACATGAAAAGCCATATTAGATGGTAAGCCAGAAGAAACATCTAAGTTGACATAAGGGGTTTTCTGAGCTATTAAAACACCTTGTAAAAGCAACAGCAGAAAGAATAGGACAATCGACCGAAACAGGTGCCATCTAAAGGTATGGCGGGAACAATGCATCGAATCAGCGGAGGTTCTGGGGGGAGACTTCACGTAGAATGGCAATAAAAAGTTGGTTAGTGCGTCCAAAAGACGGCTTTAAAAAGAACGAAAGCAGTTAATTTTGGTTTCAGCCAAGGTAGTGTTCTACAAACGAATCGAAGGCAATGTTCGCAAGAGAAATTCATCGATTGGTAAAAAGTTTGTCAGTGGTTTAGCAAGCTACAGCTATAATGACACAGATGTCCATCTCAACATTAAGTAAAACCCTTCACTTAGCTGGCATTTTATTTACCGATATCCATTGCGCTCAGCAACTACAACTTGAATGCCAAACTGCTTATGCAGCTGTTGAGCCGTTCAAAGTCGAACCTTATGCCCCTTCAAGACAAAGAAGCTTTTACCTCACCTGCTGCACAAGGTCCAACCATCAATACCTTTTCAATGGCCTGCTGCGAAATTGCAGCGCCACCTGAGTGCCACTGGCGACTCCATCTTCGGAGTACAGATCGGTAATTTCAATCCTGGCTTTGGGATCGAGAATCTTAAGTCGTTTTTCGGTAATTCCCAAGCCTTTGGACTCGTGGGTTTTGGGCAACTGAGCGGTTGCCCCCCGCCCTACTCCATTATCGATCACTCGAATACACAGTCGATTTTCGACTGGCATTTCAAACGTGATTTCCAATTTTCCTTCACGATCTTCCAAAGGTCTTAGGCCGTGCAAAATAGCATTTTCAACAAAAGGTTGAAGTACCATAGAAGGTAATTCCTGCATGAGGTCGAGCCCGTCGGCTTGTATGATTTGAAAGTTGAATTGGCCGTTGGCACGGGATCGCTCCACTTCCAGGTAATCGGTCAAAAAGGCGACTTCTTCTTCCAGGGTGAGGTATTCTCTCGAAGACAAATCCAGAATTTTTCGAATCAGGCGCGAAAACCGAAGCAAAATACGGTCGGCTTCTTCAGACTTGCCTTGCAAAATGAGGCTGCGAATAATAGTGAGCGCATTGAAGGTGAAATGAGGATTCATTTGTGAGCGCAAGATGGACGACCGCAACTCGGTGACAAACTGAATGTTTTTGAACCTCCGTCGTTGCAAATAAAACACTCCCATAACCAAGCCCAAAAGAAGGAAGACACCCATTGCAAGTGCCCACCAACTTTGCCACCAGGGTGCAGGAACCGAAAAGGACAAACGCCTTACATGGTTTCCCCAATTGCCTAAATTATCCTTCACCTCTACTTCGAAGGTGTAATTGCCAGGCGCCAAACCAGCATATTGAGCCAAGCGCCCTCGAGAATATTCCCAGGTATTGCGAAAGCCCAACAAACGGTAGCGGTATTCCAACACCCCCAAACGTTGATAATCTATGCCGGTGAACCGAAAACCTAAACTGCTCCAATTCGAAGGCAATACAATGGCACCAACCGTATCCATCGGCTGACCGTTTACCAACATCGATTCGATGTAAAAAGGTATTTCGGCAGCCGATTCTTCCCGAACAACTTTAGCCGTGTAAACTCCTTCATTGGTACCCACCCAAAGTTTATCATCAAAATATGCCAGGCAGTATGGCAATCCATTACCCGGACACGGTAATGTTTTAAGCACTTTTAAGCTGCCATTTTCCTGGCGCTTCACCAGTGAAATCCCTCCTGCAGCTCCTACCCAAGCCTCATCCCCAAAAATGTAGTGCGAATGAACTCTATTGCTAAACAAACCGTTTTTTTCATTCAGTTCATATGAGGAAGAGTCGTCTACATAAATCAACCCTCCTGTACTTGGCGCACTTAACACCCCTTCTTCCATAATACCAAACCCATACAGCTGCAAGTTCTCCCAAGAAGGAATGGGACAGCCTACACGTTCAAAGGTATGCGTATCAAAAGCTATAAGACCTTCTTGGGAACACACCAACAAAGTGCCCTTGTAGAAAAAAATATCATACAGATTAGAAGGACTTTCATAAATAACGCGTGTCTCATTTTTGTCTAAAAAGTGCACCTTAAGATTCTGGTTAGAAATACTAAACAGGTTATTCCCTTCCATTAATGCTGCATAACCATCGACTATTCTTAAAGAAGAGTCAAATTCTATATTGGGATCTTTTAGCCTACCAATCAACCAAGGTTCTCCGTCAAGCCACCTTACCATTTCAAGGTCGCGAAACTTTTCAATAAGTTTTTGATTGGGCAAAGGAGTATTATTTGATGCAGAGACTACTTTGCCATCCTCACAAACTACAATTAGATCGTCTTCAAATAAGGTAAAGCCAACTATTTGGTTTTTTGGAATTCTGGGATGAATGGAAAAAGAATTCGAAGGAAAATAAAAAAGTCCTGTTTGAAGGGTTGTCACCCACAATCCATCTGCATCATCCCAAAAGAAAGAAGAGGGTGTTTTATCTGGAAGCATTGTCCTTTGAAGGACCAAATCCGCATTTAATATTTGCATCCCACCTCGATATAGCCCGATCACCACGTTACCGCTTGGACTAACCTTACAGTACACTACATCTTTCGAAAATGTTTTTTTGTTAACTCTTCCTTGAGCATCAAACACATATAAATGATTGTCTACTCCGACATAAATCTTATCTCCTGCACGAACCGGATAATACACCTGACGTCCAATCCCTACCGAATCAATAGTAAGCCGCCCTTCCAAAGAATCTAAAGCAGGGTCATTGAGCAACTTAGTAGTGTGCAATGGGAAAATGCCATTTTCATTTTCAATCAAAATTAGTTTCCTGATCGCCTTTGGGTCATTCGATAAACGGGTAACAGAATTCGCGCCCGACGAATCAATCCGTTTATACTTCCCAGTTTGATAAATCGAAAGCTCTTGTCTTTCTTCATTCCAGGAGGGTCGTCCGTCCGCTCCTTTCCAATCCGGCAAGGTTTTCATAAAATCGTTGTGCCGATAAGGAATCACTTTACCATCTTCAATGGTATAGTATGCATTTGGATAGGATTGCCCCCATAGCCGCCCTTTGGCATCCGGCCAGAACTTGAGTGTAGGAGATGCCGGCAACCCATCAGCGACAGTAAAAATCTTAAACTCATAGCCATCAAACCGAGCAATACCCTCACTAGTAGCCACCCAAATGTAACCTTCCGAGTCTTTTATAACATGAAACGACATATTTGAGGGGAGGCCTGAAGAAACATCCCAGTTGACATATGGGGTTTTCTGAGCTATTAAAACACCTTGTAAAAGCAACAGCAAAAAGAATAGGACAATCGATTGAAACAGATGTCGCCTAACGGTAAGGCAGGGACAATGCAACAAGTCAGCGGAGGTTCTGGGGGGAGACTTCACGTAAAATGGCAATAAAAAGTTGGTTAGCGAAAAGTTAATTTTTTAAAGAACGCATTTGGTTAGTTTGCAATTCAGCCAAAGTAATACGCTTTAGGCAAACTCCAGGTAGTTTTTTCAAGACTATTCCATTTGCTGATAAAAAAGCGATCATAAAACAGAACCAAATTGAAACCATCACAACAAAACTTTTTGTTCCAACATTAAGAAAAATCTGATGGAAAAAGTGAGCACTCATTTTATCCTCTCGATGGTATTTGAAGAGTTTCTTACATGATTTTTCGGATGCAGAGTGACTCATAAATTCGACCCAATAAGCAGTCTTTTCAAAAGATATTTCTGGAGCTACTGAAGAATCATCTACCAGAAATAGTGTCTCCCACTTGCCGAAAAGTTCTATCTGAACCCTCCGATACAATTCTGCACTTCAACCACATCAGCCGCCAAAAAGTTAGAAATTCTGACCGCCACTCAAAATGAAAAGCTACGTGCAATCGTGGCTTTTTTCATTTTGTGGATGATCAGTTACACCAACCCTATCCTATGAACTGATCAATAGATAGTGATTCCATTGAAGGGTGGCAAGTAATAGCAACCACCTCCAAAAATCACAGCGTTAAAATCGCGAACTCAGTTCTCCGGTTGGCCTGGTGTTCTTCATCCGAGCAGTCCACGCCATTCATTAAACTATTAAAGGTATTTTATGTATTTATCCTTTGGACAAAAGGACAGTTCATCTATTTACAAACTAAGAAAAGAGAAGCTCTCTCGTTGTGAATCAGCTTTACGTAGGTGGCAAAACAAACTATTACCAAGTGAGTTTTGTGTGCAACCCAAAATTTAGGGATCAATTCTGAGTCTTATTTTTTACCCTTTGCTTTACGTTTTGGACAGGTGTGGTGAGATAAAAACTATTACTGATCATACAAGAGTCCATTTCTTCTCCTCCTCCTCAAGGATAAAACTTCAAGTAGAGTTCGACATCGGTAGATAAAACCCGAATTGGGTTTCTCTACATCCGGATATTAATTCTTTATAGCAAGACGTGAACGACTCCATTAGTTCATAATTACCAATTGTGATTCTTGCTCCACAAAAAGGATTATACATACTATTTAATCGATTCTGACTCACAGATCATATGTGAAAAGGATTTCTTTTGGGACTAAAGAATGCTAAAACCATTTGGGGACATTCCCTTTCGAGAATAGATCTAAAGAGTCACTCTAATGCCATTCCGCACCTCTAATACATAAGAAAACAAAAAGGTACAAAGTCTGACCGTCATACCATCTAATCAAAAGCCATGAGCCATAGTGGTTTTTTCATTTTGTGGAGAATGAACAGCCAATGGGCCGAAAGATGAAACAACTCTTCCATCGAGACCACTATTGAGCCCACCATGTATGGAACTATCATCAATTTCCGTGAATACCCTTAGTTGATTGCTATACATATAAGTAATTACACGGATGCGAAGTGGATTAGGGGACCTGTAGCTTCGCTCTTCCATTCAACTTCAACTCGAAAATGAAATCTAAAAAAGAACAGTTGGAAGCGGATGCCCGAAAAACACTGATTGTATTAAGCGTTTCAAAGGTGGTTTTTACAATGGGTCAAGAAAATCTTAGCTATTGACCAGCATTTCGAAAAAAAAGACCTGAGAAGTCCTAAAAACACGCTCAACACATTTTTTATAAGCATTTATTCTAGCCAATAGCCATTAAATACAACTATCATAAATCAATACTCAATACACTATGAAATTAGCTTTTACTTTATTTTTTATAGGCGTGTACCTTTTAAGCTTCAGCCAAACCTCATGGGATTACAAAGGAAACTATGATCGCATCATCGGTGTGTACGATGCCAATCACTTTACAGTGGAAGACAATGGTATTCAATTCACCACCGATGGTGGAGCCACCTGGCAACCACAAGGCAATAACAACTTTATTGGCAACATGCATTACATCGATGAAGACCATGTTTTTATTGCTGCCCTCAATGGCACGAACTACGATATTAAAGAAAGCACTGACGGTGGGCTAACGTTTGCAACCAAAGGCCAGTTGTTTCCAGCTGGTGTTAGTCCTGCTGGAAGTATGTCTGACGTGTTCTTTTTTGATGCAAACAATGGATTGATTATGACCCGGTGCTTAATTGGCAGCAATTTACGAGAAGTGATGTTTCGCACTTCGGATGGAGGAAGCAGCTGGTCGTACGCCACAACTGATTCTACTGCCTTCGATGACTTTCTGGATGTAAATTTTTACAAAAGCGGGGTGGTAAGGGTCTACACTGATGATGTACATGAAAGTACCGACATGGGGGCAACCTGGAATATTATTGGTTCAAACCCTTTAGATTCTGACGCAGGATTTGGTGGCGATGGGCTCAATAAGGTTTTTGGAGTTGGATGGGCTGGCTCAAACAATCCATGCACCGCCATCTCAACCGATGGAGGGCAAACGTTCTCTACTTGGAACGATGTGCCTGATACTACCAACGGGGGGATAATTCTTTGCAATACCGCCCTCCCCCCTGTCAACTTAGTCTACAATCAGAATGGAGAAATGATTGTTCATGGTCGCAGACAACAGGGAAGCACCATTAACGTGGCCATTTATTCTAACGATGATGGAGCTACATGGCAAGAACCAAGCTACCCTTCTGGCGACTACGAAACAGGATTTATTCGACTGGGCGATGATCAGCTGACGTTAGTGAGTTTTACATTTGATGGCGAAATTTGGACGCTACAAAGTGGCACTACCGGTATTGAAGAACACAATCAATCAAGTGTAATGCTTTACCCCAACCCTTCAAGTGGAGCCTTAAATTTGAGTTGTGAAGCCTGTCATACCGGAACACAAATGGTGGTATTTAGTGCGATGGGGCAACAGGTTTATTCTGGTAAAGGGCTCGATCATGACCTTAGTAATTTGGCGAGTGGCACTTACGTAATTGCCGTTCACGGACAAGAGGAAGTCATACTACAGCGATGGATCAAATTGTATTGAAGCAGTTGGCGCATCGGAAACAGTCCATCAATGGAAAGAGACATAAGGGTTCTCAAATTTGAGCCTTGATACCTTTCAAAAAAAAAGCTCTTCAGTTTGACAC
>CALCCE010000125.1 GCA_937899835.1 uncultured Flavobacteriales bacterium | reverse complement strand
TCCCTTTTCTTGATCCTGTTGACCGGAGCGTTGCGCAATAGGTTTGGCAAAAGAAGCTTTCGGATACTGGGCTTAAAGCCCAACCGTGGTCTTGATTACATCCACCAATTGATCGAAAAAAAGCAGTTGCGTTTTTTAATTGATGGACCTTACCCCATGGAGAAAATCCCCTGGGCCATTGACTATTTTGGAGCTGGACTGCACACCGGAAAAATAGTGATTCGCATTGCCCCCAACCAAGAACCATGAGGTTTAAAGTAGTTCCAGTGCTGGCCATGATGGCCGAGCTATATGGCCAACCGCGTTCTATGGAGCGTTTTCAAAGCTATATCGCGCAGCTGACCCAAGGCAGCAGAGGCGACCTGAAATTACCGATTTCGGGTTTTAACCCCATGGCCAAGGAGCATGCGCGCAGCAAGCTTCAGGAATTACTACAATTGGAGGCCGAAGATCATGCAGAAAAGGAACTGAGCAAAATACCCCTTCCAACAAGTATTGCTGCATCTACAAGCATAAGCGTGGTGCTCAACCTCGCCGACGACCTGCAAGGCGGCTGGACCAACCGCTACACAACGGACTATGACAGCAAATTCAAACTTAACGCACTAATTGAACGCTCTTTTTGCACTCCTTACTTTTGGACCAGCGAAGCTTTTACCACAGAAATTATCCGCGAAAGGGTATTGGAAGCAGCCTTTCGAACCGTGTATAACTTGTACCACCCGAGACCAAAAACATTGGCCGATATGCTGGCTCAGGAAGTGTTTGTTTTTCGGAAGATTGCATGGCAAATTCCATCGCCCCCTCCAAAAGATGTTACTCCCGTCAAAGCAGTGCTCGATAAGCACGCCGATACCGAAGATTATAGCCTGTGTTTCAACTTTTTCTACGGTGATCGCATTTGCGAAACGCTCCAATACCCCACCTTCGGCCTGCCCGATTATGGTGGTTTTCATTGGGCGCAGCACCTCGCTAAAAAAGGCTAACCTTAAGGAGCTACCGGAGCAATAACCGTCTTTCTCAACCCTGTTTGCGCATTGAAAACCGGGAAATACATCTGCTCTACCCGAGCCGGGTTGAGCGTATAGCGGCCCGCAAACCGAGGTTGTACACGAACCGTAAAGGTATGTTTGCCTTCGGGTAGTTTTTGGCAATAGATCTGTGTACGGTCGCGAAATTTTTCGCGGTGCACTTCATAGGCATCTCCCCAATAATTTTGTGCATCGTAAGAACATCCACCTGGGATGGGAACCGAGATCATCACATATTCTCCTGGAGAATCGGCGACCACTTCTACTTTGAGTTCAGCTACTTCACCGGCTTTTAAATCCACTACCCGCTTGCCATCCACTTCCCACCAGGTTTGCACAGCATATTCATTGCCTTGGGCCTTGGGCGTAGCCGTCCAGTAGTTTTGGTAAGCGCTGAGGTACAACGTGCCAATGCCTTGCTTCTCAAACTGCACCATTCCGGTGGAAGCAGCAAAGGTGTGCTCGAAAGGAAAGGCGGTAATTTTTTCGCCATTGACCAGTAAGAAAGCAGGCTGCTCGTCTCCACTTTGTGCCCGCAACATGCCGGGCAATATCGTGGCCAATATCCGGGCCGATTCAATGGTGTTGCGCCATCCATTTTGTTGCCGCAGTTCTAAAAAGAAGTCGCGTATGGAAGGCAGCAAGGGATGTAAGCTATCCGAACGCTCTAAAATTTGGTAGGCCAAAAGCGTTTGCTGAATGTGATTATCGTACCACCCATAACTCACAGTCCCCCAATAGGTATTGCGAAACCGGGTTCGCTTCTTGGCAGACAACAATGCTGCTTCGTTGTAGTCCATGTGCAGCTGCTGGCGCAGGCCCATCAACCGAAGGCGTTGGTAATCACTTAGATTTTTGTTTTTTTCGAACCCTTCTATGGTCTTTTTCCCCGGAAAAGAGTAATCCAGCTCCAAGAGCGCTTCCAGCATTTCCAATTGTTCGTTTACTGAGCCGGAGGGCAAGTTCATAAACAAATAAAGGCCGGTACGTTGCAAGTTGGGTGTGTCATAGCCGGCTGCTTTGGCCTTGTGGAGTACCCGCGCTACATAGGCGGTCATCCAACGGTTTTCTGGCGAACCCGGCCACCAGCCCCAGCTACCATCTACCCTTCGGTGGTCGTCGAGGCGCTGGATGAGTCGCTTCACTTCTTTTTGGTGTTTAAACGCTTCTTTAAGGTAGCCCCTGATTTGTTGTTCCATTAAATACCCCCAAAGTTTGGAGGCCGTTTGCTCCATACAAGCATGCGGATACGACTGCAGTGCATTCAATTCCGCCAAAAGAAAATCGGTGCTGTTTCGGTGGGCGGTTACCGTGAGAGGACCGTGCTCGGGATGCACAGCAAAAGAAAGCGAAGAATCACGGGTGAGCGTGGCCAGCCAACCGTCGATCTCCATCGTGCCCACCGGAAAAACGGGCAGCTCCCGGCGTTCGCCATCCGAATAGTCTTCGCCTTTGCGCAACAGGTAGCTCACCGATAGGGTGTCCGGCGATTGGGGCTCCAGGCTTTGGTACTCGATCAGTGAATTGGTTACCGTGGCTGCTTTCCAAATGGGAGCCTGGTCTCCAACGGTAAAAGCGGTTTGCAAACTTTGCTCTTCCGGGCTGTAATTCAAGCTCTTGCCAATAACCCCGGTACTATCCCCTTCCAACAGAAAGCGGGGCATGGCAAGGTTTGCCGACAGCATTTTGTAAGAGCGGGTAATGGATTGCCCCACGCCACTCCCCTTTTGGCCGTCCATAGCAATGGCATAGTTGCGCCAGGCGGTAATGTCATCCGGAAAACGAACATCAAAAGTGGCCTGACCGTTGCGGTCGGTGCGCAGGCTGGGCTGCCAATAGGCGTAGTCGCGAAAGTTTTCACGCAACATTAAAGGCGAAGCCGCAGCTCCCGAAAGGGCCAAATTATCGGTCACGGGTGTCTCCAGTTCTGGAGGCGTCATTTGCACACCTGGCAACGATTGAAGCTCTGCTGCGCCTACAATGGATACTTCGGCAAGTTCATCTCTCGAATAAACTCCGCCTACTGATTGGGCCTTCATCACGGAGGTAGAACGTGTTGCACTTGCCTCAATCAATGGCATGGAATAGGACACTACTTGAAACTCTTCCAAATGAACTGAAGAAGGCTTTAACAACATAGAACCGAGCCGGGTAGCGCGATTGGACCTTACCTTCACCGATTCTAACAATAAGGTTTCGTAGCCTATGAAACTTATTTCCAAATCGTACACCCCAGCAGGAATTTTCTCCAACTTAAAATTCCCTTCAAAATCGGAGAGGGTTCCTACCTGATGTTTTTTTAGGACGATGTTGGCAAAGGGAATGGCTTCTCCACTTCTTCCTCCCACCAGGCTCCCACTTATTTCCCCTCCATTGGGGCTATAAAGCCTTTGATTAATCTTGGGTTGAGGCAAGTGTGCCGACCACGTATCGGTATGCAACATGTGGTTGATGGAGTCGGAAGTTGCCTGCCAAAACCCCGGTTGAAAGCGTTGCCAAAAGAGTTCGTCTTCCTTGATTTTCACCGAATCGACGATAGCATAGTGGCCTCCGGAGGAATGAAGCACCAAACGATAAATGCCTGCGGGCACCTTGCTAAACCTTCCGGTAGCCCGATATTGGATGCGTGGCTTACGAACACTATCCAGGCACACCAGTGCTACAAAATTCAAAACCGAATCGCCTTGGTAATCAAATGCATAAGCGCCTACAGGACCAGTGTACAGTTTATTGGGTATCCACACGCGAGGCAGGTCCGTTTGCTGGGTATCTACCACAGGTGTGTCAGCTTTCAATATTTCCGTCCTCGTTTTACGCACCTGCCCCAATCGACCATCTTCGTAGGTATACACCAAGCGTTTTTCAGGCACATATACCTCTTCAGGAATATGGATAAAGATTTGTGAATCTACTTTGTAAGTTCCCGATCCCAAATAATTGATATTGACATCAAACATACCGGGTATGTGGAAATTGATGGGCCCTGAGTGCAGTGGCCCAACCGGTCCGGAATGGTGCGGTTCAATTCTCCAGGTCCGGTGGCCTTGCGTCAGGTAGCAGGTTTTGCCATTAGGCACTCCGGTAATGGTACACGTTGATTTCTTAATTCGATACAATTCCCAATCGTGGAGGTGGCTCCCCATTGGTTTGTATTCAATGTGTTTGGGCAACGCATCTACATTGAAGACGATATCGTGCTTATACCCCTTTTCAAAGGTGATCCCCGAAAGGGTATAGAGGCCTGATTGGGTTCGTATTTGTACCGTTGTTTTCCCAGACGGCACAAAAAAGGAATAGGTTTCACTTTTGTTGACAAAGCGATTGTAGAGCAATTCACCATTGCAATAAATAAGGTAAATGGTTTGAAACTTACCGTTGCTATCTACGGCATGGATGGCAAATTGAGGCTCGTAACTTTCGATGGCTTCGCGATGGCTATACCACCCATTTTGCGGGTAACGCATTTGAAAATGCAAACTGGTATCGAGGTGTAAAAGGGGACGCAACTGCGGTGTTAAACTCAAAACACCATCCAACTTATCGACATTTTCACGAAAGGAATTGACTGCTTTCCTCCTTCTTTTGCCTTTGCCCAGGTAGGGTACTCTCGGCAACCGAAAGTCTTCGAATTGTTCGTTGACACTGCCCACCGTCACATCAACTCCTTTCATGGGCCTTCCCTTTTGGTTGGTAACCAGAACTGCCACTTGCTCTTTTTGACCGGGTAATACCTGATCAGGCGCATCGAGGCTTACCTTGAGTTGTTTTTGAAAATGGTGCAGGGCCACACTTTGATCGTAGGCATCTCCTTGCCACACAAAATGATAACTCAGGAAATAGGATTTGCCCGGAGTGCTTTTCCATGCAGTATCTAAGGCCGTTGCCTGCCAGCTATTGATTTCCTGATTGTCCCGTTTCAACAAGGAAAAATGAACCGGCAAACCGTTGGGGTTTTCCATCTTTAACTTAACGGAGTCGCCAAGGTGTTTTCCAGTAACCTCTAATTGGTGACTCGACCAACTTGTTTCGGTGATTTTCCACAGGTCGCCTACTTCCAATATATAGTTGGCTACCAGCGGATGTAAGGGCGCAGCATAAGGTAAATCTACCGCTTCGGAAAACAGCGTATCTCCTGAATTTAAGACAGCTACCAAACGCCCGGTATGAGGAACCGACTTTCCGTCTTTCAAATACCTGGCGATGATTTCTCCACCATCCGTTTCTATAAAAAGTTTTTCGCGATAAGGGTAATGTGTAAATCGCTTCGTCTCCTGGTGGGTCTCGTTATTGCTGTTGTTGAACACGGCCTCCACCTCGTATTCCACCTCCGCCTTCGGGAAAATGGAGTCGGGTAAATCGATACGGGTTTCTCCAACCGGTTCGAGCAATCGGCTTTCACTCCAAATTACATCGGGAATGCGCCCTTCTTCGCCTACGAATTTTTTTACTATTCTCCGGTTGACGGTCACCTCTACCCGTGCGTCTAACAAGTTGAGGCCATTGGCATCTTTTCCACTGAAATAAAGCACTTGCCCTTGCCCGGGATAATGTTCTTTTTCAGCAATGCGTAAATCGTATGAAGTGGTATTGAGTTGGTAGTCCTCCACTCGTAATTCACCGGATTCCAAGGTTCTTTTTCCACCTACCGTTTTAATATTTAAGGAATAGCGTTGATCGATTTTAAGGCTATCACTCACCAAAAACCATCCTGAAAGGCTCCCTTTACTGGCTTTGTGCATCCCAAGCTGGTGTTCTTCCTCACCGTATTGCCCTCTTAGTAGGACCTTGTATTTCCCTCTTATTCCCCAACCCTTGCGGTTGATAAAATGGGCTTTCCAAAAAACCGTATCGCCCGGTTGGTATTTGGGTTGATTCAATACCACATAACCTTCCCAGCGCCTTTTGAATGGTCGTAAAGGAATTTGTAGGATGGACAACAGAGGCGAAAACCGAAATCCGTATCGGAAAGACTCCCGCAGCGGGTAATAAATGAGTCGTCCTGGGTAGGTGGCTAAACTGATGGGTTTTGAATTCCAAACCCGTTTGGCCACACGCCAAACCAGCGGATTGTTGCGGTTGCGTTCTACTTGCCAGTGCCCCATTTCCTGGCCGCGAGAAATTGTTAAACGCCCCTCTTTATTGTTTCGATTCCTGCGGTACAGGGCTAACTCCTGATCGTAGGCTAAAGGTTTGCCTTCCAGTTGAACGGTTACCTGCTCCGACGGGCCGAGTATGTTGCCGGTTTCGCGGTCGATTACCGCAATCAATAAATCACGGTCGTTGTTATAAACGCGCACCTCAAAGGTGTTCACTTGTTTGACGGAAAAGTAGAGCCGATTTCTACTGGCGTATGCTTTCAAATAAGCTCCGGTGGGCGGGTGGGTACTATCCTGTGTGTAGGTGAGAAATGAATCTACCGGTGCCACACTTATCTGCCGATAAAAAAATGCGTAATCCATCGGCCATTTGTCGAGTAGCAAAACGCTGTCAGGATGCAATGGAAACAAATAGGTATACTGGCTGTGATCAGGACTACTGCTCAACTTCTGCGCCTGCAGCGGTACTGCGACAAAAAGCAAGAGAGACAGCATGGAGACAATTCGGATCAGTTGGGGCATAAGTAGTAGTGCTTGGTTGAAGACAAGATGCTACTAAAGGCAATTTTCCACAACTGAAGTAGCGGTAAAAATTCTGTAATTAGGAACGATGGGGAAAAATTCAGCGTGCGGTCTAATTCGACTTATCGAACGAGCGAAAGGGCGGTTAATTATGATCGGGTTTCCCAGTATGCAGAATTACCTTTTGTACTAAGCACAGCTACCGCATAAATTACATTCCTCCGAATGACATAATGTATACCGAATGGAAAAGTCTCTAAATATGCGATACGGGCCTCCTTATAACGCTTTTGAAACAGAAAAGGGTTGCCTTGAATTTTTCGGATACTGACCTCTAAATCTTTCTGAAAACGAAAAATAAGTTCCTCACTGATATCATCGTAATAGAAAAAAGCAGAAAGTGCGTCACTACTTGCTCATGGTTGTAGCTCTACAACGTATTTCACCTTCGCGATTGCATTTTGGCTTGCAATTCTTCCCAGCTTATCCCTTTCTCACCATTGGCATCTAACTCTGCTAACCGTTCGTCCAACAAACGTTTTTGACTTTCGGTCAAAGGAGCGCTCTCTTCTTTTTCTTGCAACCTTAGTTTTTGCAGTATTTCAAGTATGGTTTCCAATACTTGTTGGTCTTGAATTCCATTCACCAACTGCATGATGTTGGACCGAAGGTTAGCACTTGTCATATCGAGGGCATCCATTTACTCAAAAATACAATATAGAAACGCTTTGATCTTTCGGTTATTCATGAATGCAGGTAGCTGTGAATGTTTTTTTATATCGCAGGCCTTCTGCAGAGGGCTATCTACATGCTATAAAGCGCTGTTAGGTTAGTCGTTTACCGAAATGAACAACCTCAACCCTTTTTCAGAGATCGGGTAATTTAAAAGCCAGTATGCATTCCATAAAAAACACCCGCCTGCTTCAATTCCTTGAAACAGGCGGGTGCACTGGGTTAGTTTGAATATTTATGAGCTTGCAAGGTCTCCCATCAGCAACTCGGTCACTTTCGAAGCATCGCGGGCCCAGCCTACATCATACACTTCTTCAGCGGCTTTGGCCTTGCTGGTCAGCGTCATTTCCTGCGCTTGTCCTTTGACTTCCAATACTTCTCCAATGCTAATTTTCGAATGCAACTGGTGCAACAAACCAAGCACCAGGTTCAAATTCAATTGACCGACTACTTGCCCTTGAAAGGGCGTTTCGAGCCAAACAATCTCCCTTTGGGCCACTTCTAAAACTCCGAACACCAAGCCTTTCGAAAGGCCCTCGCTGATACGGACCTGATGCTGTACCATGGCAGGATCATAGGCTACACCGGTGTTGGGAGAAACCTTCATCGGATAACGGCTGTCCATCCAACCGACTACCATGTTGGGGCTCAAGACACCGCGCGAGTAGGCATTGCAAGTAAATACCACGTATTGAGCTCCTGCCTTTTTCAAGACGGGCAGGTCGAGTTCAATGTACTCGGCTGTTCCCACCTTGTTGGGGATGTTGATGATGTCTCCGCTATGCATGCAACCGGTGGCCTTCAATTTAGAATAGGAACAATGGTCTGTCTTTCCACGATAAATTACCGCACAACTCAGGTCCATGTCCAGGTGTTGGGCTTTCAGGCCGGTTCCCCATTGCATGAACAAGCGAACCTTTTTGCCTTGCACTTTAAATCGAGTTCCGGGTATGGCTGATGAAGCATCTTGCACTTGCAAGCTACGGTCTCCAACCGGCAGCGGCATTTGATACAACGCGGGGTCGATAAACATGGTAGTGGCTTCTGAACACACCCCCTCAAAGCGGTTCCAAGTGGTTTCCAGCACCAATTGCTCAATGTCGGATACCATTTGTGCCAGCGCCTCCCGCGAGTAGAGCTGAAGCCCAGGATGCTTGGCCACCATTTTCGGGTTGCCGCCCAAGGGCTTCACGGCCCGAAACCCATTGGGAGAAAAATAAGCTGGCGCGTGGTTGGCCAGTGAAAAGATCAACCGCGCGGGTACTTTATCCAATACTGAGCGAAAGGCTCCCAGGGTTTCTCCTGGGCCAAACCAGAGCATGTTGGCAAACAACGAGCGGGCAAAAGTTCCGGGACGCTGCTTCAACAGGGCCAAGGTTTTGCCAGATTCCATTCGGAGACGGTAGGCGTCTACCCGACCTTGCCAAACCACGAAATCTTCGTCATGGAAGCAATCGAGCGCTGCTTTCAACTTTTCATAACCCGGTTTTCGACTAAATTCGACCAGACGCAGGGCTCTGATAAAACGCACCCACATGTTTCGCTTGGTGTGCATATCTGCTGCCATGGCTTCTACCTCTAAGGGGAGCTGACTCAACCAAAAGGCAACCTGACGCCCTTCCGCACGGGTAAATTTCAACTTCAATTGCTGCTTTACCTTCGCCTTTTCCTTTTCCATGACCTTAGCATTTTGAATAAGGTGGCGCTGGTTGCGCACGGAGCGATCCAAAATGGTTTTGGGTTTCAACACAAAGGGAGTACCAGTATGACGGTACCACAAATAGCGCAGGATTTCGTTGGGGCGCTGAAACAAAGCATAGGCCCACTGCGCCCGATTCATCTCCGACAGGAGGTCGATCACCGCTACTAAGGTTTCTTTCATTCCTACTTTGATAGAGGGCAACGGGCGTTCGGTGAGTAACAGCTTCAGGCTGTCCAGCTGAGTAGCATCCAAAGGAGTGGTGCTGGTCAGCAAGCGTTCCAGCAATGCATCCATTTCCTTTTCGGTCCAAAACTCGAGGCGCTTTCGCTTCGAAGGCTTGCTTTGGGTAGCCCAGCCTTCGTAATACGCAAAGGGAGTGTTGCACACCGGACATCCTGTGTATTCTTCAATTGGAAACAGTTTGGAGGGAATATGGTGTCCACAAGGCAAGGTCTCACCGCCCCATCCAAAAACGTTGGCAAAGAAGGGCACAAAACGCTGATTCCAGAAATCCGTGTCCACCAGTTGCCACCCGCGCACCAGTGGAGTCCAGTTTTTTCCTCTGCCTTTTTGTTCGAAAATGACTTCTTCCAATTGCAACCGGTAATCGGAGGGCACTTCCTGCAGGGCTTTCCAAAGTGACTCGGGCACAGCATAGCCCAGGCTTTCTAAGGCTCCTACTAAGGAATACAAGGAGATATCTCGCTGATCTTT
Organism: uncultured Flavobacteriales bacterium; assembly: GCA_937899835.1. Lineage (GTDB taxonomy): Bacteria > Bacteroidota > Bacteroidia > Flavobacteriales_G > Salibacteraceae > CALCCE01. Next base: position 20,835 of record CALCCE010000125.1, on the reverse strand, counting down.
TCCAATTTCTGCCACTTTTCGGGGCAAATAGATGGCTTGATAACGCAATGCTACTTTGATCAGGTTGTTCATGTTGTTCGTTTTTTGGCAGAGCAGGCCGGATTCGAACCGGCAACCCCCAGATCCATCAAGAAGTAAGTTGAAATTTACCGCTTTGGCGATGATGCCTCAACTAACCATTCTGGCGTGCTACCATTGCACCACTGCTCCAGGTTCCCTTAAAAGCGGTGATGGTGGAGTGTAGATCGTTTGACAAACAAAGCATTGAAGTAACACTCACTTGACCGCCCCTACTGGGAACAGAACAAAGGAAAATAGCATGTGCGCAGTGTTTCTGCGCAGAAGAAAAAAGTTTTAGAAAGAGTGAAAAATTTCCTGAAAAGACGCTTCAACCATCATTTTAGAAGGATTGAGTAATTGCATCTACCTTTCTTCATCCAAGCGCTTCGAAAGCGCTACGGCTTCTTTCACCAAGTCCTCCGGATAATCGTTGATCTGCAGGATGCGAATGGCATTACGAGTAGTGAGCCGACCTGATTTCAGTTTATAATCGAAATCTACGTTTTTGTCGTTCACCACTTCGCTGAAATGGTAGAGTTCGTATTCGTCCTGCAACAGCTCGGTGAGCTCAATATCGTGGGTGGCCACAAATACCACATTGCGGTTTTTGGCCAAGGCCGAAAGCACCGCCTTGCCGGCCGAGATGCGTTCTACAGTGTTGGTGCCTTTGAATATCTCGTCCAGCAAAAACAAGCAAGGAGCCTCTTCCCTGCTCTTTTCAATCATTTGCTTGATGCGCAACACTTCCTCAAAGTAGTAGCTTTTGTCGTTCAACAAATCATCGCTAATGCGAATAGCCGAGGCAATTTGGAGCCTTGGCATCGCCATTGCTTCGGCAAAGCAGGTGTTGAGGGCCATACCAGAAATAGCGTTCAAACCAATGGTTCGAATGAAGGAAGTTTTCCCTGACATGTTGGAGCCGGTAAGCAGTACCGATTTATCGGATAGCGCGATGGTATTTTCAACACATCCTTCAATGAGCGGATGGTACACTCGTTTTGCTTCCAGTTTTGTTCCAGTTAACTCGGGCAGGCAATAATGTTCCAGGCCATTTCGAAGGGACGCAATACTGATCAGGACATCGATCTCCCCTACAAACAGGAAAAGCTGCTCCAGCTCTTTCCGTTTGGTATCCAGGTTTTTCAACACACCGAAGAGCAACAGGGGTTCCACCAGAAAAGCAATTTTCAACAGCTCGGTCGCTCCCCATAAGGCGGCTCCAATGTCGCTTTGCATGCCTGTTTCCAAACGAAAAAAAGACATCCGGTTACGCACCCGTTTAATGACTTGGATCGCGCCCGGTAAATCTTTGTCAAGAAACTGGAGAGCAGGATTTTGATACAAATATTCAGCCACAGCACTCAAGCGGAGCAATTGAGGAATAGAACCCAAATAATGATACAAGTTGCGCTTGTTCCAATAGTGCACCCCAATGTTGGCAATGTATACTGCTCCAAAAGCCAGCAACAACTGAGGATTGAAGGGCATCAGCAAGAGTAAGAGCAAACTGGTAAAAGCCAGCAGTTTAACCACAGGAAACCACTGAGGCGGTGCCTGGTGCTCCTCCTGAAACAAAGAAGGAATAAAGTAAACGTCATCGCCTTCCAGTTTGTGGAGTTGAAGCTGTGTATCCAGGCGTAAAGCCTCATTTTGGCTAAACTCCCGAATTAGATTTTCTTTCGCCTCTTGTGCAGGATCAGGATGGGGAATGGCCCTCAACCGATGATAGAGACATTGCTGCCCAACCCGGGAGGAGGTGCGATCGAGGAACATAAAAAACTCCTCAAAATCAAGATCGTTACAGGTTTTATCCGAAAGTACCTGAAAAGCATCCGAGTGTTTCTTGTGGGCAAAATACCGCTCCACGAATTCCATCCGGTAGCCTTCTTCCTTTGGTTGACCAAATGCCTGCTTCAGTTTGTCAATGTTTTGCTTTTTCCCCAATTCGGATGCGTAAAAATGGTATCTGTACTGCGATCGTTCTAAAATACACGTGAATGACGACTCGGTTCAAAAGACGCTTTCACCTTTTCAAAGTTGCTGTAACTTTTTTGAGGCAACCTAACCTTGTTTGGCAGTGGCCTTGAAAAACCTCTTGAGATCGCAGATTTTTTTACTCGCTTGAAAATAGAAAATGCTGCTCGAAGGTTGGCTTGCTGGTAAAAGTGTTCCTGACTTGGAAAGGGATATGGGTAGGATGTTATGACAAGGCGGGGCGCTTGAAAACAAGTCAACCAATGCTTACAAAAGCACTTTTAAAGCTCGTAGGTATTGCATTCTCCCGTTTGAAAAATCACCGAGCCCACCAAGGTGCGGTCTTCACCAACCGTTAGCGTATAAATTCCAGGTGCCATTTTCACCGTCAGTTCCCCATCTTCATCCATCAAATCGCAGGAAGCATCGGCACGGTTCAGCGCAATTTCTCCCTTCAAATCGTTGCTGAGGTAAATGGCAAGCGGAACCGAAAAAACGGAGTTGGTAGGCACATAAAATACGGTAACGCCAAGATTGCAGGTACTGTCGTCCACCGTTGCATCGGGATTGTAGTTAATAGACAAAGGATCGGTGCATCCAAGAATACGGCAAGAGCCGTCGTCTTGCGTGGCGTTTGGATCGTAGTTTTCAGATGCGGGATTGGTGCATCCAAACAATTGACAACTCCCATCGTCCTTGGCGGCATCTTTGTCATAATTGGTTGCACGGGGATCGGTGCATCCCTCCTTGCGGCAAGCCACCCAGCCGAGTGATACGAACAGCAATAAAAAGATAAAAAGTAGAGGTGATCTCATTTGCAATTGGGATTAAGGTACGGAGCCTACACCTGAACAGGCAAGATAAGCCTAAACGCCTTGATAGAACAGTAAGAAAATCAAATTGGTTGGACCCAATTTGTGAAAGACCAGGATTGGGTAACATCCGAGAGCGGTCTAATCCACATACAGTCGCTAAGCGCAGCAATTGGCGAGGCGAAAAAGAGGGTTGTATGCTTGGTGCTAAAGGCATAAAATACGGTTGATCCGAGATCAATCAACACCCGAATCAACGAAATTTTTGGCTGACTTTATTGCAAAAATCAAGCCTAAACCATCGAAAAACAGCAACAACAATGAGAAAAGCACTTCAACAATAGAAGCGGCAAATAATCACCCCCTCAAGGAATCATAAAAGTGGAAAACGAAAGGATTAAGATGGACGGAAAGCACTAAAATCATCCACTGCCACCCAACTTGTTGGATTCAGTTCTCCCTCGATCAATCCGAGTTCTTGCAAGGTTTCTCCAACGCTCCGTAGCATGTTCAAATCAACCTTGCTTTCCTGTGCCCAGTTTACCTCATTGAGCCACGAACGCGCATCAGCAGGATTTAAGCCATATTCTTCCACCAGCATCAGTATGGTGTGATCGTAATCTTCTTTGAGAAGCCGGGCTTGATTTTGTACAATGCTCAACACCTTTTCTAAAGCATGCGCATGTTGCTCCAACATAGCATCAGTGGCTACTACCACAAACGCGGGCCAAGGCGTTGGACATTGATCAATCCGAATAAAAAAACCAGCATCTACCTGTGGTTGTGTAGTATATTTTTCCCACAAAAATACCTGGTCTTTGTAGCGGGCCACCGCATGTTTGGCACCTTCCAAATCGTGCACAATGCTGTAGCGCAAATCTTGATGTGCGATGCCCTTTTGTTGTGCATACACATTGGCCATCAAGTGCGAACCGGAGGTATAACGGCTGATGGCTACCCGAAGCTTTGCAGGAAGTTTATCCGATTGCAAAGGGCTGATCGGTCCTTTGTGAACACCCCATATCAAAGGAGATTCAACATAAGTACTCACAATTTTGCTGGGATTTCCCCGAACAATGTCTCGGACGGCTCCTTCGGTCAACAGCAGGGCTACATCAATTTTGCCGTTGCGTAAATCTTGGCACATGGCACCGGTTCCGCTGGGATTGTCTTTCCATTGCAAACAAATTCCTGCTTTGCTAAACAAGCCCTTGCGCAAGGCCATAATCCAAGGCAGGTTAAAGTGTTCGGGGACTCCTGAGCACCGGATCGTTATCGTCTTCTCCATCAGTTCATTACTTCCTTTAATCGCTTCACCTGCCGCATCAACGAAGCAAATTCGTCAAAATCAAGTGTTTGCTGGCCATCAGTCGCAGCCTTTTCAGGGGTTTCGTGGATTTCAACCAACAACCCATCTGCCCCGGCAGCAACACTGGCCAGGGCCATTTGTGCTACATGTTTTCGCAGGCCAATGCCGTGCGATGGATCTACAATAACCGGTAAATGCGACTTTTCCTTTAGTATAGGAACGGCATTTAAGTCCAAAGTGTTCCGGTAGGCCTTTTCAAAAGTACGTATGCCACGCTCACAAAGCATCAAACGCTCGTTTCCATTTTTGAAAATGTACTCCGCTGAATACAAAAGTTCATCAATGCTTCCGCTAATGCCGCGTTTCAACAGCACCGGTTTGTCTACTTTGCCCAAAGCCTCCAAAAGGTTAAAATTCTGTGAATTGCGCGCACCTACCTGAAAAACATCTACGTAGGGTGCCATGGCATCGATCTGGCCTGCTTCCATCACTTCTGTCACAATTTTCACCCCCTTTTCACGGCAAAGTTCATGGAACATTTTCAAACCTTCTAACCCCAATCCACGAAAACTGTAGGGACTGGTGCGTGGTTTATATACCCCTCCCCGCATGAAGCGGATGTTGTTGGCCACCAATTGATCAAGGGTAGCGGCTACCTGTTCTTCACTTTCAACGCTGCACGGGCCGGCCATCACCGTAAAATCCTGCGCGCTAATGGTGGTACCATCTTCAAAATGGATAGCGGTTCGGTCTACCTTCCATTTGTGACTTACCATTTTGTGGGGACCACTCACACGGTGTACGTCCCGAATACCGGGTAAATGCCCTACTTTTCGAATGTCGAAATCGGCTTTGGGGGTGCACACCAGGTAGTGTCCCACTTGGGTTTGCACAGGATAAAAAGGGATTTCCATGCCATTTAAGGCCGAAAAAATTCCGGTTTCGCGCTCTTGGTCGAGCGAAACGTCCAATTGGATGATCATGAGAGTTGGAGTTGTCGGATGTGTTGAACAAATTGAGTAGTAGCCGCATGTAGGTCGTTTTGTTTCGCCAAATACCGAATAAAAGCACTGCCAATAATTCCACCACGGGCATACTGGCAAGCAAAATCAAAATCCTTAGGCGAAGCGATGTTGAAACCCACCAAAAAAGGCGTTTTCAACTTGGCGGTCTGCAACCCCTTTAGATAAGGAGCTGCATCCTGAATACCTGCTTTCACGCCAGTAGTACTCGAACTACTAACCGCATAGATGAATGAAGTACTGTGCTGATCGATGTAATGCAACCGATCGGCGGGTGTTTCGGGCGTTACCAAAAAGATGTTGCTCAAACCGTGTTGTTCAAAAAGGGAAGCGTAGCGATCTAAGTACAGCTCAATGGGCAAATCGGGTAAAATCACGCCACTGATGCCGGTATCGGCACAACGCTGGCAAAAACGCTCGAAACCAAATTGAAGGACCGTATTGAAATAGCCCATCATCACCTTCGGAATTTGAGTAGTGGTTTCTTCCAGCTGCTTAAAAATCAATTCCAGGCTAATGCCATTGGCTAAGGCATGGGCACTGCTTTGTTGGATGGTAGGTCCATCGCTCAAAGGATCGGAATAAGGAATGCCAATCTCTACCAAATCGGCCCCGGCCGCTTCGAGAGCGGGCAACAGTTCACACAAACTATCCAGGTGAGGATATCCGGCAGTAAAGTAAATATTGAGCAGATCTTTTGCCGGTGATTGTAACAATTCGGTAACGGTCATAGCGCTAAGTGTTGCATGTAAGTATCCAGGTCTTTGTCGCCTCTGCCGCTTAGGTTAATCACCACGCGGTCTTCCCGTCGAAAGTTCATTTTTTCTAAGTAGGCCAAGGCATGGGCGGTTTCCAGGGCGGGAATGATGCCTTCCAACTGCGAAAGCTGTCGCGCGGCATCCAGCGCCTCCTGGTCGGTTACTCCTCCATAGTGCACCCGCTTCACCGCTTCTAAGTGAGCATGCTGTGGTCCAATACCCGGATAATCGAGGCCGGCCGAAATGCTGTGTGGTTCAACCACTTGCCCATCGGCAGTTTGCAACACTTTGGTGAGGCTGGCGTGCAATACGCCCTGTGTACCCAAGGCCAGGGTTGCAGCAGTTTTACCAGAATCGACACCGAGGCCTGCCGCCTCTACCCCTACCAGTTGCACTTCGGGTTCGTCCAAAAAATGGTAGAAAGCACCAATGGCATTGCTACCACCACCCACGCAGGCTACAATGTGGGTTGGCAAACCGTCGAGCTGTTGCCGAATCTCAGCACTGATGATGGCCTGCAAGCGGGCCACCATGTCCGGATAAGGATGCGGCCCAACGGCCGAACCGATAATGTAGTGGGTAGTTTCCGGATGGTTGATCCAATCCCGGATAGCTTCGTTGGTAGCATCTTTCAGGGTTTGGCTGCCGCTGGTTGCCGGCTCTACCCGGGCTCCCAGCATGCGCATGCGGGCCACGTTGGGAGCCTGCCGCTGTATGTCGCGCGCACCCATGTATACCACACATTCCATTCCCAGGAGCGCACAGGCAGTGGCCGTGGCCACGCCGTGCTGACCGGCACCGGTTTCGGCTATGATACGGGTCTTCCCCAGTTCCCGAGCCACCAGCAATTGCCCCAAGGCATTGTTGATTTTGTGGGCTCCGGTATGGCAGAGATCTTCCCGCTTGAGGTAGATGGTGGTGCCGTGGTGTGCTCCCAGGCGGGGGGCGAGGTACAGCGGTGTGGGGCGTCCTACATATTGGTGCAACAATTCATTGAATTGGTTTCGGAAAGATTCGGAGGCTAAAATGCCTAAGTAGCGTTGGCGCAATTCCTCTACATTGCCGTGCAGCATTTCGGGAATAAAAGCGCCTCCAAAATCGCCGTAAAAACCTTTTTGATCCACCTGAAAAGGGGATAATACCGTGGTACTCATGTTTTAAATGCGTTAATCAATTCTTTGGATTTTTGTACATCTTTCAGCCCTGGACGAATTTCCAGTCGGCTGTTGGCATCCAAGCCCACCAGAGCCGGATGGTTCAATTGCTGTATGTTTTCCAAGCTCTCGGGACCAAGCCCTCCACTTAGGAAAAAAGGAGTAGCACCCGTGTAGCCTTGCAGCAGGTGCCAATCAAATTGGCGGCCACTGCCACCAAAATTTTTGGTGGCCGTATCGAATAAGAAGTAGTCTACTTTTCCTTCATAAGGCGCCACAGTAGCCCAGTTGAACCCTGGCCGCATGGCAAATGCCTTGATGGTACCAAAGCCAGAATCGCGCAAATGTTGGCATACTTCAGGCGATTCGGTACCGTGGAGTTGGAAAAAATCAAGTCGCAACTGGTGACCAATGGCCAGCAATTCTTCTATCGCCTGGTTCACCACCACGCCAACCCTTCGAATACTTTGTGGCAGCTGACCAAGCGGTGCTTCTAAAGCTGAAGCAGCCACATAACGCGGTGAAGGAGGATAAAAGATAAAGCCCATAAAGTCAGGTTGCAACCTGGCTAAGGCAGCTATATTTTCCGGTTCGCGTAGACCACAGATTTTTACTTTCATGCGGGAACGGCTTGGATTTCGCGAATCAACTGCCGGCAGGCCCTTTCGGGATGTGCCTGTTTCATGAAATGTCCGCCAATCAAAAAGCCCTGGAATCCGTGTTCGCGCAAGCGGTGCACCTGATGGGCCTCGGTAATGCCGCTTTCACTAATCCGCACCAACTCTTCGGGCAAATGAGCAGCCAATTCAATACTTTGGGAGATGTCTGTGGTGAAATTCTCCAGGTTACGGTTGTTCACCCCCACCAGGTTGATGAAAGGATTGAGGTGGTCCAGCTCTTCTCGCCGATGGATTTCGAGCAAGACCTCCAGGCCCAACGATTGGGCAAAAGCCCCCAGTTCGCGGCAGCGCTCGGGATTCAGGCACGCGGCAATGAGCAACACACAATCGGCACCAATGCTTTTGGCTTCTACCAATTGGTACTCATCCACAATAAAGTCTTTGCGCAAAATGGGACAATAGTTGTACTTGCGGGCTTCCCTCAGATCGGCATTAGCACCTTGAAAATAGCGTTGATCGGTCAGCACACTCAGTGCGGTGGCCCCAGCTTGCATGTAGCCAACGCTTAGTTTTTCCACATCAATTGGCCCTTTAAAGGGTCCGGTGCTCGGCGAACTACGTTTGATTTCGGCGATGATGCCCGCTTTATCCGGTCGTTTCAGGTAAGTGGTCATTGATACCACCGTAGTTTCAAAAAACAAGCTTTGCTCCAATAATTTTACGGGCTTAAGGGCTTTGTTTTGAGCTACTTCCTGCCGCTTGTGGGCAATAATTTCTGCTAAAATATTCATGAAGCGATTAAGGTTTTCAAGGTTTGGAGGGCTTTTCCGCTGGCCAGTGATTCATGCGCCAGGGAATGACATTCGGTTAAGTTTTTTTCGGGCGCACAGCACTGAATCGCCAGGGTGGCATTGGCCACCACCACCGCGTTTTGTGCCGCACTGCCCTTGCCTTCGAGGATGTTGGTAAAAATGTGGGCGGCATCAGCGATGCTGGTTCCACCGGAAAGGGATTGAGGTGTTAAGGTATCGGCCTGAAAAGTACCGGGTGACAGCAACTCCTCCCTACCCGGACTAACCACCCGGGCATCGCCGGTAAGGCTGATCTCATCGTAGCCATCAAGGGAGTGTACAATGCGATAACTGCTGTTTTCTTGCTCGTAGATGTATTTGTAGTAGCGCTGTAATTCCAAGGAAAACACCCCCACCAATTGGCGCTTTGGTTTCGCCGGGTTTACCATCGGGCCGAGCATGTTGAAAAAGGTTCGGATGCCCAGGTTCTTCCGAATGGGAGCCACTTCTTTCATGGCCGGGTGAAACAGCGGAGCGTGTAAAAAACAAATGCCCGCCCGATCGATTTGCCGCCGAACGGCATCGAGATCATTGGTGAAGCGGTAGCCGAGGTGTTCCATCACATTGCTCGACCCACACAGCGAACTCACCCCATAGTTGCCGTGCTTGGCTACTTTGTAACCCGCTCCAGCGGTAACAAAGGCCGCCAAGGTGCTGATGTTGAAGGTATCTTTTCCATCTCCTCCGGTGCCACACAGATCGATGGGATCAAACTCCTGCAAGTCGATGGGTACACAGCGCTCCCGCAGGCAATCCCGAAATCCGGTTAGTTCTTCTACGGTGATGCTCCGCATTTTAAACACGGTGAGAAAGGCACTGACCTGATAGGGATGAAATTTTCCTTCTGAGATTTGGCCCAGCAGTTGTTTGGCCTCTTCCCGGCTTAGGGTATGGTACTGAAAGAGCTTTTCGAGCAGTTTTTTCATAATACGGGAATTTGACAGCGTTGCACAAAATTTTCCAGCAGGCGTGGGCCATTGGGGGTGAGAATGCTTTCGGGATGAAATTGCACCCCAAAGAGCTGCAGCGATCGATTCTCGATGGCAAGAATGGCCCCTGATTCATCACGGGCGGTTACGGTGATAGCTGCCGGTAAGTTTTCTGAGGATAGCTCCCAACTGTGGTAGCGCCCCACCGGAAACCGGGTGGCCATTTGTTGAAACAATGGACTATCTCTGGGTTCCAACAACACGTCATGTTGTATGCCGTGAAGCACCTGCTTGCGGTTGTGCAGCCGTCCTCCGAGGTATTCGGCGATGGCTTGGTGCCCAAGGCAAATGCCCAGCATGGGCACTTTTCCAGCACCGGCCGCAATGATGGCCGGCATATTTCCTGCCTCTGAGGGCAAACCCGGCCCGGGGGAGAGCACTGCTGCATCATAAGTAGTGATCGCTTCAGGAGCCAGTTGATCATTGCGCACCACATCGGGTTGCAAGCCCAGTTCTCGAAGCTGATACACCAGGTTGTAGGTGAAGCTATCGTAGTTGTCCAGTACCAGTAATTTCATAGTGTAGCGGCTTTGGCGATGGCCCTGCGCAGGGCGGCCACCTTGTTGTTTACTTCTTGCAACTCGCCTTCGGGCGAACTGGCTACCACAATTCCTGCCCCTGCCTGGTAGGTGAGCACGTTGTTTTTACTCAGAATAGACCGGATAATAATGGCGTGATTCACACTGCCATCGAATCCGAAAAAGCCGATGGCACCGCCGTAAAAATTCCGGTTGGAGGTTTCGCATGCATCAATGATTTGCAAGGCCCTGTATTTGGGAGCGCCCGATAAAGTGCCGGCAGGAAACGTGTCGGCAAACACCGTGAGGCCACTCTTAGGCGGCAAATTGCTGCCGCTTACTTTGCTCACCATGTGCATCACGTGCGAGAATTGTTGAATTTCTGCGTAGGTCTCTACGGCTACCTTTTCGGCGTGTTTGCTCAAATCGTTGCGGGCGAGGTCTACTAGCATCACGTGCTCAGCCTTTTCTTTGGGATCGTTTTGCAAGGCGCGGGCCCGCGCCTCGTCTTCCGCAGTATCGGCTCCACGGAGCACTGTGCCAGCAATGGGATGAATCGTGGCGGTACCTTCGTGCAACTGCAATTGCGATTCGGGTGAGGATCCGAAAATTCGAAAGTCGCCGTAATCGAAATAAAACAGGTAGGGCGATGGGTTGATGCTCCTCAAACTCCGGTAAACCAAAAAATCATCGCCGGTAAAGGCCTGCTGAAATTCCCTTGACAGCACTACCTGAAATACATCGCCCCGTTGGCAATGGGCGATGCCTTTTTCCACATATTCCCGATACGCAGCATCGGAAATGGAGCTCTGTTCTTCTCCTTTGGGCTGGAATCCAAAACCACTCGGATGGTGAATGGGCAACAATTCCAACAGCCGCTGCAAGCCTTCAGAAGTTTCAGTTGTAACCTCCAGGCAGTTCTCGGTCAGGTGCAGCTCGTTTTTAAAGTGGTCAAACACCAGCACGTAGCGGTACAGGTGGTAATGCAAGTCGGGATTGTCTTTGGCATCGCTGCGCGGGTGACTCAGTTGCAGGTCTTCCACGTAGTTGACAGCTTCAAAAGCGGTATAGCCGAATAGGCCACAACCACCGGGCCCTTGATTGGAGGGTGCAGCTTCGAAAAGCTCCAAAAAACGGGAAAAAGCAGCCCAAATTTCGCGGGGGTTTGAGACAGTGTGCGCTTCACCGGATTCGCCCTGCAATTGCAGTTGGTAATTCGTTCCGGTAGCACTGAAACCGGCCATGGGTTCCAGGCAAATGAAACTTTTGCTTTCAGCCCGGCTATGGTAATCGGCACTTTCGAGCAAGAGCGCATTGGGAAACCGATCGCGCAGGGTACTATATACGCCGACAGGAGTTAAAAGGTCGGCCAGGGTGCTGATAGAATGGGTATGTATGGTATATGTTTTCATGTTTTGGTCAAAAAAAAAGCCCCGAGGTATCGGAGCTTCTTTGCAGTTATAGAAATGGCTGGATACTTCTCAATTGGAATCAATGAAAGCACACCACCACCAAAAGCAGTTGTGTGTTGAGGCTGGATATGGGTTGTTGATTGACATTTTAAAAAAAGTGTAGAAACGAAAAAGGCCCGCGAGAAGCGGGCCTTTCCATTTATATTTTATTCCATGGTGTTGCTTCTCAGATTTTGAAATCTAAGGGCCACCACCAGATATTTTGGTTTTTCTGCATTACGACTTCAAGTGTAGTGAAGAATATAACGTGAGTCAAGAACAAATATGTCCTCAAGGCTAAAAATTCACTTAAGTAACTCAAAATCAAGGCTATTTTTTACCTAAAATTTCAAATTTTTCAAAGCTTCCCTCCAACACGCCATTTCTTTAGTAAAACGACTACTCGAGCGAAGCGTTTGGATTATCCGGTTTGGGCTTTTGAGTCTGAATAAGCGTTAAGTCTATTTTCTTGGCACGATCCAATAAAATTACCGGGATGTCCTCCAGGTTCAATACGTAGGTGATGAAAAGGCTTACCCCACTGGTCTTAACCTTCAAATTGGATTTCAGTAGCTCTTTTTCCATCAAAGTGGCGCCATCTTCCGTATACAAACGCACCTTCACATACTGTCTCTTTTTTTGGCTGCGCACCACGGTTTGTTTTCGTAAAGGTTGGCTGGTAAGCAATTCCAATTGCAAGGTTTGATTGCCGTAGCCATAGCCCACTCCTCCTTCTGAAAACTCAGTTAGGGGTTTGTTGGGCTCAAAATTTGAATAGCCTCTTTTCACAACAGCTTGGGCGATTACCGGATAAGCAATGGCATTCGAAGTGATTTCGAATTGGGTCTCCAATCCATGAAAATGAGAAAGCAATGATGGGGAAGAATCAGTTTCGTCAGCTGAGAAACCCAGCAACAAAACCGACCCAATTAAACAGGCGAACAACCAATAAGAATGGCGCATAACGGATAAATTGAAGTTTACAAATGGTAGGGATTTCATCGGAACAACACCCTAAGTATGGAGTTGTTTACTGGTTCTGTTGCCTCACCTCCCTCCTACCAACGACTGGAGTAGTAGTAGGCAATATCGATGCGCTTCGTGTGGTTGAGCACAATGGCTGGGACCGCACGAAATACAAAGGAATAAGTAGTAAAGGCTGCATTGGAATAAACCAGATTCAGGATGGAGTGGTTCCCCTTTAGCCGAAGTATCAATTGATTTTTTTCATCAAAAAACTCCAACCGATAAAAGCGTTGAGAAGACCACTTGGCGGCCACGAATTGAGTATCAATGGGCTCCTGGGATGTGAATTCGAAGAATAAGGCTTCCATTCCTATACCATAGCCATACCCCAAGGGCTCTCCATGTTCAATCATATAATCCGCATCGGCATAACTGAAGCCTCTCCGTATCAGGCCTTGCGAAAGCACAGGTAAAACGACCGAATCAGTACTGATGGTAAAGCTAGTTTCGATTCCTCCAAGTTGGCAAAAGGTACTGGTGGAAGTAGCAGGGTTTGGAAGGTCTTGCCCCAACAGCATAGGGCTCCATAAAAATGAACAAACAAAGAACAGCAATGTAATCAAGCGCATGGTAGTAAGGATTGGGGGACTAAATGGGAGCAATAACCAGGCCGAAGGCGGTGTTTTGCCTTGTAGGCATTTGCTGTTTGAAAAAGCAGCATCTTATCAACAATGCACCGTGCTGCGAGGTGCTTGTGCTAACTTTGTGTTTTGCGAATCGCACCTTTCCGGAAGCAACTATGAGTGATGAAATAAAATGCCCGCATTGCGGCAGTGACTTCGACGTGGAGCAAGCCCTCACGGGAAAATTAGAGGCACGCTTTAAAGCGCAATACGAGCAAAAGGTGGCCGAACAGGCCGAGAAATTTCAGTCGGAACGCCAAAAACTGCAAACCGAGCAAGAGGCCTTCGCCAAAAAGAAAGAGCGGGAAAACGAGTTGTTCAAAGAAGCGCTTCAACGGCAAATTGTTAAGGAGAAGGAACGGATTGCTGCTCAAACCCATGAGAACTTCGAGCAGCGCCTCAAAGCCTTGCAGGAGGAAAACAACCTGAAGAAGGAAGAGAACCGACAATTGCGCCAGCAGGAGCTCGATTTGCTGAAACGCGAAACCCAACTCAAAGAGCAGGCGGAAGAATTGGAGCTGCGCATTCAAAAACAGCTCTTGGAACAACAACAGGAAATCGAAACCAAGGCAAGGGCCAAAGAGCGCGAGGCCATGGCTTTGAAAGAAAAGGAATACCAAAAGCAGTTGGAAGATCAGAAAAAGCTGATCGATGAGATGAAGCGCAAATCCGAGCAAGGCTCCATGCAAATGCAAGGGGAAGTGCAGGAATTGGCCCTCGAAGAATTGCTGCAAAAGGCCTATCCGCACGATCGTATTGAGGAGGTGCCCAAGGGCGTACGTGGAGCTGATTCCATCCAAACCGTCATCAATCCGCAGCAGCAGGAATGTGGCTTTATTGTGTACGAAAGCAAGCGCACCAAGCATTTTGCCAACGATTGGATTGAAAAGCTAAAACAAGACCAAATTCAATGCAAAGCCGACATTGCCGTGATTGTTACCGAGGCGTTGCCTTCGGACATGGAACGCTTTGGAGAGCGCAACGGGGTGTGGATATGCGGTTTTCACGAGGTGGCCAGCCTGTCGTTTGTGCTACGCGAAATGCTCATCAAAATCAATTCAATGCGCGCGGCCGAAACCAACAAGGGCGACAAAATGGAGTTGCTCTACCACTACCTTACTGGCAATGAGTTTCGGCAAAACATCAACCGGATTGTGGAGAACTACATGGCGATGAAAGACCAGCTCAACGCCGAAAAGCGCGCCATCAATCGCCTGTGGGCCACCCGCGAAAAACAGATCAACGTAGTGGAAACCAACCTCACGGCTTTGTTTGGTTCCATCCAAGGCATTGCCGGCAGCGCCATTGCCACGCCTTCTCTTCTCGAATTGCCGGGCATGGAGGACGAGGAAGGCTTGTTTTAACCCATATACCTCACCGAACCACCAATTTCAGGGTTTCATTGGCCTCCGGGCTTTGCAAGTTTACCCAATAAACTCCGGGAGCCCATTCGGATACCTGGAGTTCATAGGCCATACCCGCTTGGCGGGTAAATCGATCCGAGAAAATCGTTTGGCCATTAAGGTTACTCACCACCAGGTCAACCACCTTGGTTGCTGACTCATACTTTAGGCGTACCACGTCAAAACCGGGGTTCGGCAGCAGCTGCCAGGCGTTTTTAGCCTGAGGAAGTTCACCTATGTCTGTAATGAAATCCGGGTACTCGTACCCTTCAAACAAGTTCGTGTATTGAAAGGCCACCAAACGCAGCCGGGGATCGGTATCGTACCATTGGTAAACGGTGTCCAAAGGTCCTACTTCGGTGATTAGCATACAATTGGTAACCGTTTCACGCGGCAACCGCAATTCTCCGAAGCCCGAATAGATCCGAAGCAACGTATCGGTTCCACTGCCGCAATCGGAAGTATCGAACAAGGTATCGCCGATGGAAAAGGGGTAGCGCCACTCCAACTGAGGATTGGTGCAGAAACTAAAATTCATGTTGACGTTTCGCACCGTTCCCAACAGTTCCAGTCCCATGGTGGTTTCACGGTAATAATCAAAATTGGTGTCGGCCTGAATGCTGAAGCGACTTTGCACGCAAAGGTTGGCCATCGGAAAGGCGCTACCGTTGGGGGTAGTGCTGGCCTCAACCACCGATTCTAAGCGAGTGATATCAGCATCGAACACGAGGTTGGAAAAGTCCCAGAGCAAGTTCGAGCCTACCTTAGGGTAGTTGGGCAACGGATCTACCTCGGTTAATACCTCAAAGGTGGTGTTGAGCCCTACCGGATAACGCGATAAGGCGGAATCGATGAGTACTTGAGATTTCACTCCTAAAGCACTCGCCAGCAAAAGGGTTAATAGTATTGCTTTAAGCATGCGTAACGTTTTGGGTTTATCTTGCTTTATTTACACCTGGAGCATTTGATTTGTTCGCAAGATCATAGCTGACCGACATTGGATTAACTTGGTAGCAGCTTAACACTGCTGACGATGATGATGCCAGAGAAGCAGAAAATGCACAACATGAGTCACTATAACGTTGATTGGCGAAGAATTATCCAAACCCTGGCAATTTATTTTTTCCTCACCATCGCCTGGACCTGGCTGGCGGTTACTTTGGATGAGTTCACCTCCAACGATAAAGGGTTGGTCACCGGACTAGGCTACCTCGGGTTGTTTTCCATAAGCTTGTGGGCGGGCCAGGGAGATAGGGCTTGGAAAAAACTGCTCCTAATTAGTGTGCTCAACCTGCTGTTGTTTGTGTTTTCTTCCTTTGTGTTGGGCCTTTTGTTTGCCTTCCTACCCACCAGCATGGAGTTGTGGACTTACTACATCTTCAATGCCTTTTTTCTCTCCGCCATTTATGTGTGGCTGCTCAACAAAATCTACTCCATTGACGCTCCCTGGTTGGCATTTGGCAGCACCAGCGCACTCATTGTCATCGCTTATGCGATAATTGAAGCGGATATTGCCTTTCTAAAATCTGATTTGGGCCTGGAGTATCGGATGATCCTGTTTTCCGTTTTCCAAGGGATGTTGATCCTGGGTCTTTCTACCGCGTTGAATGTAAAGCGTGGTGCGATGCGAACAGTTGAATGAGTGCCTTGGTACCAGCGAAAGAGTACCGGATTCTGACTTGTCAATTTAAGTAGTATTTTCGATTTTCTCCTGTTCAAAATGAGGATTATAGACCCAAAATACCTTGTAGCATTTTCCAAATTAATCGCATTTGACTTGGCGAAACAACTAGAGCAGAACACCTCAGATCAAAAAAAAATACCGCTCGATTTTCGCATCAAAACTTCAGCCGTTTATTCCTCGAACATTGAGGGTAACCCGATCGATGTCAACTCTTTCCTCAATTCTGAAGTAGCCAAAGAAGCATTCAAGCCGCAAAAGGAAATGGACGAAGTTTCCGATCTGGTGAATTCCTACCAATTTGCTATCGTAAATGATTTGAGCGAGGCCAATGTGTTGGAGGCCCATCGTTTGCTGTCTTCTACCCTGCTTATTGCTGACAAGCGTGGCCACTACCGCACCGACCGCATGGGAATTTATAGCAATACAGGACTGGTTTATTTGGCTGTAGAACCGCAAAAGGTCAATTCCGAGATGGCTACCTTTTTTGCAGATGTTCAATCCCTTCTGGAAACCGATTTGTCCCTTGCTGAAGTATTTTATCACGCTTCACTCATCCATCTCAAGCTGGCACAAATTCATCCGTTTATGGATGGCAATGGCCGTACCGCACGCTTAGTAGAAAAGTGGTTCCTGGCTAAAAAAAATTGGTATAAGTGCCTGGAAGGTAGAATCAGAACATTGCTACAAGCGTCATATGGATCAGTATTACCAGAACATCCACTTAGGAATGGATTATTATTCTTTGAACTACGAGGCTTGTGTTCCTTTTTTGCTCCTACTGGTATCGGCTCTAAAACCCATTGACTGACTACAGAACCGACATCCGAATCACTTGGCGCGCTTGTTCACTTTCTAAAATCGCAAAATAAATGCCGGGTGCCCAACCTTGCACCGGCAGGGTATGTTGCCGAACCGAAGCTGGTAACACCTGGATTTCTCCTTGCTGTTGCCCCTGTACTGAAACAACGCGTAGCTGGGTTTCATTTGGATGAGATTTTACCGAAAGGGTAATGGTTTCCGTAGCAGGATTGGGAAAAACCGTCCAGCGCTTGACTTCCTGCTCTTGCTGCGCTACCGAAGTGAGCAGGTCGGGGAGTTCGTTGACCACAAAAGAAATGTCTGACGAAAAGGCTACCAAGCGTAAGCGAGGCGTTGCCGTATACCAACGATAACTTGTAAAAGAACCACTAACCGTTTTCGTCATAATGCAATTGGCTACAGTCATTTGAGGCAACCGCAATTCCCCAAATCCAGCATATTCCTTGGTCACAATTTGTGTTGGTAGGGTTCCACAAATGGAGGTATCCTGAACGGTTTCCGCGTAAGCAAAAGGATATTTCCACAGCAAGTTTGGATCGCTGCAAGTTCTGATGTTAGCCCCTCCATTGGAAACACTCCCCACACCTTCTAATTTGGTGGCATCTTCGGTATAATAGGCAAAATTGGTGTCTGTGGATCCATTCAGGATGCTGATCAGGCAAATGTTGGCCTGAGGAAAAGAAGACGCATAAGGTGTGTTGGCTGGGGAAACAACGGTGTTTTGTACCCCTGTAGTGTTACTGAAAGAAACCCCAGTAAAATCCCACACCAAATTGGTTCCGGAAGTAGGAAAAGTAGGAAGTGGATCAAGGGTAGAAACCCGGTTGAAAGTATCGTTCAATCCCATCGGAAAGCGGGACATCGATTGATCTACCAAGGGTTGACTTTGGGCGATTTGCCAACCGCTAACGATCAGCATCAGGAGTAAATAAATACGCATAGAAATTCTTTTAAATGGGGTTTAAACTGTATCCGTTAACGACCTCAAAACAGGTTGGTCGGCGAATAAGATAACATATTTAAAAATGGGATGGTTGAACGGGATACCTTGGTACCGAATCTCAATTCGCTTCCAGCGAATTTGAGATGAAACCTGACCAATTTGAACCCGGTCGGTTTTTACCATTATTCCTGTCTAAGTTCAAGGAAATAAAAAACACTTACCCCATGAAAACATCCATCCTGTTTTGGAGTGCACTTTGCTTCTTCAGCCTAAGCGCAAGTGCCCAAACCACCAGTTGGTCGACTATTGCCCTTTCCGACGACTTCCCGACAGAAGCACCCGGCCAGGTGAACACCCTTACCCAACAGCCCAAAGCCATGGTGGTGAATGGCCACAACGAGGGTTCCGTCTATCCTGTGGGCACCATGTATAGTGCCATTTCTTTGAAGAACGATGCCACCTCCAACTACCAATCATTAAACCCCGGTGACCTCGGAACGTGGATTTTAGCCATTGGCCAAGATGGCAGTATGGTTATGTCTAAGAAAATCGTCATTCCAGCCAGCCTCAACTACTGGAACGATGATGTTCCTCCTACTTCGGTGGTGGACCACTTGGAGATTTCTGCTTTGCGCTACGACTATTCCCCCAAACGTGAGCTCCTCGTTTTTACAGGCGCCTTGCTGCGCAACGATGGTGGCACGCAACCCGAGGAGTATCAAACTATGGTGGTGGGCACCTACAACCTGAGAACCGATGATGTTTGCCTGCAATACCTCAAAAACATATACTACTACGAAGATCCGGTCACCTTTCAACCCATTCGGGATGAGGTAGGCTCCAAGGGTATTGACCTTGCCCCTATCCACAACAATACCGGCTACATGGCTTTAGGCCAAAGTGAGCGCTACAATGCTACTGGTGCCACCAACAATTTGGGATATCCGGTGGCCATGAGTTTTCAGGTGCAAGACGATGGCAAAATCACCATGGGCGCAATTCGTTGGTTTGAATTCCGGTTTCTGGTACACGCCATCGAAACCTACAAAGGCAATGGAGTACTGGCCTACGGAGGCTTTAAAAGGCTTTATTCCGGAATGATTGATTGTGATAATGATTTCAATTATACCGGTTTAGGGTTTATTCATTTTAAGGATGCCAACTACACCAACATCACCCTCGTTACTGGCGAAACGGTTGTCGTCGAAGATTACTATTACAGGTACGCCTCTCCCATTCCATCTGAAAAGATGGACATGGTCATGGACCAGAACAACATCTATTTCAGCTTTGAGGATATCAATAATAACACGAACCAACAGGTGAACCTTGGAAAATTAGATTATAATCTCACCAACCTTAGTTTGCGGAGGTATCAATTGGGTAGCGGACTGGCTGGCACCGCACACAAGCTGATTCTAAAGCCTGAATCTTTGGAAGCCATTCTATACACCGAGGACCAACAACAGATGCTTGGACTGCCCAATACAACCCCGGTAGGTATTATGGAGGTTTCTCGTGATAACCTTACTGCTTCCGGGCCAGTTGATCTACTTTTTACCGAAGATATTTTTGGACAAAACCAAGTGCGTGAGTTCACCAACGTTACCGGACTACACAACGATTGTGGACGTTTCGATTTTGTGATGGCTGACGGCTCTGGTAAAATTACCGATGCGTCACGTGTGCATACTTATGGGGTGTTCAACGATGAGTACCAATGTCATGTTAGTGAAGACATAAGTGGTGCTACCCTATGCGGCATCATTTATCCTTTCACCTATTTTGGAAAGACCTTTACCCTCAATAATGTTGCTACAGTTAATGCTTCGGTACTCACCGTTCAGCCGAATGAGGAATCTTGCGATACGGAGATCAGTCCCAGGAAAGCAGTAGCCGATGCAGAACAGGCCTTACTCGATACGGATGACACTCCAAGTCCGATTGTAGAGGCATTGGGGTACAACCAATTTCAAATTCGCCACCTGAACGAAGCGGTCAACAGCTGGTACCTGATCGACATGGCTGGCAAGCAAGTACCGGCAGAAATCAACGGTGCCTTTTTTGACCTATCTCACCTGCCTTCTGGGGTGTATTGGTTGTCTTTCACGACCAACGGGAAACGCTATTCCGAGAAATTGATGGTGTACCAATAAACAGAAGCAACCTACCACAACCAACAAAAAAGAGGCTGATGGCCTCTTTTTTGTGTTTAATAGCTTACATCAGTACCCCGTTCTTGGCTTCGATAGCGGGTGGCAATTCCGTTTCGCCAAGCATTTCACGCAGGTCTATTTCGATGGTGCGACAGAGGGAAAGCATGGGAATGTCATTGCCCAAGCCTTCAAAAGGATTTTCTGAGTAATCGCCCACCAACTCCATCATTACATAAACCCATCCTACCAAAACGGTGAATGGAATCGATACCAGGGTGCCAAAACGGCCCAACAAATCGTGAAATTCTGACACCATTCCAAAAGGCAGCAGAAAAATGAAAATACCCACGAAAATCAGGCTCATGCTTCCATATTGGCGGGGCAAAGGAAACTTTTTGATGCGTTCGCATTTCCCCTGGTGCACATAAAAATCACCCAGTAGCTTTTGCAATTCCATGTGGCGAAAATCGTCGATGAGTCCTCGTTGGCGCAGTTCAGCAAGGTGTTGCGATTGTTGGTCGATGATTTGCGTAGCGGTGTTTTTGTATTTGATGAGCCGTTCGTATTCTTCCTTCACCAAAAGGGTTTGTAGTGCTTCTATGCTCACATCATCATCCAATAATCCTACGCCAAAACGGGTCATCAGCTTTTCGGTTAGTTTTT
>CALCCE010000124.1 GCA_937899835.1 uncultured Flavobacteriales bacterium | reverse complement strand
GGTAGACTTCAATTTGTTTTATTCGTCTTTTTCGGAATCTCCCAGGATATGTTCCGCTCGATAAACCAACAAGGTTTGCCGAATCAAACATTGAATGTAGTTGGAAGCTAACAGGGTGCTGTCTTCCCCTGAAGTGCCCTCAGGAATCACTTCTAATAAGTCCGAAGGATATAAAAATCGATCGAAAACCCGAGCCACCGGTCGTTGTTCTTCCTGATCTTCAATCAGCGAACAAGAAGCGGTTGAAGCTACAATGAGTGCGAATAGAAAACCAGAAAAATAGAACCGCATACTACCCGATCCATGTGGATCAGTCGATTTTGGTAAGTGCTTCGCGGTTCACCTCGTACGAATACTTTTTCCGCAGTTCAGCAATCCATTGTTCCTCCAAGAAACTCTGATATGCTGCGGTAACCAGTCCGCGAGCTTCATTCAACTCTTTTGGTTGAGGCTCCAGGACATCACGCACCAACAAGAAAACGGATTTTCCATCAATGGCTTTGACTTCTGACAGGCCTTTTTGCCACGCAAAAGCATCTACCAAGGTATTGTCTTCTTTTTCATATCGGCCAGACTCAATCCGAAGATTGAATTGCGAATCAGTATTGAGCGTGTTGAGCAAAGAGTCGTTAGAAAAACCAACTTTTTGTTGCTCTTTCACCATAGACATGGCCTTTTCAGCAACTTCCTGATTGGCACACAAATAAACCGCTACATCCAAACGCTCTTCCCACATGAACTCTGATTTGTGTTCTTCATGGTAACCGGCCAAACCCGTAGAATCAGTCACTGCCTTGGACCACACCTTGTTGTCCATCAGTTCGAACAAGAGAATACCATCACGGTACTCTTTCATTAGAGCTCTGAATGCCGGATACTTGGCTTCCAGATTGCCATCTTCAAAGTCTAACACCGATTTGCTAACAAAAGCATCGTATTGTTCTTTCAACTCCAATTCGAGGTTGCCGTTTTTCACCATCCGTTGGGTGCGACTCAGGTGCTTGGCAAAATCTTCTTGCGTATACGATTTGGTGGTGTTGCTGTAATTCTTGTCCGTAAGGGTGAATAGTGGCTTGGTCATTCCCTTGGCCACATCCATGTTCCACTTGCGTTGGAAATAACTGGAATCTACTTTGGCAACGAAGGCATTATAAGCTTTAGCATCCTCTTTGAACTTGTATTCTTTCTTGAGTTTTCCGACCAGAGAAGTAACACTTTTCCGGTTACGGCCATCGCGGTCGATTTTTACTTTCAAGGTGTTTTGCATTGCCTCCATGCTGCCCATTTGATAGCGCTCCAGGCGTTTGATGATGTGAAACCCAAACGGAGATTCAATGGGCTTGGAAACGTCACCATCATTTTCGAGGGCAAACGCAGCATCTTCAAAAGACTCAATCATCCGGCCCGTACCGAACTTGGGAAGCTCACCTCCTCGGTTGGCTGAATTCTTATCATCAGAATACAAACGAGCTACTTTTTCAAAGTCTTCTCCGGCCCTTACCATCGCATATAACTCACGTGCCTTCTTATTGGCTGCATCACGTGCTTCAGTCCCACCTTTTTCATCGGTGCGCACCAAAATATGAGCCACTCGAATTTCTCCACGTGCCTTTCGCTTGTCTTGCACAAATACCAGGTGATAACCGAAACGGGTACGAATTGGATTGGACATCTGTCCCACTGTAGTGGTAAAAGCAGCCGTTTCAAAAGGATAGACCATAGCAAAAGCGCTGAAGTATCCTAAATTGCCTTTGTTGGTTGCAGAAGAAGGATCATCGGAAACCCGAACTGCTAATTCTTGAAACTCTTCCAAGGTTTTTACTTGTCCCTTGTACTCCAATGCCTTTTGGTAAGCAGCCAACGTATCCGCCGGACTGGCATCCGGTTTTAACGAAATCAAAATATGACTGGCGGCTACATCGTATTGCATCCGATCATAGGCCTCTTTAACCAAGGCATCGGTCATTTCTTTGTCTACCAAGTAAGGCTGCGCCAACTGACGACGATACCCGGCCAATTCATTTTGAAATTTGCCTACTGTATCAAGCCCCATAGCCTCTGCTTCTTTAACCTTGAGCTTGAAGTTGATGAACAATTCCAGGTACTCCTCCAGTGACTTTTGGTCTACAGAGGCGTTGGTGTTGTTCTTTTTGTAGATGTTTTCAAACTCGGTCAAGGTGATCTTTTCACCCTCTACCGTCATCAGGACTTCTTCTTTTTTCTGAGAGAAAGCTGCAACGTGTAACAGACAGAGACCTATGAGTAAACCGATTCTAAGGTCGCTTTTCATTTGAATTAGGTTTTTGAAGTTATTTTACCGGGGCCGTAAATGTAGCCAATCTCCCCTAACGATTCAACCGGCAAATTCTTGTAAACTTATTTCCGGGTATAGTTTGGTGCTTCGCGAGTAATGGCCACATCGTGTGGATGGCTTTCCATCACACCTGCGGAAGTAATCCGAATAAACTTGGCTTTCTGCAAATTGGGGATGTTAACAGCACCGCAATAGCCCATTCCGGCCCTTAGGCCACCGATCAATTGATATATAACCTCTGCTAATTTTCCCTTAAAGGGTACTCTACCAGAAATGCCTTCGGGAACAAGTTTTTTGATATCGTCTTCCGCATCTTGGAAATAACGGTCTTTCGATCCTTTCTGCATGGCTTCAATGGAACCCATCCCTCGATACGACTTGAACTTTCGCCCTTCATAAATAATGGTTTCCCCGGGCGATTCTTCCACTCCTGCAAACAAGGAACCCGCCATAATGGTATTGGCTCCGGCGGCAAGGGCCTTAACGATATCACCAGTAAAACGAATGCCGCCATCGGCAATTAAAGGAACACCACTGCCTTCCAAACCACGTGCTACATCCATCACGGCCGAAAGTTGCGGAATGCCAACACCAGCAATCACCCGTGTGGTACAGATAGACCCAGGACCAATTCCCACTTTCACAGCATCAGCTCCGGCTTCAACCAGGGCACGAGCGGCTTCTTCGGTGCCAATGTTGCCCACTACTACATCAATGGTATCAACGTGTGCCTTCACCTTTTTCAAGGTTTCAATCACTCCACGGCTATGGCCATGCGCAGTGTCGATTACTACTGCATCTACCCCTGCATCAACGAGCGCATCAATACGCTCTAATATATCAGAGGTCACTCCAACCGCGGCAGCTACCCGTAAACGACCATATTGATCTTTACAGGCATTGGGCCGCACCCTATTCTTTACAATGTCTTTGAAAGTAATGAGCCCCACCAGTTGGTTATTGTCGTCCACCACCGGGAGTTTCTCAATCTTATGGGTTTGAAGAATGGTCTCGGCAATGGTTAGATCGGAACCGTCTTTAGTAGTAATGATTTTTTCACTGGTCATCACCTCAGTGATGGCACGGCTCATGTTTTTCTCAAACCGCAAATCTCGGTTAGTTACGATTCCAACCAATTTTTCGGACTCATCTACCACCGGAATTCCTCCAATACTGTGCTCCTTCATCAAAGCTAAAGCATCTCCAACGGTAGCGGTTTTTAGCAGCGTCACCGGATCCTGGATCATTCCACTTTCCGACCTTTTCACCTTTCGAACTTCTGAAGCTTGCGCCTCAATAGACATATTTTTGTGCAACACCCCAATACCACCCTCTTGCGCAATGGCAATGGCCAAAGCAGATTCGGTAACGGTGTCCATAGCGGCAGACACAATTGGGGTTTTCAACTGAATGTTTCGGCTAAAATTAGAGGTAATGTCAACTTCGCGCGGAAGCACTTCCGAATAAGCCGGAACGAGCAGGACATCATCGTAGGTAAGTCCTTCTCCGGTGAATTTTTTTGGATCGAGCGACATGGGAATTAGGCTGGTATCGAGTAGGAGGATTGAAAATAAAAATTGCGCAAAGATACTAAAAAAAGCCCCAAAGGGCCACGTTGGAGAACTACAGGAAGGGGATCAAAATACGATCTTAGCGCAGCAAGGTAACTGCCCCGGTCTTTTCTACTTTCTCGCCTCCGGAAGTAGTAGCAATGATGTGGTAGACGTAAGTTCCAAGGTTGAACTGCCCACCGTCCCAACCAGCATTGAGGTCGGTGGTTTCGTAAATGATCTCTCCCCATCGGGTATAGATGGCCATGTAGAAATCATTGGGATCAATGTACCAGGTAACCGGTCGAAAAACGTTGTTTTCTCCCTTGCCACCAGGATGAAAAGCGTTTGGAATAAAAACCCGTGAGGGCTGCCGCAAACAAATAGTGTTGGAGCGGCTTATATCTTGTAGGTTAAACTGACCTCCACCATTCTCCTGTGCTACGATGTAATAACAAAATCGCCCGTCAGTTCCACCAAACTCTTGCACATCGTCTATAAACGTTGTGTCTATAGGAGAAAAAGAAGCCACCGGATTAGGGTTAAAAACCCCGTTGAACGAACGATAAAGTTCATATCCTGCTACGCCAGTGCCGACCGTATCCCAATCAGAATAAGGATTCCAATTCAAGGTGTTTTTAAATTCATTGCCTTCTACCTGCCCATTTAAGCGCACATTTCTGCTAATGTTGGAACTGGCTACAACCGTGTTGCAGATGTCGATAGCATCTACCCGATAGAAATAACTGTGCTTTCCAGGACTGGCCTCTAAATCCCTGAATTTTATAATCGTATTGGCAGTGACTGATAGTCGCTCTACCCGGTGAAAAGGTCCGTCAGGTGAAGTAGAACGCACCAAAAGGTAATTGTCTACTCCGGGAACATTGTCTACCAGGCAAGAAACTTCAATGTATTGATCCGGAAAAACCGAAATGTAATTTAGATAAAGTGTTTGTGGAGCTGCCGGACTGGACAATGAACCACAGCTTTGATTGGAAGAAGAAGTTACACCATTTGCGGTAATCAATTGAATGGTATAGCAATAGGTTTCTCCTGCTACCAAATTGGAATCTACAAAACTGGTATCGTTAGCATCAAGCACAGCGATTGCTTGTAAGTTCCCGTTGCCGGCCTTAACGTAGACAACCGTACTAATGGGGGCCACCACCCCAACCGGCCATTGATCGGGAACATTCCAAATGAGGGTATTGGTTAGGTCACAGGCAGATGGAGTCACTTGTAGGAAAGCGGTATTGTGCCGTACATTGGTGATACTTACATTTCCGAATCCATTTACGTCACAGGTATCAAAGGCTGCGACTCCATAAATCTGAGTCCCGATACCCGCATCTACTGAAATATCGGTAAAAGTGGTTTGGTTAATCCCAAAGATGGTGTCTTTAAACTCCAAACCATTCACTTCATGAACCACAATATATCCTTGAATGTCGAGATCTGAAGGGTCGCGGGTCCAGCTAATAATCACGTGGCCAGTAGCGGTATCAACACTAATAGAGTCGATGGTTGGAGGAATAGGCGGCAATTTGATATTGACATCCTTGGCCAGGTTTGAAACTGAAGTGCAAGGCAAATCGTCAGGAATCTCTATTCGATAAAAGATGCTGTCAGAACAAAACTCCAATGGGTCGTTGTACGTGTAGATGTTGCCAGGAGGCGGAGGCTGATTGGCAACCGAGTCAATCAACGTCCATGTACCCGTTGGAGACACCCGACGGTAGATGCGGTAAAAACCTCCTTGTGAGGGGAGCGGAGTGGCTCGGATCGGATTCCAGCTCAAAGAAGCTTGTTCCGGCACAGCCATGTTGAGGTTGATAATGATAGGCGATACCGTATCAGAGGCAGTAGCCGTATCCAATCCGGTTCCGTCGTTAAAAACAGTTTCGATGTAGTAATAGATAATGCCTGCGAAACTTCCGTTCTGCGTAAAAGAACTTTGATTATAGTTCAGAATATTAGCCGCGAGGTTGAAGGTGACATTGTTGTTGGAAATGTAAATGTTGTAGGCCTGAAATTCACTATTGGGGTCGGGAGGGGTAGACCAGGACAAGGTAATGTTGTCACTCGCATCTAAGGCAACACAGCGAATTTCTGGAGAAGGCACCGCAGCGTTCACCAGTTGGCTGAAGACCAATAGGAACATTAATCCGAAAAGGTATTGAATCAACCTTGGCATCTTTCCCTCAAAACGGGGCGAAATTACTCATTTTCAGCTGGCTTTGTGCGCTTCCCCGTGCTTGTTCTAATTAACGAAGTGCGTTTCAACTTATTGGCTGACTCATTATGGACCAGCCACTACTTGTATCAGATGTGCTTCCTGCCAATAACGGTTGGCCATTTCTTGAACTTGATCCGATGTTACTGCTTGAAGCCGTTTGGGGAAAGACTCAATATAATTTTCTGGCAAGTCAAAAAACAAGCGGCTTCTAAGTTGTTCCAGCTGCGAAAAGGGCCCTGAAACAGAACGAAGAAATGCACCCAGCAGGTAATTTTTTACACGTTCCAACTCCTTAGCGTCAGGGGATGTTTCCCTTAGCTTTCCTATTTCTTTGTAAATCTCTTCTAATGCCTGAGCAGTAGCATCGGCGTTGACCTCTGTAGAAATGAAAAAATAACCGGAATGCCGTAAAGGGACCACTGAAGATCCGATGCCATAAGTAAGTCCTTTATCTTCCCGAAGGTTGGTCATCAAACGGGAACCAAAATACCCTCCCAAGAGGGTGTTGGTAACCTGAAGCGGAAAGTAATCGGGGTGGTTTTTGGAAAAGAGCCTGCGTCCTAATCGAATAGCAGACTGCAATGCACCAGATTTATTTACCTCGATGCTGAGCGCCTGTTGAGGGTCTGGTAATCGATATTCAAACGGAGCGCTGTGCTCTCCGATCCAATCAGCACCACCAAAATGATGGTTTAAAGCAGCAATAAGTGCTTTGGGAGGTTTTCCAGCAATGAACAAACTGGCCTGCCGCGCTGTGTAACGTTTTTGATAAAACTCCATGACAACCGCTCTGGATACTGCGTCATAGTCTTCCAGGTCCACTTGTTGACCATAAGGGTGATCCTCGCCAAACAACTGCCCTGAGAACGCTTGACGTGCCAAAACCCCTACTTTCTCCTGACCAACCAGATGACTTTGACGGCGATTGTTTAGATAAATGTCCAATGCCGTTTGTGGCACTTTCGAATCTTTAATCATTGATTCAAAGACGGGCAAAGTCTCTTGCCAGAAGCGATTGAGGGTATACAGCGCGATAGAAGCGACATCCCGTGATGCTTCGTTTTGAATAAACGCTCCGTATCCGTCCAATCGGGCAGACAATTCCGGACCATTCAATTCACTGGTACCTTCCGTTAACATGGCATTCGCAGTACCAGCCATTAGTTTTTGATTCGAGTGCCAGGTGCCAGCCTCGAAAGCAAATTCAATTCGGGTGACTTCTTGTGTACCACCTTCTATTATGTAGACGGGCACCCCATTATCCAAAGTCAGCTGCTGGACAGGGGTAAGCGTTGGATTAGCGATAGCGCCAGGAGCTGGGGCATGGCTTCGGTCAAGGATTGGAACAGAACTCATGAATCAGAGGGCTTTATACCATAAAGAAGAAGCATTCTCACGCCTCAATACTTGGGTGGCTTGTTGTTGTATGTTGGCCTTAGAAACCTGTCGGTACTTTTCAATTTCGTGGTTGATGTCTCCGGCATCACCGTGCAACTCAAACGAACCCAGATTCATGGCCTTGTTTAAGCCATTGATTTCTGCAAACACCAAGGAGGACTCTACTTTGTTGATCACTTTTTCCAATTCTTCGTCATTGGGACCTTGGGTACTCAATTCATGAAGGACATCCCAAACAGCTTTTTCAGCATCATCGAATGCTACACCGGCTTGTAGCTTGCCACTTACCATCAATACACCGGGATCAAGACTTCCGCTTACGAAGGCTCCAACCTGGCTAAAAAGTTGCTTTTCTCGCACTAAGGGATACAGTCGCGAAGATTTTCCTCGACCAAGTAAATCGGAAATCAGGTCTACCGTTTGATAGTTTTCTTCATTTCTACCGCCCATGTGAAAGGCTAAATGGAAAGAATTGACTGGAACCTCCCGTTCTACCTCTTGCCGACGATAAGCCTTTTGCTCTGGCTCTTGTGCCAGCTGGCGTTGGTAATGGGTGTCTGCCGGAATGGGGCCAAACCATTTTTCAGCTAGCTCAAAGACATGATTGGGTTCTACTTTGCCTACCACAGAAAGCACTGCCCGATTAGGGCGGTAGTGAAGGTGAAAAAATTCCTTTACATCGGCCATCGTAGCCTCTTCGATGTGCCGGACTTCTTGACCGATGGTCGGCCAGCGATAAGGGTGTTGTTTATAGATGAGTGGGCGAAGTAACATCCACAGGTCGCCGTAAGGCTGATTGAGGTACCGTTGTTTGAATTCTTCTATGACCACCTGACGTTGTACCTCCAGCGATTTTTCCGAAAAGGCAAGGTTGAGCATGCGATCGGATTCCAACCAAAAACCTGTTTCAAGGTTGGCCGCTGGGAGTGTCATGTAATAATTGGTAATGTCGTTGGTGGTGAAAGCGTTGTTTTCCCCTCCTACTTCTTGTAATGGACGGTCGAACTCTGGAATGTTGGCAGAACCACCGAACATCAGGTGCTCAAACAAATGGGCAAAACCAGTTCGTTTTGGGTCTTCGTCTCTGGCTCCAACATCATAAACAAGGTTCAAGGCTGCAATTTCCGAAGTGGGATCAGGATGTACGATGACCCGCAATCCATTGGAAAGCGTCTTTTTTTCAAATTCGATCATGAAACAGTTAAATGAAGGAGGCAAAAGTCCTGATTTTTTTCGGTTGATCATGGATCGTTCATTGTTTGCAACTACATGTAGGAGTAACCCCGATCGGCTTATCGACGTAAGAGTGTTTATTAAAAGCGCTTAATTTTTTGTAAACGATACTTAGTACAATCAGGAATCATTCTATCTTAGTCCCGATTTTCAAAGGCCTCACCCTGCGAAAACCAACTGTTAACATATTTTGTTAATTTTGCCGTGGCTAGCTCTGCAATTACAGGCAAGCGTATGAGGATTTTTCTACTTTCTGTAGGTCTACTGTTTATGTTCTCCACGAATGCTCTCTCTCAATATTATTGGGATGTGGGCTTCAGTGCAGGTGGTGCAAACTACCTGGGAGAAATGGGAGGAACTGACCAATCCCGTCGGGATTTTATTTATGATATTAAGTTGAACCAAACACGGTGGATGCTTGGTACCTTCTTCCGGTATCGCGTAAATCAAAACTTTTCCTGGAACACAAGCATCAGCTACGGCCGTATACAAGGTGCCGATAGTCTGTCTGATTATCCCAATCGTTTTGGCCGCAATTTGAGCTTCCGTAATGATATTGTTGAAGTTGCTACTCGAGGTGAACTTTACTTTTATACCGTTAACGATGTAGGTCGTACAGGACGCTATCGGTTGGACTTCAGAACTTATGTTTTTGGAGGATTGGGTATGTTCTACCACAACCCTCAAGCTTTCTATCAAGGAAAATGGCATGCATTGCAGCCATTGAAGACCGAAGGCAAAACCTACAGCAGGGTGCAACCAGTCATCCCAATTGGTGGAGGTTTCTACTACACTTACAAAAGACAACACCGTATTGGCTGGGAGTTTGGATGGCGCATTACCTTCACCGACTACCTTGACGATGCCAGTTCTTTCTATATTGATCCAGACCTGCACCAAAGCGAATTAGCCGCAGCTTTAGCCAACCGCAGTGCCGACAGGCAAAATGATCCTCGTTTCCTTGGCTTGGATAAATACAAAACAGGATCAATTCGTGGGGAACCTTCCAACAACGACAGTTATCTGTTTACGCAATTTTCTTACAGCTTTGTATTGAGAGGACAGCGTAGGAACATTCGTCACAAGAGTTACAATTACGTTTACTCTAAGCGGAAACGTAGAAGGACCAAAGCGAAATTCTAAACGATTTTTATAAGACTTCCTGTTCAGGAGGTCTTTTTTTTGCGGAATTGTTTCAGTTTCGAAAGTGGCTTCATAAATCGGGTGAGCATCCCGGGTTGCAGGCCATTTACCTTCCAGGCAAGACTATCCTCACGATTGGCCTGTAAACGGTTTTTTAGGGACACATTGCTCTTTCCTCCTACTCGCATCTTCACCAGAACCTCTGGCAGATAGGCGAGAGGAATCTCATTTTTATGAATCATCCGAAGCATAAGTTCGTAGTCCGCGCTTATAGAGAAGTCGAGATTGTAGTATCCATATTTTTCAAACAGTTCTTTGCGGGCATAAAAAGTTGGATGAGGGGGCATCCAGCCCTTCAGGAAATCACCGGAACGGTAATTGCCTGAAGTCCAATTTCGAATCACCTTTTCTGGCTCGTCTTTGTCAACGTATTGCAGATCAGCGTAGACTGCCTGTGCTTGAGGATGCTCTCGAAATACTTTGGCAACTTTTGATAGGGAAGAACGATCAGCCAAAAAATCATCAGAATGTAACAAGCCTACTACCTCTCCGGTAGCGGCACGAATGCCTTTGTTGATGGCATCATAAATGCCTTTGTCTTTTTCAGAGATTACATGAGCAATACCACCCCTGTAGCGTTCCACCACCTCCAGGGTATTGTCTTTCGACAATCCATCTACTACAATGTATTCCAAACTATCGTAATCCTGACCAGTGACGGACTTCAAAGCGTGCTCAATAGTAGCAGCACTATTGTAGCAAACGGTTACTACGGAAATCTTCATGCAATCTTCCTCTCCTTAATCTTTACTGCGGGATTACCTTTATTGATGGAATAAGGTCCTAAATCGGAAGCTGCTACTGAACCTACCGTAAGCACCGCATGCGAGCCCACAGTTACTCCTTGGCAAACAGTACACATGGCTCCTACCCAGGCGCCATCTTCTACCATTATGGGCTTCACCATCAAATCAAATTGGGTGGACTTATAGTTGTGGTTGCCGGATAGGACCAAAGCGCCTTGCGAAATGCATACGTTCGCTCCAATGGAAACTTTATCGAGGCAATCAATCCAAACTCGTTCTCCGATCCAGCTATAGTTGCCAATTTCAAGGTTCCAAGGATATTTAATGTTAACGGCAGGTTTTATCACTACTCCTTTACCAACTTTGGCCCCAAACCAACGCAGTAACATCACTTTGGCCCCACTTGAAGGATTAAGTGGATTGATAAAAAAGGCCACGTTCACAAAATACCAGAGCAAACGCCCCAGTGGATTCCCTCCGGGGCGGTACCAATCGTTGTTGAAAGACGAGAGGTCTACTTTGGCATTGTTGCGCGTATCCAAACTTAATTGGGTTTAAACAATTGACGGTTGGCTTCGAGGGTCTGTTGATCGTCTAAGTGTTGTAAAGCAAAACTACGAGCCGCATTGGACATGTTATCGAACTGAGCCTTGGAACTTTGAGCGGCATCCCGCAATGCTTTCTCCCAAGTTTCTTTTTCTTGCAAAGGAATATCCCATCCTGTCTGCGATTGCTGCAAGTGTTTCCAGGGGGTGTTCTCACTGATAAGGACCGGACAACCACAGGCCATACTCTCTACCACAACGTGTCCGAAGTTCTCGTGAAAGGTAGGCAATAAAAGAAAATGCAAGCCTTTCATCAAATCTCCAATCTGATGAAAGGGTACCGCACCATGATGGGTGACGGCCACCTTCGGGTTGAGGGCTTCGATCAACGCTTGGCATTCTTGCCAATACTCCTCATCTTCCACTGGACCTATGATATCAAAAGTATAATTGCCCGATTCAGGAAGTGTTTGCAGCAGCTTTAGGGCAAAGTGTAGGTTTTTCTTACGCGAAATGCGGGATAGAAAAAAGAACCTGGTCATCCCATCCTTTTTAGGTACCCGATCAGCTTCGGGCACTACTGGCGGACGTGAGAGGTTGAGTGCAACCTGCACCTTGGCAGTGGAGCCAAAAACCTGATGAACCTCCTCCTTTTCCAAATCTGAAGAGGCGTGCCAATGTATGTTTTTATAGAGTCCAAAAGCCTTGGCCAAGCTTAAAAACAGTTTTTTCTTACCTGATTTTAAGGCCAATGCGCCTGCTCCTAACATCCCGCGCGGAGCCAATACCTTTTTACTTGTACGGTTGCCTTTAAGCAACAGCAAGGGGATAAGGGTATAGTGCAGTGAAAACAAACTGTTGAAGTAGTAAACTTCGGCGGGCGTTCTTTTCAGTAGTTCCTTCATTGAGCTACGCCCCCGACGTGAGGGGCTCAGGTATTGCACCCGATAATCGTCTTTTTCTATCCATTGATTCACCGGTACGGTTGGATAGGCTTTCTCATCTCCAAAATCCCGATCGGAGGTAATGATGGAGAAACTGAAATCATGCTTAAAAGCAGCTACCAACGCGGCAACCGAACGCACCGGCCCCCCAGCTTTGAAGCCCGGCAGGTACCAATCGACAAAAATGACAACCCGAGGCTTATGAACGGACATGATTTGTTTCTAACCAGTTTTCCAACACTACCAACAGCCAAATACGAGACCAGGAAACCCGGGGATCGTTTTGGAGGAAGCTTTGCCATAAGCGTTGTAAGTAAGCGGCATCTAAACCAGCTCGATCTCCAAGATTGCTCAGCTTTTCCTCACAGAACTTTCGAAGGTCTTCTTTCATCCAATTGGCCCAGGGCAACACAAAGCCCATTTTGGGCCGGTCGATGACTTCGCGAGGCAACAAATCACCTAAGCTGTCGGTGAGCAGTTGTTTGGGCGTATGGGGAAACTTTCGGGTATCGTCTATGCCAAGGGCAAACTCTACTAATGTGTGATCCAGGAAAGGCACCCTCACCTCCAAGGCGTGCGACATACTCATTTGATCGGTATCGCGCAACAATACGTTTTGCATGTAGGTGCGCATTTCCAACAGGGAAACTTGACTAAAGAGCGGTAACCGTTTGGGATCTCTTCCGATTAGTTCGGCTCCGAGATCAAACACGCGGTTCATGGGTAAGGCTTTTCCACCGGTGAGGCGGTGCACTACCGGATCTAGCAATACCTGACGCGAAAGTGGATAGGTATCCCACAAATCGAAGTAGTTGAGTTCCAACAATTCGGCAATCTTTTCGGAGGACATACCTGGCTTTACCTTCTTCAAGAGGCTTCCGAAGGCCCTTCGCAAAAATTTAGGATAGCTCTGTAAAAACTTTCGGTCTTCCAGCTTTTTCGAGCGCTTAAAAATATCGTAACCAGCAAAAAGTTCGTCTCCTCCCAGGCCCGACAAAGCCATAGTAATGCCTGCTTCTTTGGTCTTTTGAGAAACCACATAGGTGTTGGGGCCGTCTCCACTGGGATGATCCATGGCACTCAACGCGTTGGGCAATAGCGCTAAAAAGTCGCTGGGTTGTAATTTGATCTCCTGGTGTTCTGTACCGAAGCGCTTAGAGATTAAGCGGGCATAGCGGGCTTCGCTGAATTCTTCTTCGTTAAAAACAACAGAGAAAGTGCGTACTTTTTGCTGCGAAACCTCACTCATAGCCCCTACTACTGCACTGGAATCAATACCTCCGGAAAGGAAAGCACCAAAGGGTACATCGGCTACTAACCTGCGATCTACTGAAGCATAAAAACGATCGCGAATTTCTTTTTGCAAATCCTGAGCGCTCATTTGGGACTGACCTTGAAAAGCATTGGTGGTTGGTTCCCACCAAACCCGTTCTTCTACACCAATGTGGCGACTTACGCGTAGAAAACTCCCAGGATTGAGCATTCGCACATTTTCCAATATGGTTTGTGGCGCATGAACCGTTTGGTAGCGCAGGTAGTCAATTAAAGCCTTTTGATCCATTCGAGGTTCGAAAAGACCACTTTGGATGAGCGACCTTACTTCTGAGGAAAACGCAAGATGCTTTTCATTTTGAAATAGGTAGAGGGGCTTGATGCCCATACGGTCCCGTACGATCCACAATTCTTCGCGGTCCTTGTCCCAAACGGCAAAGGCAAACATGCCATTGAAGCGCTCTAAACAGCTCCATCCCCATTTCTGATAGGCTGCCAGAACTACTTCGGTATCGGTTTGCGTTTGAAACGCCACCTCTTTTTCCAACTCCTGGCGCAACTCTCGAAAGTTGTAAAGTTCTCCGTTGTATACGATTACGTATCTCCCATCCTTACTGGCAAACGGTTGGTTAGCAGCTGGCGATAAGTCAATAATAGAGAGCCGGCGGTGGCCTAAATTGACAGGGCCTTGAACGAAATGATCATCGTTGTTTGGACCTCGATGAGCCATGGCCTGATTCATAGCCATAATGGCTTTATGATGGTCATGATGGCCCTTAAAATCAAATATTCCAGCTATTCCACACATGTCATTTCACAGCTTGCAAGAGGGTTGCGGCCCAGGTTTTGGGCGTGAGTGAAGCGGCTAAATCTTTACTGTGTTGTCCCATTTGTTGCAATTCTTTGGGGGTAGCCTGCATCAATTTCTTCAATACCACCTTGATGGCCGCCTTATCTTCCGGAGGAAAGCTATATCCATTTTGACCCTCTTCCAAAAATCGGGTAGCCGCTCCCACTGCATTCGAACACAACATGGGCAGCCCCAGAATGGCCATCTCATGAACTACGACTCCCCAGGGCTCAAAATGGCTAGGCAAAATGAACCCACCTACCTGATCGAGGTATTGACCGAGGTCTTTGGGTTGTACAAAACCTACGTGCTTGATTTAGGGGTGTTCTATGCGATGGTCAAACTGCTCACCAGTTCCGCTACACCATAATTCCCAATCTTTAGAGGTTTCTGACTGCAATTCGGAAAATGCTTCCCACAATTCGAAAATTCCTTTGTGTTTAACGTAGCGCCCTAAGTAAAGAATCCGTTTGGGCAGGTTGGCTCCCCTAACCCTACTAATTTGCTGTTCAAGCTCCTTGAAATGGTTGTAATCAGCGGCATAAAAACCTTTGAGAATGCGATGGTTTCTAAATCCTAGCTTGCTTGCATAGCGTGCCTGAGGTTCGCCAGGCACCCAGGCATGTGTGAAGCGTTGCCCGAGAAACAGGGGCCCAAATAAACTGGCCACTTGTTGTTTGAGTGATCCCTCCCAATGGTTGTCCATGGTAAGAACAGTGGCTGCACGCCCTTTCCATTGCTTGCACACTTTGAGATAAGCTTTATCCACCCATCCCGAACACAATATGATTTGTGGACTGAGCCGATTAGCGAGGGCCAACAATTGTGCATCGTTAAATTGATCGCGGGGATACAAATGAATGCCTTGGGTGGCCACAAATTGAAAAGGGGCTTCTGCATTCACTTTCCAGTGAACGATGTGCACTTCTATGCCTCGTTGGGTAAGTTCCCGAACACAGGCCATAAAGTACTCTGCCAATTCCGTATAGAGGATGAGACAAGTACGGGGTTTCATCTGCTTTTACAATGATAGGAACATTTCCTTTACAGCTTAAAACTTAAGGTGATTTGACAGAAATCAGGAAGAACCTGACTCCAACTGATGTGGCGTCAGTTGTCGCTTTACAGCATTTTCTAAAGCGGGCAGTATTCCTTTGTAGAGGTATTTTTGTCCTTGGTCGTTGAGGTGAATATGATCCCGATAGCCGTCCATCCCGGAAACTTCTCTTCCATCTATGAAAGTAACGGGTTTATTGCGCAACCATTCACACAAATAACGGCCATTAGCATTGAATTCGCCGTTTTTCAATTCTTCCTGCGTAGGATGGAGGTAAACGATAACGTCCATTTTACGGGAAATACCAAAATCGATTAGTCCTTGCCAACCCTCGTTGGTATCTGCCTGGGATTGAATGAGCTGGTTCCAAGCATCCTCAGAGTATTCTTTTTTACCTTGAATTCGGGGAGCGATGCTGCGTTGCCATACCTCTTGCATTGCCATTACCGGAGTTGTTGAAGGATAGTCAGGATCATCGCCTACCATAGGATAATGGGTCATGCGATCGTAAAGATCGTGGCTGCTGTAGACCAACAAAAGAACCTTGGCCCCAAAATCACCCTGGCTTTTCAGGTAGGCCAAACCATTATCTGGGCCCCAACTACCAGCCGAAATATTGAGGACGCGAATGTTTTGCGCGAAGTGTTTTTGAAGTGCGATCTCCAATCGCGTGCTGGCCAGGCTGTCGTGGTCGGTTTGTCCTCCTCCATGAATGACTGAATCACCTACTTTCAGCACCCTAAGGCCATCGTCTTTCCGTAAAGGATGGCTGCGCATGGAATAGGCGTTGGTCAACACATGATTGCCTCGGCGGTTCAGATCTTGGTTTGCCTGATAGATGTATTCATAGTTTGGATCAGCCCGGTAGAGGGGTGGCGTACCTAAGCCTAAGCCCAGGCGTAGTACCAATTCCACAAGTAATACCATCAAGAAGGCCCCAACAAGGACTTTCGTCATCCAAGGTTTCATCCAGTAGGTAGTGGCTTAGGGTTAACATCTGGTAGGGTATCTTCTGCCTCTTCAGACGGATTATTATTGGACCGCCATCGTTCAGAGGCTTCCACAAAGTGAGGATTGGTGAGCAAAGTGAGTGAACACCACAAAAGAATGGTAAAGGGATTGAGGGAGGCGGTGAGCCAAGACTCAAAGTTCATGCTGAACATGGCTCCCAAAAGTAAGGGCATGGCCAAATTACTTTGCCTGGCCGCTCCTAAAAACAATGGTATCAGCCCCAGGATGAAAAAACAAAACAAACCAATGAGACCCGAATTCAGCCAAAAGGTGAGATACACATTGTGGGCATGCCCCTCATGGCCGAGGGCGCGCAACATTTCTGAATATTTGATATAAAGGTTTTCGGTATGTGCGAAGCCTCTACCCAAAAAGAAATGATTTTGAATATTATCCCAGGCAAAATCCCAGGCGACCAAGCGACCCGATCCGGTTTCCAGAGTTTCTAATCGGAAATACTGTTCTAACCCCAAAGAGATAATGATGCTGTTGATGTTTAGTGTGAGGAATTCGTAACTCACGATCAAAATCACCAGGGAGAGAAAACCAAATACATTCGAAAGCTTGTAAAGGCGTCCAAATACCAGGAATATGATGAGCCCTACCAAAGAACTTCGGGACCCTGACAGGATGAGTGCAGCACCGATGACACCGAAAATGAAATAGATTTCCTGCCGGGAAAATAGGTTGGTGAATCGATTGTGAATCACCGCTGCTAACATCCAAAAGAGTAAACAAAAAATCCCTAATCCATTGGGGTTGCCAAATACTCCGGCAAAGCGACCTTTAACGATGATGAAATCGAAGTTGAGGATGCGAAAAACAATGCCCAGAAACAAAATAAGAGTGCCTAACCAAACCAGATTGCGCAAAAAGCTTTCTCCTTGTAGTCGGTAAGACAACAATAAGAAATTGGGTACTACCAACAACAGCAAGATGTACGACAACATTTTCTGTACGCTGATGAAGAGTTCATCGCCGGGTGCCTGTATAAGCGCAATGGTAGAGATCACAAAAAAAGGCACGAAGCCTTTTATCAGGTTACTCATCGGTTGAAACTTACTTCGGTCGATGTATAAAATCAGCGCCATCAAAACGATGTAGACGTTTTTGAGCGACACTGCGAAAGAAAGAGAGTATTGTCGGCTGTCGGAAATAATGAGAATAAACAGAAAACCGAGTAGGATTTCAGCATACCTTCCCTTCCGACGAAGTGCAAGCACAATGAGGGGAATGATTCCATATGAGGCTTCTGCGCTCACAATCCCCACTCCCAGCCAGATAAGGAGCATTACGATCAACGTAAAATTGGCGCGAATAAAGGCAAGCAAATCAGAAGCGGGTGTAGTTGTCGAATGCGGTCGGTGAAACAACAATCAAAACGACCTCAGCGCGAATTTAAGTAATCCGCAAGTACTGGTTTCTATCCGCCATAGGAGGAAAGAAGGTTTTTATGAACGCCCCTGTTTTCCAGCCTACAATGCTTATATTTGTCCACCTTGCTATTCAACCAGAAACATTAATCGATAGACAGATATGGACAAGATCTTGGTAACCGGAGGAGCTGGATTTATTGGAAGCCACCTGGTGAAACGCCTTGTGAGCGATGGATATGAAGTAGTGGTGCTCGATAAGCTCCTACGCGGCAACAAGCTTGAAAAAGATATATTAAACCAAATAGAATTGGTGCATGGAGACGTTCGCGATCGCGATTTAGTACACCGTTTGGTAAAGGGGTGCCGGTATGTATATCACTTTGCCGCAGTATTGGGAGTAGATATTGTTGCCGACAACCCAGTAGAAACCATGGAAACCGAAGTGATTGGTAT
Organism: uncultured Flavobacteriales bacterium; assembly: GCA_937899835.1. Classification (GTDB taxonomy): domain Bacteria; phylum Bacteroidota; class Bacteroidia; order Flavobacteriales_G; family Salibacteraceae; genus CALCCE01. Next base: position 11,890 of record CALCCE010000124.1, on the reverse strand, counting down.
GAAACACATCGGTGATGCAGCCATTTTAAATGGGATCGAAAAAGTAATTTATGCTTCTACCAGTGGTGTTTATGGACATTCTGCGATTGAGAAGTCAGTTACAGAGACCATTCAGATAGATCCGCGCACCAGCTACGCCATTGCCAAGCGCTACAACGAAATTTACCTTGCGGCATTGGGCGAGGAAAAAGGTTTACAATCCATTTCGCTCCGTTTCTTTAATGTGTATGGAACGGCTCAGGACACCCGGATGGTTATTCCACGTTTCTTTCACCAAGCATTAATGGGTAAACCCATTACCGTGTTTGGTAACGGAGAACAAACCCGTGATTTCACTTATATCGATGACACCATTACAGCCTGTTACCATTTGGCGAATCAAGTGAAAGGTGCCGAGATTTTCAACATTGCCAACGAGCAGGAAATCACAATCAAAGATTTGGCCTTCGCCATTAAGGAAATTACCAACTCTTCCTCAGAAATTCAATTCATCGAAGCCCCCAAGAAGCGTTACGACTTTGAAGTGGAACGCAGGATTGGAAGTTCAGCGAAATTGAAAGCTGCTGTAGATTACCAACCTTCTACACAGTTAAAAGAGGGCTTGGGGAAACTGGTAGCCTACTACGAAGAAGAGTTTAGCGCAAAAGTATAACTACTTTCCAGCCAGGGATTGCACTGTAGTCACCAAACGGTTGGCAATGTGGTCCCAGGTTAGTTCACGAGATATTTTTTCAATGGATGCCTGCTTGCGGGCATCCATTTTTTTTGCGTCACAGGTAATGGCATTTCGCATGGCATCAGCAATGGCATTGGAGTCTGGCTGCTCAATCAACCAGCCGTTTTCCTCGTTGACAAGAAAGTTTATGGCGCCTACGTTTGTGGCCAACACAGCAAGCCCTTGGCTCATCCCTTCCAAAATCACGTTAGGTAAACCTTCAGAATAGCTGGGACAAGTCACAACATCGCAACTGCGCACCACTGCTTTCATTTGTTGGGCATCGGTGATTTTTCCCCAATACTTTACCTTTTCTGAGGGCAGGTGAAGTTGCTCGGGAATGGGACCCACAAAGTGATATTCAAAATCGAACTCTTTTTCCAACTTTTTTATGGCCTGATTGATTTCCTCAATGCCCTTCAAGCGCTCATAGCGGCCAACATATAAGAATTTGCGTTGGCCTTCGGTAAACCGGATATTGCCGGCAACCCATTGCTTTTCGATGCCGGTAGGCAACTCCACAATCCGCGATCGTTCTACTCCTGTTCCAGCAATGATGTCGGTAATTTTTCCTCCGTAAGAAAACACATAATCGGCATGTTTCATATTGAAACGCACTGGAGGCCGAAGCATGGCGTACTCCAAACTTCCGCGAAACGATGGAGGCGTTTGAAACATATTCATGCCGTGAAACTTGATTCCACTCGGTGGAAGCGATCTCCCTTTAGCTTTTTCCTTTAAAAATTGCCAGCCAGCAAAACCTTTGATGTACACAAAATCGACTGTAGGACGCTTTTTGAATGCTTTGTAGAGTTGTTGCGAATAGCGTAAGGACCGGCGTATGTAATGACCTGGTAATTTACCAGGAGGCGGAAACTCAAATACCATGGAATGGATATTTGCGCGCTCTTGTGGAGTGAACACCTCTAACGCATCAATATCGAATTGTGGATTGGCATTGTAGTGGTACAAATCCACCTCAATTCCGGCTGCAGCCAAAAATTTCGCTACATAAAAACTGTGCTTTTGCATCCCTCCGGTTACGTAGGGCTGAATGCCATCGGTCATTAAAGCCACCCGCATGTTCAAGCCAATACTTTTTCGGCCATACGCTGCCAGGTGTGTTCTTCCAAAACTTTTTCCTGAAAGGATTTCCCTATTTGCTCCCGAAGTTTTTGGTTATCAATTAGTTCTTTCAATCGACCTTCCAGGGTTTGCTCCTCTCCGATCAGTAATCCGTGACGGCCATCTTCGATCACATCCCGTACGGCGGTGGTTGAGGGGGCCACGATGGCAACACCCATTGCACCGTATTCGAATACCTTGATGGGTGACATGTAGTCTTTGGTTTTGGCCAACACCGCAATGTCAAACAGCGCGATATGATTGAACACCTCCGTATGAGGAACATTACCGGTAAAGGTAATTTTATGGTTCAAATTGAGTTTGGTGGCCAACTCCTGGAGTTCAGGTAACGTTTCTCCATCGCCAACAATCATTAAGTGCAGTTCAGGATGCCCCGTTTGGAGTGCATCAAATGCCCGGATCAGCAGGTCTACTCCATGGTAGGGAAAGATGGAACCTACAAAGCCCAATACTACCTTATTTTCCAGGCCCAACTGCTTCCTAAGTTCTGTCGTACTTGCTTCGCTGGACTGCACCTTGTCGAGGTCCACCGCATTCGGAGTAATGATGAATTTATCTCTCGGCAACTGGTATTTATCGGAAAAATGTTGCACCAGGCGCGAGGAAACCACTACAATTTTAGCGGCCCCTTGGAGCAATTGACGCTCTGCAGCTTCTGCCTCTTTGGCAAACCAACTGGATCGCCCCAACATGGCTTTCTCTTCGGCCAAAGGAGCATTTAATTCCACAATGTGGGGTAATTTCATTTGCTGAGCCACCCGATGACCAGCCAATTGCAGGTAAGTTCCCCTTTCATAAACCAGATCGGGTTTCATACGATTGATTTCTTCGGCAAACCAGGTAGTCATGTGTCCATCAAACCGCTTCAAGCGCCAATCTTTGGCAGTTTCCCAAAGAAAGGGAGGCGCCAGTTGACGCAACAACTGCTTGGGAGCAGAGCCGGTGCCGGGCTGCGCCAGGGTTTCGATGGCAGTGCCTCCGGCAATCAGAGGCGAAACCTCATGTCCCAATGCACGCAATCCTTTAATCATTTCACGCATGTGTGTACCATAGCCGCTTGGGGAGGCAAGGTTGAGTAAAGGATTGGCTGATAAATAGGCGATCTTCATGGCTTAACGTCCGGCTAATTTTCGGAAGATTTCAGTTCCTGACGGCCCAGTAATCGATAGAGCTTCAAATAAAAACCCGATGTTTCGGCAGAGGGTACGGGTTGATAGCCTTTGGGCAAATGTTCGTTTAGCGGTTCTCGAGCGAGTTGCACATTCATAGCACAAGCAATTCGAATAGCATCGAACACTACTTTCTCAAATTGCTGTAAGATGCGGAGCATCAGTTCATATTCCTCGCTGCTTCCCAGCTTTGGACGTTTTTTTGCAAATGCAAACGAGATGGTCTCAGAAATAAACTCCGCAACATTGTAGCATGGAGTTACCACACTTATCAAAGGCGGAGTCGCACTCATCGGTCTATTTTTTCGCGGATTTTCGACGACGACCAACCGTGATCCCGGTTCACAAAATAGAGCGGAATATCCAGGTGAGGAGCTGTAATGGGTTTTATCCGGTAATCGTCTCCCAAAAATCTGATGCCCAGGTTGAGCGAAGCCAACAACTCCGTTAATTCATCTTCAGTACTGTAGGTTATTACCTCGTCCACGTAGCGGCAGGCTTCCAGAATGATCACCCGCTGTTCGATGGAATAGATCGGTTGATTTTTGTCTGGTCCTAAATTAGTGGCGGTATTGAGGGCCACAATCAAGTAGTCGCAATTCTCGCGGCACTCCTGTAGCATCAAAACATGTCCGGCGTGAAACAAGTCGAACACTCCGCAAGCAAACCCTCTTTTCATTCGTTAATGGTGGCTACTTCTTTTTTTAAATAGGTTTCGAGTTGATATTCAGGCTCCCATCCGAGCACTTCGCGTGCTTTGGTAGTATCGGCAAAAGTAATTTCGGCTTCTCCCTCCCGCTCTGGAATCATTTCGTACTCATCACTAATCATTTTTGCCAGATCAAGGATGCTTAGGGTACTGCCAAACCCAATATTAAAGGCTGTATTGATACGCTCGGGATGAATGGCCGCACAATAGTTGGCCTTGGCCAAATCTTGTACGTGAATAAAGTCCCGTCGTTGGGCGCCAGTTCCTGTCACCAACAACGGATCACCTTTTTTCAAGCGGTTTAGAAAAATACCCACCACACTGCTATAGGCGTTGAATGGATTATCCGGATTGAAACTCCGTGGGCCGTAAGGGTTAAAGTACCGCAAGGTCACATAATCCAATGGATATCGGGTGGAGATCAAATCCAAATAACGCTCCACCTCGTACTTCTGAAACGCATAGGGGCTCAGGCAATCTACTTTTTCGTTTTCGGGAGTAGGAATTTGTTGGGGCGTTCCATATATGGCACTTGAACCACTGTAGACCAACCTCGGGAAATGCTCCTCCTTAATCATCAATTCGATGAGGTGGATCGACTGGTTAAGGTTTGCCTCAATGTGTTCATTGATGTACTCAAAGCTGGGCTGAATGCGTGGTAGAGCCGCCAGATGGAATACATAGTCGTATCCCTGAAGAGATGCCAGATCGGAAACCGACATCACCGAAAAGGTGAATCGGCGATCATTCATTTGACCGGCAATATTTTTGCGATTGCCGGTGCTCAAATTGTCAATGCCGTGAACTTGCCAATCGGTTTTTTCCAGCAGGTAGTCCAAGAGATTAGAGCCAATAAAACCGGCTACTCCGGTGACCAGGGCGTTTTTGATAGCCATGTTTACAATTCGTCGAGTATAATGTGCAATAAGGTTTGGTGCAGGCATTCTACAATGCCATAGCTTTCGATAGCGGTGTAGATGTTAAGATCACCCTTGCTGCGCAGTTGGTTATCTGGTTTAAAGCCACTTAGGGTGATCAATTTCCCACCGCGTTCTTTGGCCACTGCCGCACCATTGAGGATGTTGGCCGAATTGCCCGAACTACTGATGGCCACCAGCAAGTCTTCTTTTTGAAAATGAATTTTGAGCCATTCAGCCATCGCAGCTTCGTAGCCATAATCATTGGCATAGCAGGTAATTAGAGCAGCATCCGAAAAGGCAAAAGTTGGGTAGCCCGCGATTTTTGCGAAATCTTCCATCATATGCGAGCAGATGGAATTGCTGCCACCATTACCAATAAAGAACAGGCGCTTAGCACCTTTAATCAGTTCTCCCGCCTGGGTAAGCTGTTGATCGATTTCCGGGGAATTCAGGAATTTCTCGAATTCCTTACGGTAAGAAATGCGTTGCATAGTCTAATAGTCCGTTAGGGGTCACAGATTTTTCGTTGCACAACCAAGTTGTAGAAAGGCTGGCTGCCAAAGAGGGTAAAGTGAGCAAGCGTTCATTGGGTAAGCCCAGATGGGCAGCCAAACAAGCAAAGCCGTAAAAGGTATCACCTGCCCCAATGGTATCTACAATTTTGCTCTTGAAGGCGGGCTGAGGATGGATGGTTTTACCATCAGTATGCACTGATCCTTTACCACCCAGGGTTACAAACAAATTTTCCGTATCCAACTCATAGTTGTAGAGTGCTAACAATTCTTCGTGGGTGCTAAAGCGAATTTTTTGATTCATCTGTAGACTGGCTTCGCGCAAGTCGAGGCACACACTCTTTTTGTGGTAATTTTTCCACTTTGACACCCGGTTGAAACCAAAGTTGTTGGAGTTGGTTTGGCACATGAGGTGGAAAGCTCCTTCGAAGTGAGCATCGTTCAAAAAGCCGTGACCGAAGTCGGCTACAATCACTACATCATAGCCGCTGCAATCCAAGCGAACAGGCTGAAAACCAGCCGTGTCAAACTTGTTGACCTCTACGTGCTTTTTGCCTCCATCCACATCAATGTAGCGAGTTTTGACAATTTCTTTTTCCGTATTGGTCACCAAGACTACTTCTTTCACAAAATCGCGCAAGTGATTGCCTATGGCGGTAGCTCCACCCTGTTGCTCTTCCTTGTTGCCTGCGAGTTTAAACACAGGGCAAAACGATTTCATGGATTGGCCTTCGTAAATGCAAGGGATAAATTCGTCGATAATGGTCTCTCCCACAATCGCTACCCGGAGGTCTTTCACGGCTTCGGTAAACTCGGTTACCTGATCTGTCAACTTCATGCCTTTCAACTGGATTCCCGGCAAAAATAAGTGAATAGAGGAAACAGCGGGTTTCACAAGTGGGAAATCCTTGTGAAGGAGGGTTTTGTGTTTGTTAAAGCGGATTTTAATGTTAAGAACCGCCTGATTCCAGTGATTTTAGCCATCGTGCATCAAAACTTTCCGGCTTTTACGAAAGCCTCAATTTCTTTCAGTGAGAAAGCAAAAGATAAGGCATGTTTTGGGTTGAGGTGCCGCCGGAAGCGCAGGGTATCGGCCAGCCCTTTGATGGGAGGCTTGCCATTGAAAATCAACAGTACCGGTGTATCGGTGTAGCTTCCCATGTGTACCGCACCAGAGTGTTGGGTAACAATGAGGCGGGCGGCTGAGCATTTTTCGATCACCGTGGTGTTGTCTTCCGAAAGGCATACCTCCACATTGTCAAACGATTCCAACTCCGCGGAAAGTGAAGGGTGTCCGGTAACATATACCTTATCAAAGTAGGGACTCAATGTGCGGGCCAATTCGGTGTAGTCCCATGGACCACCATTGTTGGGAGAAAACGTTCCTCCTTTTTTCCGTGGAAAGATGACGGCAGCCTTTTCTTTTTCGGGCTGATAGTAACGGTTGATGCGGTAGGCTTTTTGATGCGGTTTCACCAAAACCCAATTTCGGAAGGCGTGCCAATAGAAAAACTCTTGGTCTATTTCCCAAAGCACTTTTCCCGATTGGCGAGCCGTTTTTTTGAAGGTGGCAATCTCTTGTTGTACGTCTTCCGGCGGATCACAAAAGTTGCTTTGCGGCTTCACTTCTTTAAAAAAGTCACGCAGCTCATGGTAAGTATGCACCAATGAATTGCCGCTTTCGTCAATGAGGAAGGGTTTGTGCAACGCCATGCCACAGTAGTGCACCTTCACTCCTTGTGCATGTAAGTAACTTATAAAAGGTAAGTTGTGCAACAAAAAATGACCAAACTCTCCTTTGAAGGGACCATAGTAGCACTCCTTGTCGCGCAAGGTTTGGGCATACAATTGCTTCACCTGCCGGTAGGCCCGCCAAATTTGCAATGAGAAACCCACCTTGCCGCGAAGGCTGGGGTATTTCGCTAAATAATGACGGTAGGTAGTTTCTCCGCCTTGGTCTATAATATCTTCTAACTTCCAATTCGACATGGGGCAGCGAATCAGGCCTTGGTAAACAGGAGTTCGCGGAGCGCAGACAGGTCTGGCTCATAGGGATCGAGACCTTTGAAGGAACGTTTTTTCCAAAAGTTAATCCTCCGCCATTTGCGCAACGATTGTACGTAGCGCTCAAAGTTTTCGTGGTCGTAGTCCTGCGACTTGTCCCAGGTACCGGAAATGCTTACCGTAGCAGGAGAAATCACCCGCAGGTAAACGGGGTCTTTTTTGCTGGCATAGCCTACGTTTTTTCCTTCAAAATATTGGTGCCATGCCTTGTCGTGGTCGTACATAAACAGCGGCATGGCTTCCGGCCCAAAAGGCTGGATGGCGTGCTGGTAACCCAATATACAGGTGTTGGGAAACCAGGTGTGGTCGTTTTGGAGGGATTTGCCTGTAGTGATGTCGTAGAGCAAATGGTATTTGTCCGTAAAAGCATCCGCCTCAAGGCCATCAAGGTCTTTCAGAATCGTGGTGGAGATGAGGTCGTCATCGTCCAAACGAATGAGGTATTCGGGTGGAGAATCTTGAGCTGCAATGTATTCTAGCGCCTGTTTGATCTTCGGCTTCTTGGTTTCGCCAGTAGCCTTCAGGTAGGTGATGTTGCCTTCCTCTTTTTCATCCAGCCCCACCACCAGGGCTTGCCAGTTGTTTGACTGCTGATTGAGAAGGGTTTTGTGGCAAAGGGTCCACAACCGGCTGCGCAGTGGGTGATCATACTGGTGCTGGTTGCGGGTGGTAATGAATACAAACTTCTTCATGTCCGTTCCCGGAATTTGGGGCAAAGATGCACTTTTCCAGGCAATGTTTTGAGTACTTTTCGGTGAGGTGGCAGTGGAGCCTTTTGGGTGGTTCTGCTACCGTTTAATACAACCACAATATGAAATTGGAATACCTGCCTGATCTTACCGCTGAGGGAAAGTATAAAAATGTAGAAATTGAACGGCTTCTACGTTTATGGGATTTTGATCATCAAGGTGCTCGATGGTTTCAGCAATTGCTGCAAACGTTCATAGATAAATCAGAAATCATTACCCTTCCAATTCATGAACAACCTGAAATTGAAGCACTTAATTGTACCTTAAACCTGGTAAAAACAGAAGCCAACCACGGCATTGTAAAGTTGCAAAACGATGCTTTCAATTGTGAAATGAACTACGAAGGGTATCAGCACATGATCCAATTGATCTCTCCCTTCACCACAAAAGATTCGGAGGGCTATCAATGGCTGGACGAACAAACGAAAAGCAGCGATATCTATTTTTTGTTTTCACCCGGAGGGAGTTGGTAGTTTTTTCCAAAGACCTGAAATTACTTAAGTGCAAATGATAAAAGTCCAGTATGTCTCACGTGCGAGAAGAAAGGGACAGGAGCCTCCAGCCCAGTTTGATTGAAATCGAAATTACGGAAGACACTGCCGTAGAAGAACTGATCCCAAAACTTCATGTAGCAACCGCTACTTTGCCCTACACCGAACTTAGGGTATTCCACCCACTGAGTTATAGAGATGGTCTATTTTCCCATCTCTCCAGCCCCTTCCTTTTTCTCAACTAAGGCCACTCCTTAAGAGAGCTTTTCTGCTGTTCTATCCTTTAGGTGAAAACCTTTATTTGCTCCGATATTATTGGAGTGTGGCGCTGTATCTTGAATTCTAAAATCACCCACCTAACCTCACCATGAAAAACATTCAATATTCTTTCATTTTAACACTATTCACAACTTTCCTTTGGGGAAGCGTTACACATGCTCAAGACCGCAGCAAAGATCCGGTTGTGGTTTCAGCCAGTTTGATAAGTAGTTTCAATGGCCTGCCTATAGATGATCTTGTGGGTTTCCGTTGGCAAAACAATGCCTGGCAACAGGTCCCGATTCAAATTGACGAACGTGTTTGGCAAAAAGTTGAGCAGCCTTATGATCACCCAACGGACATTTGCCTGGATCCTTCGGAAAGACCCGAAGAATGGTTTGTTTACAATTATGCCGATGCAGTGACCTACACTGGACCGGATGACAACCCAGGAATCGATGGAGACGATGAGTTGGCCTTTATGCAAATGGACCTTGGTGGTAAATTTACTGGCAGCAGTTGCCCAGCCAACGTACTGGATCAAAGCATTTTAGAATTGGAGGTACGCGATCCGCTCAACAACAACCTGGAGGGTTACCTCTACCTTTTCGAAAGGGCAAACAACAGCATCGATCCTTCGGCGGGAGCCAATTACGTTACCTACAATTTTGGGTTGATCAATTCAGGGACCTCTTTGGGCCAATATAAAACTTGTGAAAAAAACACCAAATGCAGCAACAACTCGCGAAACTTTCAATGCGAAAACTCTTACGTATTTACTGATGAATACCGAACTGAATTTGAGTCCAGGTGGGAAGAAACGGTATTACAGATTTTTGCAGGAAATGCCAGCGGGACCGATATCCTGGATGCGCATCAAGGTTTTGTCGTGCCAAGCACTGAAATTGCCAGTTACATTCAAGCGGGTATTCCTGTGAAAGGAGGTCCTTGTGGTAGAACCGAAAAAACATTTTCGACTTTTCGTGGCGCCATTGTTACTTACAAAGACGGGCCGGTAAGGGCCATTCGTTCGGTGATGGGTTCTAACAGTGGCACTTATAATCAATTGACGACAACTTTCACCAAGTACCGGGTAGATTATCACCTGGACTTCCGGGTACACAACTTTTTGTCGAGCCCCTGTGGTGGGTTTGGCGATGTATTTGATCTCAGTCCGGCAGCTAGCAACAACATGACATATTATAATGATGTTTTGCCAGGTGGCGATCTTATTAACGGTACACCTCCTTCCCCTGCCCTGCCCAATGAAGCAGTCCGCCAGTGGGAGTTCATCACCGGCCAGCACGGGAGCATTGCTGTAGCCTATCAATGTGAAACCAACATGCCCTATTCGCTTTTGACGGACAAGGCTACGGTATGCGCTCCGACTTATATAGATGCCTATGCGGTGAATTCCTATTACGATGACAATGCTAACAATGCCAAGCACACTTGTACGGGTGACGGTCAAGCCATTGGGTCGTTTGGGTTTCGCATGTCGTCTGACATTTGCTTCGACCGCAAGTACTCAAAAAACACCAACAACGATTGTAAAGAATCTGATCGAGAAGAGTTTTCCCTGAACCGTTACCATTATTACCTTGCCCCCAACACGCCAGTGGCGCATGCCAGTAATTACAGCCTGTATGCCAAAAATCCACTATCGGTAACGGTATCGTCAGCCATCACTTGTGACGACAACGGTGGAGGTGGAGGCTCAAATCTTTCGGTTTCGCTGAGTGCCGGAGCGGTTTCCTGCAACGGTGGTTCCGATGGGAGCGTAACTTCCTCGGTAAGCAACGGTACCACGCCTTATACCTACAACTGGTCGAATGGAGCCAGTTCTCCCGACCTCATTAATGTGCCTGCCAATGGCTATGCGGTAACCGTTACAGATGCGGTGGGAGCTACCGCTACCGGATCGGCTGCCGTTAATGAGCCTGCGGCCTTGTTGGTGAGCCTAAGTACCAATCCATCTACCAATGGGCAAGCCAACGGTTCGGCTACTGCTTCGGCCATGGGAGGCACACCCAATTACACCTACAACTGGAGCGGACCGAATGGATATACCGGGAGTGATGGTACCATCACCAACTTGTTGCAAGGCACTTATCAAGTGACGGTTACTGATCAAAACAATTGTACTGCTACCGGCAGCGCTTTGGTGGAGGACAATACTTCTGGCGGGGGTTGTAGCTACAACACGTTCGATTCCGAAGATTTTGAATCGGGTTTTGGAATCTGGCAATCCGGGGGGAGCAACACTACCCTGGCTACTCCTTCTTCTTCCAGTACTCAGGTGGTACAAATCCGTAACGGAACCAGCACTTCTCGACTTACCGCATCTGGACTCAATTTTTCGTCCTACGATCAAATTCAAGTCAATTTTGATTTTGGTAGCCAAAGTTTCGACAATGGAAAAAGTTTTGAATTGCAAATTTCCATTGGGGGTAGTGCCTTTACCACCATTGCTACTTATACTGCTGGCACCGATTTTCCGGCCAACTCCAACGGCCAAAGTGAGACGGCTACTTTTGCTCAAAGCGGAGGCTTGGGCAACAATGTATCCTTGCGTTTTAAAAGTAACGCCAGCCAATCCAACGACCGCTTGTTTTTAGACAACGTAACGATCGAAGGTTGCAATTCGGGATCCTTGAGGCGTTGGTTAAGCCATTCTGCTGGTTTAAAACCTACCTTAACGCTTGCTCCAAACCCAGCTAAAGACTTAGTACTTGCTCAATTTCAAAGTAGCACGGTCGAAGGAATCGCTGAAGTGTGGATCACTGACCTGCAAGGCCGTAGTGTTGCGCGTCAAATGTGGCAATTGATGCCCGGAGACAATCGCCTGCCACTCCAAATCAATGAGATTCCGGCAGGGATTTACCTCGTTAATCTTCAATTGCCAGATGGCAGTCATCAGAGTCGTAAGTTGATTCTACTGGACCGCTGATTTATTTCTGAATCGGAAAAGAAAGGTTGTCCTGCTTGACGGGGCAACCTCTTTTTATTCCACTGGTATCCATTGTATTTCCTATTCAGCAATAGATTATCACAAATGTGTGATACGAACTGAATTACACATCCGTACTGGTCAATAGGTTGCAAAACTCTCGACGGCGTTGAGAGAATTGGTTATGAACCACCAATTCTCGATTTC
>CALCCE010000123.1 GCA_937899835.1 uncultured Flavobacteriales bacterium | reverse complement strand
GGCCGGCAGCCGACAGCAGCACAACTGTGCACCACCTTACCGGCATTCAAACAGTGTTGCGTGAAAGTTTTCCGCGCAACACACCACCAAATCAAACAAGGGCAACAGCTCAGAAAATTCATTTGGGGCCGGCAGCCGACAGCAGCACAACGGTGCACCACCACACCAGCATTAAAAAAAGTGTTGCGTGATAATTTTCCACGCAACAAACGCCATAGCCGAACCTGGGCAACAGCTCAGAAAATTCATTTGGGGAAGTTAGGCTTAGCCTTGCTCTCAATTTCCCTGATTGATATCTAATTGACGGTAAATGGCCAACAACGCCAAAACGTCATTGGGTTGCGCTTGCCCCATGGTTCCCAACCATTCCCGGGCCACCCCGGTCAACTCTTGATCCGGGTAGCCATTGTCTCGGGCGTAGTGTACCCATTTCAAAGCTTCAAAGGCATTGAACCAACGGAAAAAGCGTTGCACAAATCCGGCCTGTGAACCAGAATGGTTTCGAATTTCGGCGAGGTGCTGCTCCCAACTGCGCGTAGCAAGAAACTGCTGCAACAAAGGCGAAAGTTGGTTGACGATGGCTTTCGCAGCAGGTGCGTCATACAGCTGCTCTACCTGGTCTAAGAGTTGTTTCAGGTCGTGAAACGATTGCGGATGGTAGCCTTCCCAACGGGGCCGGCTACCATCGAGCCACTGCCCTACCGCGCGACCCGTACCAAAAGGCACCCGGTCCGAGGCCCTGGGTGCCGGAATCACCTTGGTCGTGGTGATCTCGCCAAAATTCCCCAGCGGAATCAATTTTTGAAGAAAATAAAAATCTTCACCGGCCTTTCGGCGGTTCATGCCGCCTTGCTTCAGGTAACTGTGGGCACGCACCGCCATGCTCGAACCAATGGTGTGGTAGGCAAAGGGGTGCCCAGCCCAATGCAATCCCCAGCGGTAGTAGCGCAAAAAGAGCTCGTAATGGGCAATGGCCTCGTAGACTGAAGCGGCATAGGCTTCCCCTTCCAAGGGATGCTCAAAATGTATGGAAGCCGCCAATTGCTTGGGACGTGCTAAAAAGTGCTCGTATACCACCTTCAGGTAATTGGGAGCACAAAGGCAATCGGCATCGTAACACAACAAAACGCTTTCGGGCCGCTGCACCGCATAGAGGCGTGCCGCTGCCTCGTCCAGGCCAATCCTACGGGCCAGGCCCACGCCTGCGTGCTTGCGGGGCAAGCGGTCGGCTACGATCCAATGAAAAGCAATTGCGCTGGTTTGCTGGGCGGACCAGGCTCGGGCGGCTTGTAAAGTGGCTTCATTTTGTTTTCGAATGGCCTCTGGATGCTGCTCACCGCTGTTGATCACTACCAGAACTTCTACGGCGGTATCGGGCAGTTCACAATCGGCCAGCGATTGCAGGGTAGGCACCAGTTGGGTTTCATTGAAACAGGGAATCACCACCACCATGCCCAAATCCGTATGGGGCGGTTGGTCGATGACGGGTGCTTGAAAACCGAAGCGTTCTTGATAGGCGCTCAGCTCCATGCTCAAGGCGCCAGCCGGGAGGATTGCCAATCTTCGCCTTGCTTGTGAAATACAATGCGGTCGTGCAAGCGGCTGGCCCGGCCTTGCCAAAATTCGATGCGGTGGGGCACAATGCGGTATCCTCCCCAATGCGGTGGCCTTGGAATAGCGTCCTGGCCTTCGTATTTGGCCTTTACCTCTTCCAAAATCGTTTCGAGGGCCTCGCGGCTGGGCAGGGTTTGACTTTGAGGCGAGGCCCAGGCTCCCAATTGGCTGCCGGCGGGCCGGCTGGCAAAGTAAGCGTCCGATTCCTCGTCAGACAATTTGTGGCAGGTTCCGGAAATACGGATCTGTCGCTCCAGTTCGGGCCAGAAAAAACAAGCCGATACTTTGGGATGAGCGGCAATCTCGGTGCCCTTTTGACTATCGTAATTGGTGTAAAAATTGAGACCTTCGGCACTCAAGCCGCGGAGCAACACCACCCGGGAGGCCGGAAAACCGTCATCGCCGAGGGTAGACACCACCATGGCGTTGGGCTCTAAGGCCTTGGCCTCAATGGCTTCGGCCAACCACTGGTCGAGTTGCACAAAAGGGTTGGCATCTACTTCGCTTTCGCTGAGCGAGCGGCTGGTGTAATCGGTGCGCAAATCGCGCACCTGGGCAGAGCGGTTTTCCATGCCTCAAAGGTATCCGATCGCATGCAGTTGACCAACCGAATGCCGAAAGATCAACCGCACACAATCGCGGATTAAGCAAGTTGAAAGGCGCTTTCTACAATTGAATCGAAATGGCTGCTGGGGGCTTTCCAGGATGTTGTTTGAGCGGCTTCGTTGAGAATGCCAATGCGTTGGTTTTTCAAATCGAACAGGCGCATGCCCGCCAAAGAATCGAAGGCCGGAAAGTAAAAGTGCAACGAAACAGCCGGTGTTTGCGGATTGGCATTGCGCACCTGGTGAATGATTCCCGCTTTTTCTGAAAGCACCTGCCCCGCGCGGCCAAAGCTGACGCCGGTTTGGTAGAGGGTGTCGTTGTGCAATTCGAATTCCAGGTTTTCGCAACTGCCTTCCAGCACCAGGGTGTGCCCCCAAAATCCATCGTGCAGGTGTACGGCACTCGCTACTCCGGGAGGCCAGTGCACCAGCACACACTCCACCGGATGGGTGAGCATAATCGTACGCGAATAATGGTATGGATCGGTGGCAGCGGGCACCTGATCTTGATAGTTAAGTCGTTCAATATCAATTTGCCGGACAAAATCGCCCAGTCGTTCAAAGCTTACTTCACCCGGATTCCAGTGGATGAGGGCTTTTAAAATTTCTTTCATGTTATGGTTTCTAATTGAAACGAAGCGTGTTTTTTTGCGGTCTTGAAACCCCGGCTCGTTTCATGCTGCGTGAAAATAAACAAGTAGTTTTAAGCTCCTTATTGTTATAAGTTAACATGAAGTTATCTCTAGATTTAGCCTACGATACCTCCCAAGATTGGGTGGATACGGTGATGGCTGATTTCGATCGTTTTTTGCAAGACCACGCCGATTGTGAACGCAAGGCTTCGGCCATGGCCATGAGCTTTGTGGCCAAATGTCCTGACAAAACGGAGATCATTCCCGAATTGATCGAAACCGCCCTGGAAGAATTGGAACATTTTCGAGCGGTTTATCGCATCATGATGCAACGCGGAATACAATTGCCCAAGGACATGCCGCGCGATCCCTACATGCAAAAGTTGATTGCTTTGTGCCGCTCTACCCCCGACGAACGCCTCATGGACCGCATGTTGTTGGCTTCGGTGGTAGAATGCCGCGGGGCCGAACGCTTTCGCCTGGTGGAGGAAGCCCTCACCGAACCGGTGATCAAGCGCTTTTACAAACGGCTCTGGACTTCGGAGGCCAAACACGGCAATGCTTTTGTAAAAATGGCCTTGCACTACTGGCCAGAGGATGAAGTATACACCCGCTTGCGCGAATTGATAGCCGCAGAAGCAGACATCTGCAAAGCTTTGCCTTTGCGTGCAGCTTTACATTAATGCAACATTCCGTTTCAGGCTATCGTTAGTAGATTTGAGAAAGAAGAAAGACGCGTGGAAGATTTTACAGACTATACTGGAGGCTTATCAGATGACTTCTTTTCCCGGATGGATTTTGAATTCAAGAATCCGGAGCAAGGTCGGCTATTGATTTCGGAGCCTTTTCTGTTCGACCCCAACTTCAAGCGTTCGGTGGTGCTGCTGGTAGAGCACAACGAAGAAGGTTCTATTGGTTTCATTCTCAACAAGTCGGTGAACCTCAACATTACCGATGCTATTGAAGACTTTCCCGATTTTCAAGCTGAATTGTTTTTTGGTGGCCCGGTCGGACAAAACAACCTGTTCTACATCCACACCTTGGGCGATCGGCTGCCCGAATCCAAAGAAATTATCGATGGTATTTTTTGGGGAGGCGATTTTGAGCAATTGAAACTGCTCATTGACACCGGCCAAATTTCGGAGGGTGAAATTCAGTTTTTCGCTGGTTATTCCGGTTGGGGTGCCGACCAGCTCAAAAATGAGATGAAAGACAAATCCTGGATCATGACCCAGGCTACTTCGGATTTGGTGAGGCGCGGCCGCAACAAAGAATTTTGGAGCGAGGTGCTGACCCTAATGGGGAAAAAGTTTGCCATCATGGCCAACTTCCCGGAAGATCCTTCGCTGAACTAAGCGCCATTTCCCGCAACTTTTCCTGCATTTCCACGGCTTTTTGGCCCGTCAATTCCCGACCTTCATAATCGGCTACCCATCGAATGCCTTGAATGGCATTGGTAAGCCAAATTTCATCGGCCGTGCTGAGTTCATCGGGATGGATGGCCCGCGCTTGCACGGGCAGTGGCCAGCCGTAGCGGCTTTCGAGCAGCAGTTGCCGAATCACGCCCGCTACTCCTCCATATTGGAGGGAAGGTGTGCTCAGTTGCCCATCTTTCCACACCCATAAGTTGGAACTGTAGCCTTCCACTATTTCGCCCCGGTGGTTGGTAAGCAAGCCTTCGTCCCAGCCCAATTCCCGGCACGCTTTTCCTGCCATCACATAGGTTAACGCATTGGCCGATTTCAATCCATTGAGTATCGTATCCCCTACCCGATGATTGGCTAAGCGGCCCACCTTCAGGCCATGTTGCCAGGTGGGATAGGTCGATGGCTCTACCGGACTAATTTCTGCACCAACAATACCCATTTGTTGTTGGGGCGCATACAAACCACCCGATTTGCGGGTAAGGCACATCCGCAGGCGGCCGGAAGTGGTGCCGCTGCGGTGCAGCAATTGAGCGACCAAAGCATACAGGTCTTCTTGGTGGCGCAGCCCCAGCCGCTCACTACCGTGGCGCAGCCGTGCGAGGTGCGCCTCTAAAAAACAAGGACGCCCTTGCACCACCCGAATGCTTTCAAAAAGAGCATCACCGTAGCGGAAGGCTCGGTTGTCGAGCGAAAGCACTGCTGCTCCTTCGGTATAATACGCCCCGTCCCAATACCACAAGTGAGCGGCACTCATGCCAGGGCTTGCAAAAAGGTGATGGAAGTATTTACCGGCACCAGGCGGCCTTTTACGCCGGCCTTTTCGGCCGCTTCAATGTCGCGGGGCTTGTCGCCCACCAACAGCGATTGCTGCGGGTCGATGCGGTGGCGCGCCAGGGCGCGTTCCACCATCAGTGAGCCCGGCTTGCGGCACAGGCATTTGGTCGTGGTGTTGTGGTGTGGACAATAAAGAATGTCGGTGAGGGCAACTCCGTATTCGGCCAGTACCTCACGCAAATGCTGATGAATGGCGGTTACCTCGGCGTGGCCGTAGCGCCCCCGGGCAATGCCCGCCTGGTTGGTGATCACCACCAGTTTGTAGCCTTTGTCTTGAAGCACCTTCATGGTTTCGGGCACTCCGTCGAGGATGTGAAACTCACTCAATTGATACGTATAGTCGCCCGGATCGTGATTGATGATGCCGTCACGATCAAAAAAAACGGCTTTGCTCAGGTTTGCCACCATAGTTGTACTGCAAAAATGAATTCGGGGATGTATTCCCAACGCACCAGCGGCACGAAGAGAATGCCGGCAATGGCGCCCCAATAGTGTGCATCGTGTGCAATGTTGTCGCCGGGGCGTTTTCGCCGATCCTGATAGATTTCAAGGGCAATGTAGCCCAAGCCCAACAACCAGCCCGGCATGGCCCCGAAGGGAATGAAAAGCAGGCTCAACTCGAGGGTCGGCATCATGACCACCATGGCAAAAATTACCGCCGACACGGCTCCCGATGCTCCCAGCGAAAAGTAACTGCGGTTGTCATGGTGGCGAATGAGGGCCGGCACAGAAGCTATCAAGGCCCCACCGAGGTAGAGGCTGAGGTAGTACAACCCTCCCCAGTTGGGAAAATCCATGTTGAGCTTTAGCTCCACCAACTTGCCGAAATTGTAGAGCATGTACATGTTAAAGGCCAGGTGCATCCAATCCGCATGAATAAAAGGATGGCCGATGAGGCGTTCCCATTGGCCATAGCGCAGAATCTGGTAAGGGCTGTACATCAGCTTGATCTGGATGCTGCGGTTGCGCAACGCCAACCAGGAAGTGCCAATGGTGAAAGCCAGTAGCAAATAAGTGACCGGAAAAGTTTGAATTTCTGCCAAGGCTTCAGGTCTTTCGAATGTACTTATCTGGTTTGGTGTTGGAGGTTGTCAGGTGCACCTTAAGGATGCAAAGGGTTTGCCAATCCTCCAATTTCAACGGTTTAGCTACCTGCGCCAATTGCCCCATGTGAAAGGCGTAGTATGTCGGAGTGCGGTCTCCCATGGCTTTCAGTTGTTGAAAACTACGCAACCGTTCCTGACGCAGGTGTTCTTCGAGCATTGTGGGTAGCAGCAAAAAACGCCCGGCATGCGGGCGTTTTAGCTATAGTTGAACAAATCGCTAATTTTTTTCGAGCTGTATGTCTTCCGTGCGTTCGGCTTCAAACGAGCCTTTGCCCAAAATTCGAAAAACCCTTTCTACCGTGCCGTAGCCGGGGGTCTCTACCATCATGTTGTATTCGCCCGGAGGCAACACCACAATGTAGCGGTTGGTATTGGCGTTGGGCACAAATATACCGAGGTAATCGTTGGTTGGGTCGGTACTGGTTACCGTGATGGTAGTCCCCTCCGGTTTTCCGGCCTTGGACGATACAATGCCTTTTACAACCGTGAGCTCGGTGAGCACTTCCTGAAAAGTAACCCGGTAGATGTCGAAATCGCCAAATCCCTCTTCGCGTACTGCAGCAATGTAGCCGTAGCGGCCCGACTTGGAAACCCTAAAGTTAAGGTCGTCTCCAATGTCGTTGATCGGATAACCCAGGTTGCGCGGAGCTAAAAACTTGCGGGTATCCGCATCAAATTTAGCAACAAAAATATCGTATCCTCCGATGCCAAAGTGACCTTTAGAACTGAAGTAGAGCGACTTTTCATCGGGCGCCAGGTTGGGAAAATCTTCGTCGTATTCGGTGTTCACCCCGGGACCCAAATTTTCGGGCTCTCCCCACTCACCGGTGGGCAACATGCGGGTGATGTAAATGTCTTTTCCACCAAAGCCACCTTTTCGCTTGCTAGCAAAATAAATGGAGCGGCCATCTTTGGAAATACAGGCCGAAATCTCATTGTTGGTGCTGTTGATGGTTTCGTCGAGCAAGACCGGTGGTTTGATCACATCCCCCACTTTTTCTGATAGGTACAGCTGAGAGGCGTCTTTCTCTTTGTTGTCCAGTTGGAAGAGTACTTTTTCACCGGTGTAGGACAAGCCTACCACCGCTTCGTTGCCGTTGTCGGTGTTCACTTCCTGAGAAACCGGCCGGGCAGGAGCATATTCTCCATCCTGCACAGTAGAAATATAAACGTTACTGGCAAACAATCCGCTGCGCGTCATTCGGCTACCATCGTCTCGGCGAGAATTGAAAATCAAAAAGTTTTCGCTGGTAGGAATGAATGGGAAATAATCCGGGTATTCAGAATTGATGTTGGATCCCAGGTTTTCAAACTTCACCGGCACGGGATACTTGGTCAAAGCCTTGGCGTTTTCGCAATATTCAATTTGCCGGTCGATGTCCAGGTCTTTGGTGTTGGAACCGGGTGCATTGAGCTTGAACTTGGTGTACATCGCGATGGCCTCATCGAATTGGTGATCGAAGTGGTAGGCCCGGGCCATCATATAATAGGCGTTGTATTGAAACTTGTCGTAATACAACACCTTTTCCAGGTAGGGAATGGCTTTCAGCTTTTCGAAGTTGGAATTGACGTAGCACACGCCTACATTGTAATTGTAGACCGAGTTGTCAGGGTCTTCTTCGAGTAATCCGAGGTACTCCTCCAGTGCCGCATCGTAGTTTTGATCAAACAAGTACGAACTGGCCTTGGAAGGATCACCGTCTTTTTGAGCACCGGCCCAAAAGGCAATCAACAGGAAGGGGGTGAGGAAAATGGCCTTTCGGTAATAGGGAACAACTGCTTCCATATAGGTCGAAATTATGGGCTGTTTAGCTAACTTAATTCTCCTACAATTGCCATTGTGAGGCATTCATCCAATTCAATCGGTCAAAGTAGTTTTGGCTCCTTCTACGGCAAATCCGGTGCCAGGGTACAAATTTGTGATTTAACTGCTGTGATCCGCTACTACACACCAACCTTTTTCCAGCTTTCGCCAAAGCAAGGTAAAGTGGCCTTCTAAATCACCGTCAGCCCGTTCCAGGTGCCACTTCCCGATCATGTAGGCCGCTTGGGCACCACAGCTTTCCAGCGCCAGCACATCAAACGACAATTTTCCCATCGCCCGGGCATCGGGATAACTTTTCTGGTAGTTGGCCAAAGTGGTTTCCCAACCGTAGGTCAAGCCGCGCTTGCCAATAAACCGCAACGAATCCGATGGCCAATACCCAGCCATATAACCTTCGAGGTCGGCCCGGTTCCAGGCTTCCTGTTGCTCCCGCAACACGGTGCGAATTGCCTCGCGGTCCTTCACAGAAATTTCAGGCGGCTCCTGGCAGGCAGGCAGCGATAGGGTCAAGAATAGCAAGGCCAACCCAAACATGGGATGCGCGTTGAAGCAAAATTTGCGAAAACGAAAAATGGTGAGGTATCGTAGCATGGTGCTAAGATACAGTCATTTCTCAGGACGAAATAAGATTAGTTAAGCAGGTCCCAGGTATGGTCGGCCAACAAGCGTACGGCTGAAACCAAGTGCGAATAAGGCATGCGTTTGCCCCACTCTTCCGGCGAAAGCATCGACAGCACGTGCCTGCCGTTTTCTTTCTGGTAGAGGTAATATTGATGCCCAACGATGGGCTCAAAACCCATGTCCGACTCATAAATCTTTTCAGAAATCTCTACGCGGTCTTTCACTGCTTTGGCCTGATCGGCCAACAATTGCATTTGTTGATAGATCTGTTGCAGCTGCGATTCGGTTTGCTGCATCATCGAGGTCATGGCCCTCCCTTTCACCTTGCCCTTGTCTACGGGCTTCACCACCGGACTACCGATGTGGTGGGGATACGCCAGCCTGCCCGGCTCTTCGGTCGTTTTGTCTTTGTCGATGGGATTAATGCTCCCGCCCTCCTGCTCGTTCATATGTATTGCAAACAACCGTGAACACTTCCGGTTCAGGAATTCTTAAACTTTTTTAGCCAAGCCCCCACTGCATCTTTGTGCACGGTAAAGTTCATCATCTTCAATTTCACGTAATCTTCATGGTAAAAATAGTACCCCGGGTGTTTGCCGTTTCGTGCCCCACTGCCCGAATCTTTGATCAAAAACCAATAGTCTTCCCCCTGTTGCAAATAGCCAATGAGGTGAATGGCATGGTCGTCGGTGGTGGCTTCGTTGGTGAAACGCAATTGGCGGCTATAATCGTCGATGCGATCGCCGGGGATGTCGTAGCTGGGCACCACCGCAATGTCGTAGTTGGGCAAATACCCCGATTCGGACACATCACCTCCGATGGCTACACTGTAGCCATTTTCTACGGAGGCCTTCAGCGCGGCCATAAAATCGTTGAGCGGCATGTTGTAGTACGCGTTGCTGTTCCACCAGTTGTCGGGCACATCGTATTCACCCTGCTGGTAGAAAGGCACCTCCATTAGCGACATGAAGTTCACGTAGTCTTCGGGTACAATTTTCAGCACGTTTTTGCGAAAATCTACCGGACTCATGGTTTTTCCTTTCCAGGTAACGGCAGTGGGAGGCGCACCCAAGTAGTGGTCGAGGATCGCCCGAATGTTGCCAATGGCCACATCTTCGTTCCACGCATTGTCGCGTTTCAGCGTAGCGAGGTAAGCTTCCATTTCATCAAACATGCCGGCATGATCGTGATAGGGTTGTTCCCCCGGTTTGCCTTCGTAGGCCGAAGCAGGCACTGCGCCATAAGCGGCCATCATTCGAATCACCGCGTTGGTTTCGCTGCCTTCGCCAAAAAACATATCGCCACGGGTGCGCACGAATTCCCGGGCTTTCTCCACATATTCCCAATACACAATGTAGAGTTCCGACAATTCTACCTTTTCTCCCGAAAGGCGAAACACCTCAGCTTCGAAATAAGAGGTGGTAGAAAAACACCAACAAGTGCCGGTGCGTCCTTGCGATTCGGGCGCCTGGCACCACACCGAATTAAATGCTTCTGGCCCGGAGGGAATGTTGATGCCGCTCGGATCCATCTTAAAACTGGTAGAACCGCCCGATCCCGATTGCTCGTGTTGGTTCAGCTGCTGCTTGATGTTTTGGTAAAAAGCATTCTTGTAAGGCACAAAACTGCCTTTGTCTTGACTTTGGGCAGCAAGAGTGCCCACTAAAAAAGCACAGGTGAGAAGCATCAATCGTTTCATAGGATGGAGGTTACGAGCAGTTTGGCTTAAGAAGGCTTAAAATACGTGTAGCGGTATTTGATGGAGGTGTGCGGCATATCGCCCACCCAGATGGTCTTTTCTATTGGAAGTAAGTTGTCATCCAGGGTCCATACGTCTTTGCCCAGCAAAGAATCCGAATCCCAGGTGTAGGTTCCACATTGCACCAGCAGGCCCTTGCGGTGGTAACGAAAACGGTATTCGAAAGGAACATTGTCCATGGTTTTAGAGCGCATTTCGCGCACCACCCAACCTTTCCGGTTGTAGGCATAACGAATGTATTCCCCGCGATAGCTGTCGCTGGTATCGTTCTTTTTCACCGATTTGTTCCACTCCTGCTCCACCAGGCCATCTGCATTGTATTCGTAGTAATGCTCATTCATCCAATGGCAGGTATCGCAATTTTCCTGCATGGTCACGGTTTTTTGCAAATTGCCGTTGGGGTAATAATAGAAGAAGCGGGAACGCGATAACTCTTGATTGGAATACCACTTTTCGCGAATGAGTTTCCCCTCATTGTAGAGGAGCACTTTTCTGCCGGTAGAGTCTCCTGTCCAGGATTGGCGCACCAGCAAATCGTTTTCGTATTGGGAAACACAGCTTTTTGTTACCTCACCGTAGGGATTCCACTCTTCCCGAAGAATGCATTGCCCTGACCGGTCATACTCTTCCCGCCACAGTTTTTTTTCTCCGACAATGGTAGAATAGGCAGTGCGCGATTGCACCCCTTGTTGCACCAAAAGGGATTGCAGTGTCAACTGAGGCGTATCGTCTACCGTTGGCCGCTGGCTCACGAAAGTATCCGGCTGCAAGGTATCTGCGCTTTCGGTGGCTTCCTCATCAGCCGGGCCGTCACAACCAAGGGTAGTCAACAACAGTACTGCTGTGCAGCAACAGCGCCAAAAGCGGTTTTGCAGTTTCATTTCACCGCAAATATCCAAAAAATAAGGGCTAAAATCGGGTTGTTGGTACAGTAGGTTCTTCGCTTCTTTCCAAAAAGCTCACCATTACCGTGACCGAAATTCCGTAGCTGAGGGGTTTAGGACGGTGTACATCAGGCAACACGGGTGTAGGATTCCACCGCGCGTAGCCGCCCACTTCCAATTTCATGTTGGGGTCAATGCGGTAATCGATTGCCAATTGGCCGTGCATGCCAAACAACCAGTCAGAATACCGCAAGTCGAGCACATCCGACTCGCTTTGAACGCCCCAGGCAAAACGACTGTTCTCTTTCTGCCAAAGCAAACCTCCTGCCACCGGACCACCACTGGCCATCAGGTTCCACATGCGCCCAGATTTTAGTCGATAGCCTATCAGTACAGGGATTTCTACGTAATACAATTGCACGTGGGTCGCTTTGGCAATGAAGGGTTCGCCCGGAAAAGTGAACGTTTGGTTGTAATTCACCGCAAAGCCTTTGGAACTGTAGGTCGGCACCATCCGCAGGAAACTGCGATCGTTCAGCCGCCACTCGTTCACCAACCCAATGCTAAAGTTGTTGAGGGTAGTCATTTGACTGCCACAGGGAATGCGGCTGGTATCCGCCCCGTTGCACGGATGAAAGCTGTAGTTGTAAAAATCTTTGGTACCAGTCAACCCTACCCGGTAATTGGATTGCTGAGCCAGGAGGGTGATGGGGAATAACCCAATCCAAAGAAAAAGGAGCTGCTTAAGAGGCACGTTTGGTGTGTTTCGTGCAGAATGATGTGCACTGAGATTCAAGTTATTACTTTTTTCTCAATGCTACTTGTCCCGCTACTTATATAGACGAAGCTCCCCCCGGTTTTGGTTGGGGTCGATGTAAGAAAAATCGAATAAATGTTTTAAGGCTTCACCACCAGCACTCCCATTCTTGGAGCATACCAATCGGTGCGAATGCGCACGGCGTCTTTGAACGGGATTTGAAACTGTTGTTGGCCATCGCTTAGGTGGAGCACCGCACTCAGTTGATAGAGGTTGTCGATAAAAAACAACTCCATGTCAAAACTGTCCAGCTGCAGGCTTTCCCATTGCACCCCCAACTGGTCGCCGGTGGCGCGCATCGCAGCCCATTTTTTTTGGACCATCACCACCTCAGCGTCAAAATCTTTGCGGGCTGCCGGCAGTTGTTCTTGTAGCGCTTCTTTGGCCCGCGAACTGCGGTGGTCTTCAATGGTTACGCCACTCACCAATTCAAACGTAGGCCACAGCGCAGTTTCTGGGGCAGTACCTTTTAAGGTGCGCGTGAGCCGTTTGCAAAACGCCTCGGGGCTTTCGGCTTCTAACCTATCCTCTGGAGCTACACATCCTCCAAGCCCAATCAACAAAATGAAAATTCCAATCAGCCGTTGCATCAATTACCGTATTGAGAAAACAAATATACCAAGGCTGCCATGGATGCCGCCCCCATTTCAAGTTCGCGTTGATTCACCGCTTCAAAAACGTCCAGTGCAGAGTGGTGGTAGTCAAAATAGCGTTGACTGTCCGGCACAAAGCCTACTAATATAATGTCGTTGCCTTTTAGGGGAGAAATATCGGCCCCACTTCCCCCCG
Organism: uncultured Flavobacteriales bacterium; assembly: GCA_937899835.1. Classification (GTDB taxonomy): domain Bacteria; phylum Bacteroidota; class Bacteroidia; order Flavobacteriales_G; family Salibacteraceae; genus CALCCE01. The sequence goes on along the minus strand of CALCCE010000123.1, from coordinate 17,166 downwards.
ATTGAATGTCGTGAAGTCCATAGGGCTCCAGCATGCTGCGCCAGGCTTGCACTTTGGCCACCTGACTTTCTGTAGCTTCCAGGTGAAACCCACGGGGACTAAAACCTCCACGGTCCGATTCGATGGCCACAATGTGATTATCTCCACGGGCAGTGGCAATTTCCGCATACTTTTTAGCACCGCGCAAGCCGTTTTCTTCGTTCATAAACAGCACTACCCGAATGGTTCGCTTGGGGCGCACCTTCATTTCCCGAAACAAGCGCAGTACTTCCATGGCCTGCACACAACCGGCTCCGTCGTCGTGGGCTCCGTCTCCGTTGTCCCAGGCATCGAGGTGGCCTCCCACCAATATGATCTCGTCTGGAAATTCGCTTCCCTTGATTTCACCAATGACATTATAAGAAAGCACATCGGGCAGTTGAAAGCAGGAAAGCTCCAGATTGAACCGCAAGTCGGGTTGTTCTTTCAAAAGCCGGCTAAGCAATTCAGCCCCGTTGGTGCTGATGGCCGCTGCGGGAATTTTGGGTCCATCATCGGCATAGGCCATGCTTCCGGTGTGGGGATAGTCGTCGAGCTTAAGGTTCATCGAGCGCACCACAACCCCTACTGCACCAAGGGCGGCCGCCTCTTTGGCTCCTGCCCAGCGCTGGTCTACACACCCACCATAGGCATGAAAGGTGTAAATGTGTTTGGGGTCCATCGGCCGGTTGTAGAATACCAACTTGCCCGCCACCTTTTCACGGCCCAAGGTTTTCAGTTCCTCAAAACCTTGCACCTCGATCAAGCCGGCCGTGAGGCCGCCTTTGGGCGTGGCAATGGAACCACCCAAAGCACACACCGGCACCGACTCGGTGCCGCGGCTGAGCGAATTCACAATGCGCCCGCTTTCTACCTCGCCCCGCACCCAGCGGGGTACCATCACCGGCTGTCGGTATACCGTATCAAAATCGAGCGTATCCATGGTTTGATGGGCCCACTCCACCGCCTGAGCAGCTTGTGGCGATCCCGACAAGCGGCCGCCAATTTGGTTGGCGAGGTAATCCAACATTTGGTAACTGCGCCCATTGGTAAGTTCCAAATCAAAGATGGTTCGAATCACTTGGGCATCTTGGTCGGGCCGCACCAGCATTTCGTCTTGTGCGTGGGTGGTGCCCGCGGTAAGCGTAGCCAACAAGGCCACCAAAAAGGTCCATTTCAACACCATGGCATCTAAAAGGAATTTAAAGCGAAAAAGTTTAAGGATGTCCCGCCAGCAGTTGGGCTTTTAACTCGGGCAACAACAGCAATTGGGCAACTATTTGAAACGCAATGGGCGAACCAAAAATCTGCAATTGGTTTTTCAGGGCTTCTGCCTGTTCTTCGGGCGCTACGTTTTTCAATTCGGCCGCCAGTTTTTTAAACTGCGAAACACTGAGTTCGTTTTCGATCACTTCCAACACCTGGCTCAGTGGCAGGGTTTGGTTGGCGGTTTCTTGTGGCAATGGGCCTTCCGATGCCTGCGGGGCTCCCAAGGTTTCCAGTTCCAGAATGCCAGCCTCCAAAATTTCGGTCGCCCGTTTTTTGCCCAGGGCAGCATGGTCGCTTCCGTCGGCATCGCGCAGCGACCAACTGCCGTAATCGAAGCGGATTTCTTCTACCCACTTTATCTTGGCATCGTGCGGACCAAAAATACGCCTCAACAACACGGAAGTGGCCAGTTTCCAGGCTTCTAAATCAAATTTAGGATCGTTGAGTTTTTCGATTTGCTGCCGCAAAACCTTGATGTGCTGCTCCATAGTGCCTTTTTAGCGAAAGCAAGTTAGGCAATTCAAGGCTGAAGCGAGTCGAAATGTCACATTTGATCGGTCGCCGATCCAGAATGCACCATGCTGGCTTAGGGCAAGCGCCAACGCAAGCCAATGAAATACCGCCGGGTTTGCAAAGGTCCATAAGCGTAGGCGGTATCAAAAGCATCACCAAAAGGATCTTCCGGTGCAACCAAAGGAGAGTCTTGGGTCCAATTCCAAAGGTTTTTAACCCCGGAATACACTTCGGTATTTTTCCACAAGCGCTTGGTCACCTGTAAGTTTTGAAGGGTGTACCATGGCGATACTTCTTCCCGCTCATAAGGTGGAGCATACACCGGTAAATCTTGCGGCCCCACTACCCTACCGATGTAATCAAACTTGAGTTTCCACCGACGAACATCGTAGCCTATGTTGAAAATTCCCGACCACCGAGGGGCAAACTCCTGGTTGGAACGCACGGCTTCACCATCCTCGTTGGGTGCAACATTGTACACCTCTTGGTAGGTAATGCCCAGCTTGGTGCGAAGCGGAAAGGTGAAACTGTGATCCAATGCCAAAGAGGCTCCCTGCACGACCCCGTGACCTCCGAGGTTGTTGTATATAATCAAGTTGGGGTCAGTATCGTAGTCCGGTACAATTTTGTTGGAGAAATAGTTGTAGAACACATCGAAATCAAAGGTTCCGCTGCCCAGGCGACTTTGAAAAACGTGATTCAAATTGAAATTGGCATTGTACGATTGCTCGGGTTGTAAGTCCTCAGAAATCACCACGGTACGAGAGCCAGTCAAGGCCGCGTGGTCTTCGGTAAAGAGGTTGACGACCCGAAAACCTTCGCCCAAATTCAACCGCATAGAGGTCCATTTGCCAGGTTTGTAGCGCACTGCCACCCGGGGCGTAAACACCAAATCGTGGTCTTCGTGGTGATCGAGCCGGGCACCACCGAGTAGTTTCCATTTTGCGTTCAAGTGGTATTCGTCTTGGAGAAATACTCCCGGAATGGTTTTCGCGTCTCCCGAAGGCGTAGCGGGCGTATTGTCGTTGTAGGTCTGCCGACGGTAGGTAGCTCCCAACAAAAGGTCGTGCTTTTTCCATGGCTTGTCCCAACTAAAGTTGGCAAACAGTACCGACTGATCGGCAATGTATTCGGTGTTGCCATACACGCTGTTTTGGTCGTGGTAGTTGTAGGAATAATCGATGCGGAAATGCTCTTTGCGGATGGGCAGCTGGTACGACCCAACCACTTCTACCCGATTGGTATAAATGGATTCTCCATAAATGGAATCTCCTCCGCGAAACTCGGGCGCCCAATTGGTGAGTCCTCCGAAACGGTCTTCATAATAGTATCGGGCAGCGAGGCTAAAGGCCCGGTTTTCTTTTCGTTTCAGCGTCCATTTGTTGAACAGCGATACCCGGGTGTTGAGCGGAATATCGGTGAAGTTATCGTTGTTGTCGTCCAGCAATTGGTTGTTGCGAAAGTAGTTGCCGCTCACCAAGGTTTGCAGTTTTTCGCTGAGGCTTGACGCAGTAGCCACATCCAGGTTGAATTCGTTGTGCGAGGTGTAAAAAGTATTGAAACTAAGCGCTGAAGCTTCTTCCGGACTTTTGGTAATGATGTTGATCACCCCACCTACCGCCTCGGTGCCGTAGAGCGATGAAGCCGGTCCTTTTACGATCTCTACCCGTTCAATCAATTGAGCAGGAATGCCGTTGAAGCCATACACACTCGACAAAGCGCTTACGATGGGCATACCATCGATCATCACCAAAGTATAAGGTCCTTCCATGCCGTTGATCTGAATTTCGTTGGTACCGCATACGCCACAGGCCACTTGCTCTTGCACCCCATTCACCGTTTGCAGGGCTTCCATCACATTGGAATTGGGTGTGTTTTTGAAGAAGGATGCGGTCAACACTTCCACCTTGACCGGCGTTTCGGATACAAACGACTCTTTTAAAGTGCCCGTTACTACTACTTCGTCCAACTCGCTGATGGTGGTTTCCAGTACAAGGGAAATTTCGGTTGTTTTTCCGTCAACAATCGTTACTTCCTGGCCGGTAGCAAGGTAGCCGATGGCTGATACCAAGAGCTGGTAGTTGCCTGCCGGTAGGTGCTCCAATTGAAAGCTACCCGCCAAATCGGAGCTGGTTCCGTACCGGGTGTTTTTCAAGGCGATGCTGGCAAAAGCAACGGGGCCTTCTTCACTTTCCACGGTCCCGGAGATACTTCCTTGGGCAATTGCCTGCCCCATCCAACAGCAAAAGAAAAAGAAAGTAAGGGCCTTTTGACCGGCATTTGGTGTGGTGATCTTTTCAAACATAAGACAAAGCTAATCTAATTTTTAGATTAGACTAAAAATATTTTAATCACGTTTCCTATAATTATTTACTTTTGTCACAAATCCATTTTGGGATGGCCTCGTTCACAGAAGAGAATTATCTAAAAGCGATCTATTTTTTATCACGCACCCAAAGCGCAGGGGTTTCTACCAATTCCATCGCCCATCGGCTGGATACCAAGGCGTCTTCGGTGACCGATATGCTGAAAAAACTTTCGGCCAAAAAATGGATCAATTACCAGAAGTATCAAGGAGTAACCCTCACGACCTCAGGCCAACGAACGGCCCTGCTCATTATCCGAAAGCACCGCCTCTGGGAAGTTTTCATGGTAGAAAAACTCAACTTTAAGTGGGACGAAGTGCACGAAATTGCTGAGCAGCTTGAGCACGTGGACTCTACGGAGTTGGTAGACCGTTTGGAGGAGTTTCTCGAATACCCCAAGTTCGACCCGCATGGCGATCCTATTCCCGACCGAGAGGGCAACGTTTTTCACCACAAAGACCTCAGCCTTGCCGACCTTACTACCGGCGAAAGTGGCGTAGTAGTGGGGGTAAAAGATTCTTCGTCGGCCTTTTTGCAACACCTCGAAAGCATGGGCCTGGTATTGGGCTGTCCAGTGACGGTGAAAGCCACCTACGCCTACGACAAAAGCATGCTGATTAGCATTAAACACAAAAAGACCCACACGGTATCGGTCCAGGTGAGTCGCAACCTTTACATTAAAAAGCACTTGGACCAATGAACGAGATGAAAACGTGGTTTCTGGCGCAGGACCCAATATTTCAGGCTTTTTTAGCCACTACTTTCACCTGGGGACTCACGGCTTTTGGAGCAAGTTTTGTTTTCTTTTTCAAAACCATGAGCCGCAGGTTGCTCGATGGAATGCTCGGCTTTACGGGAGGGGTGATGATTGCGGCCAGTTATTGGTCGCTCTTGGCTCCGGCCATCGATCTGGCCGAAAACGATATGCCAGGTTTGGGCTGGATGCCACCGGCCATTGGCTTCTTAGTGGGTGCCTTGTTTCTTTTTTTGCTGGACAAGTTTATGCCTCACTTGCACATCAACTTTAAACCTTCTGAAAAAGAAGGTATTTCCACCAATTGGCACAATACCACCTTGTTGGTGTTGGCCATTACGCTCCACAACATTCCTGAGGGTTTGGCGGTAGGTGTGCTTTTCGGGGCTGCGGCCTCGGGCCTGCCAGACGCTACGGTAGCTGGTGCGGTGACCCTTGCCATCGGCATTGGCATTCAAAATTTTCCGGAAGGCATTGCCGTGGCCATGCCACTTCGCCGACAAGGCGTTAGCCGTGGGCGCAGCTTTTGGTACGGCCAACTTTCGGCCATTGTAGAGCCGGTAGCGGGGGTGATTGGGGCGGCCGCTGTGATCTATGCCGAACCGATTTTGCCTTATGCCCTGGCCTTTGCCGCCGGAGCTATGATCTATGTAGTGATTGAAGAGGTAGTGCCGGAAAGTCAGCGCGACCGGTTCACCGATGTTTCCACCTTGGGCTTTATCGGTGGCTTTATTGTGATGATGTGCCTGGATGTGGCCTTGGGATGATATCTGGGCCGAAATTGTAAATTTGTGCCATGGCAGAGGCGAAAGTGCAAATCAAAAACCGAAGAGCCGGTTTCGAATACGAATTTTTGGAGAAGTACACGGCGGGCCTACAGCTCACCGGAACGGAGATCAAATCGATTCGCAACAGCAAGGCCAGCATTGCCGAAGCCTACTGTGGTTTCAAAGGCAACGAGTTGTTCATTCGCAACATGCACATTGCTGAATATGAACAGGGAAGCTACAACAACCACGAACCTCGCCGGGAACGCAAGCTGTTGCTCAACCGGCAAGAACTCAGCAAATTGCAACGCAAATTGAGGGACAAAGGTTTGACCGTTGTACCTACCCTACTCTTTATTAGCGATTCGGGTTATGCCAAGCTCAACATTGCTTTGGCCAAGGGCAAGAAACTTTATGATAAGCGGCAGGACCTCAAGCAAAAAGACCAACAGCGGCAAATTGACCGCGCAATGAAAGGTTGAATCCCTTTAGTTTTGTTTTAGCTTGAAGGAAATGATCAAGTCGTTGAGTGGAATTTCTCCGCCTCCCGGGGTTTGACCTATTGCGTTGGTTTCACGTTCCCCCTTCAATTCCTTGTGCTTCAACCCGGTGAGGGTCCAAATCTCTACCTTTTCCCCTTCGGTATATTTCCACTGTTCTTCGTTGGATCCTTCCTGCCTGTCGAGGCTGGAGAGCACTCCGGTGGCCGATACCGCAAACCTTTCGCTAATGTTGGTGGTGGTCACTTTGCGGTTGGTCACACTCATGGTGAGCCGCTCTTTGTTTTTATAGCCGTTGCCTTTCCCTAAAAAAGCCCAGGTACCTAACTCGGAAATGCGGGTGAGCTGAGTGGTGACCAACACCCGTTTGTTAGTACCTCCACTAAAGGTATCGGCTTGTACCTCGCGGTATTCAAAAGCCCGATCCCAGCTGCCATCTTTGGTAATGAACCAACTGGCCACATCTACCGGTCCTTCAAACTGCCGACTATCGAAGGGCATTTCGAGCGAATAGTTGATTTTATCGTCGGCGATATCCCGCCGTTCGGTCATGGTGAAACCATTTTCGTTCCATTGTCGGTATTCCGACCAATTGTCGATAATCCAGGTGCCCTCTACGCGGGCTTTGCGGGAACGAAGGGAGAGAAAGGGGTCATCTTCGCCCTTTTTGCAGGCGGTAGAAGAACCAATAAGCAACACAATGAGGAGCAGGTGGAGGAGAGTGGAGTGTTTCAAAACGGATGGGGTTTATTACTTAGACACAAGTTAACCCCAATAGTGTTGCCTCAAAGGCAAACTTTTTTTACGGTGGTCTTCGTTGAGTGAACGTCCGCTTTTATTGATCGAGCGGAGAAACTTCCCCAAATCATCGACTCAATTCCAACTGAATGGTACCCAGCGGGTTGGTTTCGGCATCGAGACCCAACCAGGAGAGCAGGGTTTCTCCTTCGGCTACTACTTTGGTAGCGCGCAGTTCTTTGAGCGTAAGGACCAAAGGCTGATCGCGCCCAATGCCACTTTCGGCCAAAAAATAAGGAAAAGGACCTTCTATCGATCGTACTGAATTTTCGATTTGGAATTGTACGCGCTCTTTGTTGCGAAACTCGCCCACGCCATCCAAAAAGCTCCAGGTGCCGGAAACCGAGAAATTGCGGGTGCGGGTAAACGAACTGCCATCAGGAGTACTGCCCGATTGCACGTAAACTACCTGGAATTGAAACCGGCCATCCTCTTTGATTTCGAACTTGGTATCATTCAACACCCCGGTGTAGTTAAAGGTGACCACCGAATCGGGATTGGTGGCAAAGCGAAAAGGATACTGCTCACTCAGTTCATTGGAGTTCAGCTGAATTTCGTGGGGGTAAACCACACCACTGTACATTACCGGGTAGCTTTCGCTCCACGAGTCAAGGTTCCAATCGGCTACCAAACGGGCTTTGCGCGATCGTAAACTCAGGAAGGGATCGTCTTCGCCTTTCCGACATCCGGTTTGCAACAGAGCCAGCGCAAGCAAGGCTATTCCGATGCGTAAAATTGCTCCTCGAATCATTGCTTTAAGGTGATTTCGAGGTCAGTGCTCCGGGTAGCAACCACCGCTTCATTCGAAGTGATTGCGGTGGTGGTGGTTTGCGATTCATCTGCTGCCGAAGCGATAATTTCTTTGTGGCTCAAGCGGCTCAAATCCCAGGTGGCCAATTCCCAAATATCGGGTTCGTTGGTGGGAATGGAATCATTCAGCCCACTGCCAAACTCGAAAGTAATGGTGGTGCGGCTGGTGGTTAACAATTGCACTCGCTCCCGGTTTTTGTAGCCTTCGGTGGCTCCTAAAAAATCCCAGGTACCCCGCTCTTCTAAAGTATACTCGCCATTGATAGGGAACGGCCGGGCATTGATAAAGGCAGTGCGTTGGTAGCGGTATTTCAGCTGGTGTACAAAACCGCCTTCGTCATCAAATTCGTAGGTGTTGTAGTCAATACTGGCATCCAGGTCTTCTACCGGCCCATTAGAGAATTCGCGGTCGATAACGATGCGACCATCTTTAACGGTAGTGGTGGTCGAAAACTCAAAGCTGGGGTCGGTCTCCCGCATCACGGTTTTGGATTCAACCACCGTCCATTCTCCAACCATTCGGTTTTTTCGCGAACGGAAAGAGAGCAAGGGATCGTCTTCGCCTTTTTGACAACCTCCCACCAGCAACATGGACAGAGCTAGTGCACCGCCAATGAAGGTATTTCGGAGAAGGTTAGCCTGCATTGTTAATCTTTTTTGAGTGCAATTTCACCGGTTTGCATCTCGGTACCTGCCACGGTAGAGACGGTCTGGCTGTATTTCCAATCCATTTCGGTGTTGCGCAATTGATCAATGTCGTACACTACTCCATTGATTTGTCCTTCAATGTTTTCCGCCACAATGTTGCTCCCCGAATTGGAGCGGGTGGTTTGTATCTGGTCGGGCAGCAGCAACAGGCGCTCTCCATTACGGTAATCGTCATCGCCACCGGCAAAATTCCAAATGCCATTGGTGGTCACCGTTTCTACGTATCCAAGGGTTCCCTGACCAAAAAATCCATCGGGAAAGGTGCGGGTTTCTACCATTTCGTATTTCCCGTCGTTTTCAAATTTCCAGGTATAGGTCACCGGATACGGTTGAAAAATCTCCGCACCACCCACCGTTACCGTAAGGTTGGTTCCATCGTAGGTATAGGTGGTATCGTTGTTGGTCAAAATGGATTCTTGCACGGTCCAGTCGCCGGTGAGCCGGGCTTTGCGCGAGCGCAGCGAAAAGAAAGGATCGTTTTCTCCTTTCCGGCAGCCGGTGGTGCTGAAGAGACCAACGCCAACCGCCAGCAATAAAACCAAGGAGGATATTTTTCGGAACAGCATAGCAATGGGTAATTTATGGGCTTAGGAATCGCCGGTTGTCGGAGCGGTAGCAGGTTGTGTTTTGGGCTTTCGGGCCCGTGGTGCGTTGTTTCGGGTAAAGAAATACGACAAAGTGATGCCTGCGGTAGAACTGGTGCGCAATCCTGAGTCGGTAACGACATTAGAACCCACCTCGCGGGTGCTGGTAGAAGAGCCACTCACCGGAAAAACGGTGGTGCTGCGCGTGAAATCACCTCCGGTACGCAAGTTGCGAAAGCCCAATTGGTATTCGGCCCCGATGCTTAAGTTTTGGGTGAAAAAGTAGTTGAATCCGGCAATGAGGTTAATTCCAAGCGAGAAGCCTCCTCCCCGCTCTTCGGTGGTAGTTACCCGGGCAAGGCCCAAGGTATCGGTCGTTTGTTGATCCGTATCGATGTTGGTTTTGCCAATGGCGCCAAAAGCCAGGGAGGCCCCCAGGTATGGGTCCAATTTGTTGGATCCTTTCAAGTGGGTTTCGATACCTGGTGCAAAAAAGAAGTTGTTTTGAGAAAAGGTAGAATCAAATTTCACCTCGCTGGAACCCACACTATCCACGGTTTCGGTCTTCATTCGAAAGGTGTTGAACCCCAAACCAGATCGAAACACAAGGTTGTCAGTGTAATAATAGCGAATCAGCAGGGCTTCGTTGTTCACATCATCCCGCAGGGAGTTGAGGCTGATGTTGTCGATGAGGCCGGTAAGGTTGAAAGTGAGTCCCCAATGTTGTTCAGTGGGTTTAAACTGGCGTTTTTCCTGTTCGGTGAGTTGGGCACTGGCCGCGAAGGAGCCAAGACTCAGCAAAAGCAGGGCCAGCGTCTTCAGCAAATTTGAATTCATGCAGGTAAAATTGGTTCGACAAGATACTGTGAAAAGTAGTTTCAACCCCATTTGGGGATTTTTTTCCCGGTTAATTGAATGGATTCTACCACCCTGTTGATTGAGCCTTGGGGCGAATTGCTCATAGGAACGTACCCAACCGGCCTTTATTTTCCCTGCTCTTTGTCTTCTAATAAGGGAACAAATCGAAATTCTCCAAACTCTTCTTCCTGGTACTCATTCTCGGCTACTTTTTGAATGCGGATCATGCGTTGCACATCACCAGCTCCCACCGGAATGACCAACACACCGCCTACCACCAATTGCTCTTTGAGGGGTTCGGGGACAAAAGGGGCGCCTGCGGTGACCAAAACCCGATCAAACGGCCCATAAGCGGGCAGGCCTTGGTAGCCATCTCCATAGAAAAAACGTGGCCTGAAACCTATTTTGGGCAACAGTTCCCGAGTTTTCAAATACAATTGACGTTGCCGTTCGATGGTAAATACCTTCACCCCCATTTTCACCAACACTGCGGTTTGGAATCCGCTACCCGTGCCAATTTCTAACACTTTATGGCCTTTTTGCAATTCGAGCAAACTGGTTTGAAAGGCTACGGTAAAGGGCTGAGAAATGGTTTGTCCCGAGCCAATGGGAAAGGCTTTGTCTTCGTAGGCGTAGTTCAGGAATGCATTATCCAGAAAAAAATGACGCGGAATCTCCTCAATGGCCGCAAGCACTTCGGAATCGTTTACCCCTTTTTGGCGAATTTCCTCTACCAGCTTGCGCCTCATGCCCTTGTGTTTGAAGCTATCGATCATAAACCAAATGTAATTACATATTCCGTGGGAAGAGGCGAATTTAACCATTTTGAAACACGGTTAATATCGTTGTTAATTACCTTTTCAACATCGGCCTCCATGTGGTTGGAAAACAAAGTAGATTTGTAGAAAATCGGTTGAATTATGCTCAAAATCGGAGTCTTGGGAGCGGGCCACTTAGGCCGTATCCACATCAAATTGCTCAAAGAGATCGAAAGTTTCGAATTGGTAGGGTTTTTCGACCCCGACCCTAATAGAAGTCAGGAAACTGCCCAGGAGTTTGGTATCACAGCCTTCTCCGACATCGACTCGCTTCTTCATGAAGTAGATGCAGTAGACATTGTAACGCCTACCCTTTCTCACTTCGAATGTGCCGAAAAAGCGGTGCGTCAGTCAAAGCACATCTTTATCGAAAAGCCAATCACCAATACGGTAGAAGAAGCTAAAAAGTTGATCGGGCTTTGCCACGAAGCTAACGTGAAGGTACAAGTCGGCCACGTGGAGCGGTTCAATCCTGCTTTTGCTGCGGCTCAGGATTACTTTAAGCAACCGATGTTTATCGAAACCCACCGTCTGGCCCAGTTCAATCCCAGAGGTACAGACGTTTCGGTGGTGCTCGATCTGATGATCCACGACATCGACATTGTATTGAGTGTGGTGAACTCTAACATCAAACGCATCAACGCCAGTGGTGTGGCGGTGGTGAGCGAAACGCCCGATATTGCCAATGCACGCATTGAATTTGACAACGGATGTGTGGCCAACCTCACCGCCAGTCGGATCTCCTTAAAAAACATGCGGAAGTCGCGCTTCTTTCAACGCGATGCCTACATTTCGGTTGATTTTCTGGAAAGAAAAACCGAAATCGTGCGCCTCAAAGATGTGGATGGCGTGCCCGATCCTCTTTCTGTAACCATCGATCCAGGCCACGGCAAACCCTTGAAACAAATCTATTTCGATACGCCAAAAGTGGACGAAACCAATGCCATTAAAGAAGAGTTGACCACATTTGCTGCTGCAATCAATAATAACGACACTCCGCGCGTTACTATCGAAGATGGCTACAATGCCCTGGATGTAGCCAACAAGGTGTTGGAAAAACTTAGGTTGTCGCCCAACTTTATCTCCGGGCAACTTGAAAATTCTATCGGATAAACCGATATTTGGGCGGCTTTAAAACGCACATCGGGGCTTTTGACTTGTATGATTTGGCGTAGCATTTCGTCCACTATCGGACTCAGCATTCTTCTTTTGTTCCTGCTCGGCAGTTGTGAGATCATCAACCCGGAGGAAGAAATACCTGCCTACATTCGCATTGACAGTATTGACTTGCGCTTGCGCGATGCCAACCGCGAAGGGGCCGCCTCGGAGCGCATTACCGATGCCTGGGTGTTTGTAAATGACGAATTGATTGGTGCATTTGAGTTGCCCGTGGACGTTCCGGTGCTCAAAAATGAAGTAGCCAACGTGAAAATTAGTGCTGGCATTTTGAACAATGGGATTTCGGCCAGCCGGGTGAGGTATCCCTTTTACGATGTTTTCGAGTTATCCGAATACGAATTTGTTCCTGGCGAGGTACAAACCATCAACCCGGTGGTTAACTATTTCGAAGATCTGGATTTCACCTGGGACGAAGATTTTGAAGATATTTCGGTTGCTTTCGACTCCATGCCCAACAGTGATGTACGCATGGACCGTACCCAAGATGTGGCGCTTATCTTGCCTACTCCTGAAGGAGACCCCAACAATAACAAGTCTTCTGGCATCATTCGACTCAACGAAACCACACCGAACTTTGAAGCCACCAGCACACCACCCTTGGTTTTGCCCAAAGGTGGTACCGAGGTATACCTTGAGATGGATTACAACATCAGCACCCGCATGCTGGTAGGCATGCAAATTGCCCTCGACGGTATCGAATTCGTGGTGCCCATCATTGACCTTAATCCTACGGAGGATGACAACGGTAATTTCGGTTGGAACAAGACTTATATTCACCTAACGCCAGCGGTTTCGTCGGAGGTCAATGCCTCTACCTACCGCTTGTGGTTTCGCGCTGCACACAATCCCGATCAGGCCGAAAGTGTTCTTCTGCTGGATAACCTTAAGATTATTCACCCATAAAGCGGCATGAATAAACACCTTCAGGTCCTCAAATACCTGGTTGCCGACCTGTTCTCGGCAGGTTTTGCCTGGAGTTTGTTTTTCATCTTTCGCAAGCTCTACATCGAGCCGCAGAAATACGGCATGCCGGTAGACATTGCTTTCACACGCAAATTCTACATGGGTTTGCTGCTCATTCCGCTATTTTGGGTCATGCTCTATGCCCTTATCGGGACTTACCGGCAGATCTACCGCAAGTCACGGTTGAAAGAATTGGGACAAACCTTCATGGTTTCGCTCATCGGGGTAACCATCATTTTCTTTACTGTCTTGCTAGACGATGAGGTGAACACCTACAAAAACTACTATCAGTCGTTCACTGCGCTATTCTTATTGCATTTTGTGTTCACTTTTTTCTTGCGTTTTGTGCTTTCAAGCATCACCGCCTACCGCATTCACAACCGGCTCATTGGTTTCAATACCCTACTGATTGGCAGCAACGAAAAGGCCCTCGAACTTTACCGTGAATTGGAAAGCGATCGCCGATCGGTTGGCTTTCGCTTTCTGGGTTTTGTGCACATCAATGGGGGTAGCGACAAACGTTTGGAGCAAGAACTGCCCCACCTGGGCCACGTGCGCAACATCCAATCCATCATCAGACAGCACCACATTGAAGAGGTAATTCTCGCCATCGAATCTTCTGAACACGAAAGTATTGGCCGCGTCATCAATGAACTGGAAGGGCAAAAAGTATTCATCAAGGTCATTCCCGACATGTACGATATTCTTTCAGGTTCGGTGAAAATGACTTCTATTCTCGGGGCCCCTCTTATTGAAGTGACGGCTGAAATCATGCCTGCGTGGCAGGTGAGCCTCAAACGCATCATGGACATTTCCATCTCCATTCTGGCCTTGGTCATCCTCTCCCCGCTCTACCTCTTTTTGGCCATCATGGTGAAACTCTCTTCGCCGGGCCCCATTTTGTATTCGCATGAGCGCATTGGTAGGTACGGTCAACCTTTCAAGATTTTTAAGTTTCGTTCGATGTTTGTGGATGCGGAAAAAAACGGGCCGGCCTTATCGCACGAGCACGATCCGCGCATCACCCGTTTTGGACGATTCATCCGTCAAACGCGAATGGATGAGTTGCCACAGTTTGTAAATGTGATCAAGGGCGACATGGCCTTGGTAGGTCCAAGACCCGAACGCCGGTATTTTATCGACCAGATTGTAAAGGAGGCTCCACACTACCGCCATTTGCACAAAGTACGTCCAGGAATCACCTCTTGGGGCCAGGTGAAGTACGGTTATGCAGAGAATGTTCCCCAAATGATCGAACGGTTAAAATACGATGTGATCTACATTGAAAACATGTCGGTTTTCGTCGATCTCAAAATCCTTATCTACACGGTGCTCATCGTGCTGCAAGGAAGAGGGAAATAAGTACTAATATTGCAGTGCATTTTGCGTCTGAAGCGGTTTTCAGACCTCCAACAACCTATTGACCAAGCATGAAAAAGATTGCAGTTATCGGTGCCGGAACCATGGGAAACGGCATTGCTCACGTTTTTGCCCAAAGTGGGTTCGAAGTGAACCTTATCGATATTTCTCAAGCGGCCCTGGACAAGGCGTTGAAAACCATTGAGAAAAACATGGACCGGCAAATTGCCAAAGGCCGCCTGTCCGAAGAAGACAAGGCCGGTGCATTGAGCCGCCTCACTACCCTTACCAACATGGCCGACGGTGTAAAAGACCGTGAATTGGTGGTAGAAGCTGCCACTGAAAATATAGACCTCAAGCTAAAAATCTTCGGTCAAATGGACGAATTGGCTCCGTCCGACACCATTTTGGCAACCAATACTTCCTCCATTTCCATTACCCAGATCGGAGCTGCTACCCAGCGCCCCGACAAAGTGATCGGTATGCACTTCATGAACCCGGTACCGGTGATGAAGCTGGTGGAGATCATTCGTGGCTACGCCACCAGCGATGCAGTGACCCAACAAATCATGGAAATGTCTAAAACCCTGGGCAAAGTACCCGTAGAGGTGAACGACTATCCCGGTTTTGTGGCCAACCGCATTTTGATGCCCATGATCAATGAAGCGATCATTACCTTACACGAAGGTGTGGCCGGTGTGAGCGAAATCGACACCGTGATGAAATTGGGCATGGCACACCCCATGGGGCCGCTGCAACTGGCCGACTTCATCGGTTTGGATGTTTGCCTCTCTATCCTTCGGGTGATGCACGAGGGCTTTGGCAACCCCAAATACGCACCATGTCCGCTACTGGTGAACATGGTGACGGCTGGTAAAATGGGCGTGAAAAGTGGTGAGGGTTTTTATTCCTGGGGCCACGGCACCAAAGACTTGATCGTAGCCGATACGTTTCAGAAGTAACTCTCAAACAAAGCATACACCATAAAAAAGGCTGCCTTTCTCACAAGGGCAGCCTTTTTTGCAATCTGTAGGTCCTGTCATCAAGTTTTAACAAACTTTCGAATCACCGCCGACCCATCTTTTCCTTCAAAGCGAATCAGGTAACTGCCCGGAGCCAGTTCATTCAATTCCAGTTGCCTCTGCGGGAGTTGGTCCAACCTTTTTCGAAGCAATTGCTGCCCGGTGAGGCTCCACACCGAAATGTGCTGGTACAGCTCAACATCAAAATGCAATTGTAAATGCTCCTTGGCCGGATTGGGAAACACCCATACCTTGGGCTCCTCTAAAGAATTATCTGCCACTCCTTCCCGTTTAGAAACTTTTGGTGGAAGTGGTGGAATGGGAAAATTAAACAGGCCCAAACGCCGGCATTCGATCCGTTCGGCACATTGTGCCGTGGCACATTGCGTCACCGTCACGTGGATTTCATAGAGCGAGACATTGCTCGACACCAGTGGATAGTTCTGCACCTCGGTCACATTGTTGTAAAACAACACGTTGAGCTCCTGCCCGGTGTTGATGTTCACCTGGCTCACCCGCCAGGTATTACATGTGGTATAGTTGCCCGTTAACTGCAAACAAGCCACAAAATTGGTCGATGGCGGATTCGGACAACTGAACAGCTCGATATCAAATCCGATACATTCGGGCGGAGAACAGTTAGCAACCATTCTAATTCCAGGTAATCCACTGCCGGTAGCAATGTTTGTGGTAGTCCAATTGTCGCAACACAGCTCTACATAGTTGGCAAAGTTGTTTATGTTGTTTTCTACGATGTCCAACTGGCAAGGCGTCAATGCACTGGCAAAATCGACATAGGCCATCATGTTGTTGCCACCCGATCCCCAGCAGGGAGACCCAGGATTGTAGCAGGATTCCTGTGCAACGTCGATGTCAATCCCATCACAAGAATTGTATTGAAATGGATGCTTGAGGCCCAGGAGGTGCCCCAATTCATGCGCTATTGTGCGGGCGTAGTTGTAAGATCCGTTATTGCCCGGAGGGCTAAACGAGTATTGATACCATGCATTGCCAATCACACAACCATACTGGCTCGGATCGGGCAAAGCCAGGCCATAGTTTTGCAGGCTTCCCGAACCTTCAAACATAAAAATGTTGAACTCGGTGCCCAGATTTACTCCATAGTTAGTAACGATGTTTTGCGACAACATTCCCGGATTGGAGAAAGCAGCATATTCGGCGGAATTCACCCGGTGAAAGTAAATGCCTTTGAGCACTACCTGCACTTTTTTAGGCAAATAAGGCGGAGGCAATGGTGGGTTGGCTCCATCCGATCCAGGCCACAAAGTAGACTGGTAGTTTTTGGCCCACACATCGTTCAGGTTCCCAATCATTTCTTCCACATAATCATAGCCCGTGAAATTAAAATTGCCATTTCCGTCATCGCACTCGGTAAAGTTGCCCGGGTTACCGGGGTCGGTTCGAAGAAACAAGTGCGCGTTTACGCGGATGTAGGTGATTTCATCTTCATCACAAACGGCAACCGGAGGAACAAAACGTCCGTTGGTGGTTCGGGTAACGCTTCCAGCGTTTTGGTGGGTGTGGTGGCCTACAGTATGGGACGCCCCGGGAGGATAATGCGCCAGCATTAAAAGTGGAGAGGTCAACAGCAGCCACAACAGTAGCCAGGAGATTAAATTCTTTTGCATCAAGTCAAGGTTTATAAGTCATTGGAGAGAGCCCAATAATTACCGGTTTTCAAACACGAACTCATGAATTAAAGGCCCATTTTCAAAGGTAACAGGCCGCCTTGCCCGGTTCAAGGGTACATTACCGCAAGGGCATACAGTAGTTTACCCATACCCCAATGGTGCGCATGTCGTCATGAAAAAGTGTTGCGTGGATTTTTGCCACGCAACGGTGCGTTGCGCTACCCACCA
>CALCCE010000122.1 GCA_937899835.1 uncultured Flavobacteriales bacterium | reverse complement strand
CCCACCCAACAAAAATTGCACAACGGACAAATGATGTGGCGAACCTCGGGAACCAATGCCAACCTACTCGTGCCCGTTCAAAACAATGCCGATGGAGTGACCCAAATCGCCCCTTACCCGGTAACCGATTTTGACCTTTATTTCTTTTGCGACCTTACCAACACTTCGTTTGTCAATTTTACGGAAACCACACTTCCACTGCCAGGAACAGCATTTTTCTTTAGCAACCTGCGTCCCGATTCCTCCAATGCGATCGAGTTAGTGCCCGAAAACTCCAATTGGTCTACCATTTACCTCAGTAACTATAAGGTGAACTACACCTTTGCAGAACCCATTGCCAGCGATGGAAGCTCGATGGTTGTCAACGATTCTTGGGGAAATACCGTAGTCAACCAACCCCTTCAACAAGGTGCCCAAACTGCCACAATCGACCTTACCGGGCCAGGAGAAGGATGGTATGCCGTCATCGTCAATGACGAGACAGTAGGAGAACTGTTCGTAACAGAACTCAACTTTCAGGACCGACCGTTTGCGGTGGTTCAAATTGCCAATAAGCTTCCCGATGGCAACCGCTTGCTCATCAGCGAATCCAGAACCTTAACCCCCTTGAATTATCAGTGCTCCTTTACCGCAAGGGCAACCACCTGGCAATACCTGGTTTTCGACCAAAGTGATAGCGGTTACCTCCCTCGAATGGTGAACGACAAAGTAGTGGGTAAAAAGAACCCCAAGGACCTAGACATCGTCGATGAAAGCGAGGATAGCGTAGTGACATTTACTGGAATTTCAGAAATGCCCAACGGAGACCTTGGCCTCACGTTCGAATCCCAAAGCCAATTGTTTCTTCAGGCCCGACCACAAGAAAAATTTCGATTGATATCAAGGACAGACGAAAGTACCCTCATCGATCCTTTACCGGCGGCTAACGAAAGGGACCTGAAAACCAGCATGCAACAAAATACAATCAATTATATATCACCAATCCACATCTATGTTTAATCCTGTAATAATCAACACCCAATGGCGGTAACAATGAAAACACCCGGCGTATACATCGTCGAGAAAGATGCCTTTGGCAACTCGGTGGTGCCAGTACCTACTGCGGTACCGGCCTTCATCGGCTACACCCAAAAGGCGGTAATGGGCAGCAAATCGCTGACCAATGTGCCTACAAAAATCACCAGTTTAGGCGATTTTGAGCAATATTTTGGTACTGGACCACAATTCGCTCCAAGTGCGAGTGCGAACCCTTACATGCAGTTAGACCTCACCGTAACGGGAAGTGGTTCCGGCTCAGGAAGTGGTTCTGGCTCAGGAAGTGGTTCTGGTTCCGGCTCCGGCTCTGGTTCTGGTTCTGGTTCCGGCTCTGGCTCTGGTTCTGGTTCCGGCTCTGGCGGAGGCGATGGTGCAGACACCATGGGCGTACAGCCAGACGGATCATTGAGTTTTATGATGCTGGATGATGTTTCCACCCTCTCATACAGTGCAGGGCAGTATTACCTCTACAACAGCATTCGCTGGTTTTATCAAAATGGAGGAGGTGATGCCTATATCCTTTCGGTTGGGAGTTATACGGATTCAGTGACTCAAAACGCATTGAACAACTCTATTGCAGAGCTGGAGAAAGAAGCAGAACCTACCATGCTTGTTATTCCTGATCTAATGGTGCTCAACAACGGCTCAAGTGTTTCTACGGTGCAAGAAACCATGCTCCAGCACTGTGGAACCATGCAAAGTCGTTTCGCGATTCTCGACCTTTACCAAGGCTATGTTGAACGCGATGGAAGTCAAAACTCTGTTGTAGAGAATTTTCGCAACATCACCAGTGAGTACCTGCAGTGGGGAGCCGTTTACTACCCTTGGGTGTATTCAACAATGGTGCCGCCATCAGAGATTTCTTACCTCTTGCTCACCAGCAGTGGCAGAACCGCTTTGAAAGGCGTGATCGATACAGAAATTAATAGTTCTTCTGCTTCTGACGATCAAAAAAGCGATTACAGAGACGTAGCTTCCCTGATGGCAGGCGACAGCGTTTCGACTGATTCTACGGTTGATCCAAACATGGATTCTACCACCATCCACCAAACCTTGATGCAAATCAGTCCTTCCTACAGCGATTTGATGGATGAAATTCAGCGTTTAGCTAACCTCATTCCACCAAGTGGAGCGATGGCCGGAGTGTATACCAATGTGGACAATGCAGTCGGTGTATGGAAAGCGCCTGCCAATACCGGTTTATCTGGTAGTTCGGATGTAACCGTACAAATCACCAACAAGAGTCAGGAAGACTTAAATGTGCCGCTGAACGGTAAAGCTGTGAACGCGATTCGTGCTTTTGTAGGCGATGGCATTAAAATTTGGGGAGCTCGAACCCTGTTGGGCAACAGCAACGACTGGCGTTATATCAATGTGCGCAGGAACATGATTTTCCTGGAGCAATCAATCAAAGCCGCTGCCAGAGCTTTCGTTTTCGATCCTAATGATGCGAACACATGGACCACCATTAAAAGCATGATCGAAAACTTCCTCACCCAGCAATGGAAAGCTGGTGCTATTGTAGGACCCACCGCTGCGCAAGCCTTCTCGGTATCTGTAGGACTTGGAGCCACCATGACCGCCGATGACATCAACAACGGCATCATGCGGATCACCGTTTTGGTCGCTCCTTCCAAACCTGCGGAATTCATTGAGATCACCTTCCAGCAGCAACAACAACAAGCCTAATCCACCTTATTCTTTATCCTTTTTTAAAATACTACCAACATGGCAGACGACGGATCAGCTCAGTCGAAGACCATATGGCCCATGCCCAAATTTTACTTCAATGTGAAATGGGACTCGGCCAGCATGTCTTTTCAAGAAGTATCCGGTTTGGATACTGAAACCCAACCGATTGAATACCGCCACGGCGACAGCCCGGTGTTCTCCAACATCAAAATGCCAGGCCTGGCCAAATTTGGAAATGTAACCATGCGCAAAGGCGTATTTGTTTCCGACAATAGCTACTGGGATTGGTATTCGCAAATCAAGATGAATACCATCAAGCGAATTACAGTCACCATTAGCTTGCTCGATGAAACCGGAAACCCAACCATGGTTTGGACCCTTGCCAACGCATGGCCTACCAAGATTGTGGCCACCGACCTTAAATCTGATGGTAACGAAGTAGCCATCGAGACCATTGAGATCGCTCACGAGGGACTAACGATCGGCAATGGCTAATTGAAGGTAGATGACTTCGTTGTCTGAGACGCTGTTTGGTGGAGATTATCCACCGGCTGGGTTTTATTTCAAAGTTTCCTTTGCCGCTACGGCTGGTATGTCCGATACCAGTTTCCTGGAAGTTTCAGGGTTAACCGCTGAAATGAATGTGGAAGAAGTAGTTGAAGGAGGAGAAAACCGCTATACGCACCGGCTTCCGGTTGCGGTCCGCCATCCAAATTTGGTGTTGAAGCGGGGCATCGCCCCGATAACTTACCCATTGGTGATATGGTGCAAAGCGGTATTGGAAGCTGACTTGGCGTTGCCAGTGCTGGCACAACCATTGGTTGTACAACTACTAAGTGAAACCGGCATGCCTTTGCGGGCATGGACCCTGGCCAATGCCTACCCGGTGAAGTGGGAAGTAACCGGCTTCCACGCTCAGAAAAACGAAGTAGCCATCGAAACCATCGAATTGGCCTACAACTATTCTATGCGGCTGCTGTGAGTTTTGCCTCACAGCAGCCCTTATCCTTTTCTTTAAGCACACCATGCCCATCGAAATCAAAGAGTTGATTATCCGAACTGAGGTAGTAGATAGTCCTCGCAGCAATGCTGAAAGCAGCATTGATCTGGAAGCCATGAAAAAAGAGCTTTTAGAAGCTTGCGATCGTAAGATCAAAACCTTATTGAAACAGCAAAAAGAACGCTGAGTATGGCTGGAATCAGTACAGGCTTCCTGAAAAAGATGCAAATTCAGGCTTATTCAGATCCTGAGTTCTCTTCCACCAATGGGTCGCCCATTTCGGTCATGATCAACCCTACCCGGTATACCCACAAGTATGCCATTAAATACAACGATACCAACGAATGTGGAGCCAATGGAGCGTCACCTAAATTCAAAAAAATAGCGCGGGAAGAAGTGAACTTTGAGTTGGTTTTTGATGGAACCGGGGCGGTTTCCTTGTTCGAAACCGATGTGGTTACGCACATTCAAAACCTGAAGGAAACGGTCTACACCTTTGTAGGGAGCCAACACGAGCCCAATTATGTGCAATTGCTTTGGGGAACCATGATCTTCAACTGCCGGTTGACGAATATGGAAGTCAGTTACACCTTATTCAAACCCAGCGGAACTCCGCTTAGAGCGCGGGTGAATCTATCATTTATTGGCTTTACCGATGAAGACACACTTGCCAAATTGGCCAATAAAAGTTCGCCAGACCTTACCCACATTGTGACTGTACAAGCCGGGGACACACTTCCCCTGATGTGCTATCGTATTTACAACAATTCTGGCTACTACCTAAAAGTAGCCAACGAGAATGGCTTGGATGACTTTAGAGATATCGTACCGGGCCAAAAACTCATTTTTCCTCCCGTAAGCAAGTAATTTTGCATGACTGCCCCCTCCCCAATCAACGATGAAACCAACCTGGTAACCTTCACCATTCTGACCAATGGTTCAGAAATCAGTGGCACGTATCAGGTGCGGTCAATAGAGGTTACTAAAAACCTCAACCGTATTCCGTCCGCTCGTTTCTCCATCTCCGACGGAAGCCCGGCCACCGCCGATTTCGAAATCAGTGATACCGATGATTTCAAGCCTGGAAATGAAATCGAGATCAAAGCCGGTTACCACTCCGATGAAACCACCATTTTCAAAGGCATCATCATTAAACACGGGGTACGTATTGGCGAAAACTGTTCACCAGAACTCAATGTAGAATGCCGGGACGAAGCCGTGAAAATGACGGTGGGCCGAAAGAATGCCACCTACGGCGATGGGAAAACCACTACCACAGATGGCGATTTAATGAAGCAGGTGATCGAAAATGCGGGCCTTCAGGCTTCTGTGGGTGGCACCTCTGAAAAACTAAAAGAAGTCATTCAGTTTTACAGCACCGATTGGGACTTTCTGCTCACCCGGGCGCAGCGCAACAGCATGGTAGTAATTGTAGATGCCGGAGCGGTTGATGTAAACGAGCCCAAGGTATCTGAATCGGCAGTGCTTTCGTTGACCTACGGAACCGATATACTCGATTTTCAGGCTGATATGGATGCACAAACCCAGTTGAGCAGCGTAACAGCCGCCGGTTGGGATCCTGCTACACAGGCCGTAGTTACCGGATCGAGCACCAATCCCACCGTAAACTCGCAGGGCAACATTGATTCTTCCACCTTGGCGGGTGTTTTGAGTGTTTCAGACTTTACTCTACAAACCAATGCACCCCTCGAAGCGGCCGACCTTACCGCCTGGGCTTCGGCTCAGTTGCAGCGCTCCTGGCTGAATCGCATCACAGGGCATGCTAAATTTCAAGGCAATGCTTTGGCAGCACCTGGGGCAACCATCGATGTTTCCGGGGTAGGTACGCGCTTCAACGGCACCATTTACGTAACCGGAGTAACCCACGAAGTGGCCAATGGAAACTGGACCTCTGATGTCACTTTTGGGTTAGATTATGCCTCCTTCAGTGAAACGCCCAACATTGTTGCACCGCTAACTGCAGGTCTGTTGCCTGGGATAAATGGTTTACAGAATGGCACCGTAAAACAGATTTACGAAGACCCGGATCAGGCCACCCGTATCCAGGTAGAAATTGCAATTCTTCAGGCCGAATCCTCATTGGTTTGGGCCAGAATGGCCACTTTTTATGCTACCAACTCAGCCGGTACCGTCTTCTACCCCGAAGTAGGAGACGAGGTCATCCTTGGATTTGTGAATGACGACCCGCGATATCCGGTAATTCTGGGCAGTATGTACAGTAAAACCAATGTTCCACCAGTAGATCCCGACGAGGAAAACACCATCAAAGCCTTCACCACCAAAGGAGGAAATGCCATTACCCTTACCGATAAAGAGAATGAACAAAGCGTTGCCATCAGTACGCCTCAAAAAAACAACGTCATCTTCTCCGACAAGGAAAAAAGCATTGTGATCACCGATCAAAACTCCAACAAGGTAACCATGTCTGAAGAAGGCATTTCCATCGAAGACAAGAATGGAAATTCCATGGCGATGAGTTCCAGCGGAGTGACCATTAAAAGTGCCTCAAACCTTACGATTGAAGCCAGTGGAAATGTAACCATCAAAGCCACTGGCAACCTGGATGCACAAGCTACGGGCAATGCTACGGTGAAAGGTATGCAGGCCACGCTTCAAGCAGACATGGCGGCAAAAGTAACCGGGCAACAAGCCGAATTGTCTGGGGCATTGAATGCCAAGATTTCAGGCGCAATGGTCAATATCAATTAACAAGTAAAACTATGCCACCAGCAGCAAGAATCATGGATCAACACCTTTGTCCGATGCAAACTCCCGTAGGGCCGGCAACCGTACCACATGTAGGAGGGCCTATTCTTGGCCCTGGTGAGCCCACGGTAACCATAGGAGGAATGCCTGCATCTGTCGTAGGTGATTCCTGCATGTGTACCGGCATGCCTGCAATGCCCGATTCTATTTCCATTGGCTCCATGACGGTGATGATTGGTGGAAAGCCAGCAGTGAGAATGGGAGATACTACCGCACACGGTGGAAAAGTACTCACGGGTTGGCCAACTGTAATGATTGGAGGATGATGGAAGATAACAACAACAATTCCTTTCTCGGACAGGGTTGGAGTTTCCCTCCTGAATTTAACCCCTATACGGCTGAAGTAGACCTGGTGGCTGAGGATCAGGATATTCTCGAAAGTCTCAACATCCTGCTATCTACCAATCCGGGAGAACGCATCATGCTGCCTCAATACGGTATTGGTATTCGCCAGGCGGTCTTTCAAACCATCGACCAAAGCCTGGTTACTTACTTAGAGCACATCATTCGCATGGGCATCGTCAAATTTGAAACCCGTATCGAATTGAATGCGGTGAATGTAGATGTGGCAGATGTCAACCAAGGGGTGCTCTACATCACGGTAGATTATACTGTGCGAAAAACCAATACCCGAAGCAACATGGTTTATCCTTTCTATTTGGAGGAGGGAACCAACATTCCTAAATCATGAGTCGGAAGTTGGAGCCAAAACAAGAGTACATCACCAGCTATTCTAACGGGCTGGCACAAGATGAGCGCCATTTGGCGCCCTTGGCTTCAGACTATGTGAAAATCGACGAACGTACCCTTACTGACCTGGTATTGTTTACGCAAGAATTTTCAAGGTTGGTGCTGTTTTATAATGCCGACAATGAAATTTTCGACGATTGGAGGCGCTTCTTCCAAAAATCACAAGTAGTCACCTTAGCCACCATTTCCCAAATCAAACTGGATGTATTGGCGCGTGAATTTTCGGAACATACCCAAGTGGCTTCGCGTATTTTTCCTGGCAATGTGCAGCTCAGGGCCATCAAGAGGATGTTTGCCGATACCCTTGATTTGGCACTCCTATTAGACCGTTGGCTCAAAGACCTACGCAAAGAAAACCGGCAGCTTCGGGTGGCCAATCAAATTCGGAAAGCCATCACTGGAGATTTGGCAACCTCCATGTGCCGATTCGGAAAATATGCCGAAGAAGCTGCTACACCTGCGGGGCTAAATACTTCCATGAACGTGGATACCGCAAGCCTTAGCAACGTTTGGGACAACGAAGGTTGTACTGCCGAAAGCATTTTCATCGGTGCTACACCTCAGGAGAAAATTAGCCACGGTGCTTCATTCATTGCCGCCATTTTTCAGAAACTGCTCCAAGAAGCACTGCGTGTACAAGCCACCGCTCAACGCGAACTGAGTTCCACTCTGTCGGATTTAACAGCAGTGAAACCACATATTGGCTTGTTGGTGGCCTTTTTTAAGATTTACCGGCACACGCAACAATCGCTCAACACTATTTCTGAGCGGCACCTCCGTTTCTATTATCGGAGCGTACTGCGCATGGTGCCTCAATCCTTTGTGCCAGACAATGCCTTGGTGTATTTCGACCTCACTCCGGGAGATGAGGCGTACTCACTGGCTGCAGGCAGTTTGCTTTTGGCTGGGAAAGACGCAACAAACAAGACTTTATATTACGAATTACGGGATGGTTTGGATGTGCTGCCAGCAAAAATTCAACAGATCAATACGCAGTTTGTAGCCTCCAATCCATTGGTATATACCGGCACCGATTCTGCGGGATACATCACCAACGTATTCAGCCAGTCCAATGCGGACCAAACCGCTGTTTCTCGCTCTGGATCAATGCCGCGTTGGGCTTTGTTTGGAGAAGACCAATACGAGAAGTCCGATCGCAACCGAACCATGCAAGACGCCCGGATTGGTTTTGCCCTGGCTTCGCCCACCTTGTATTTACAAGAGGGCGAACGGAGCATCACTTTTCAGATTCGCTTCCAGAAAGAGGACTTTGAGCAAGGCATGTTGAAATGGCTCCAAGAAATGGCCGATAACCAGAAAATTTCGGTAGAAGCGGCTTTTTCTAGAATAATGCTGGATGCATTGACGCTGGAACTCACCACCGAAACCGGTTGGGTGACCATTGAACGGTACAATGCAATTTTCAATCAAGAGCAGTATAGAATGGACTTATTGCTTGAATTAGATGTTACTCAGCCCGCCATCGACGGCTACCAGGAAAAAATCCACCAGAGCAGATTGGAAACATCATGGCCAGTATGTTTAGTCACCTTTCGGCCCGAAGCACCGGTATATCCTCTTTCGCTGCTTTCGGGCATGCGGCTGTCTGATTTTTACACAAAAGTTTCGGTAACGGGAGTAAAAAACCTAAGCCTCTACAATCAGGACAGTAAACTTTCGGTAGACAATCCCTTCATGCCTTTTGGGGCAACCCCATCGGTGGGAGATCAATTCATTATCGGAAGCAGTGAAGCGCTTGAAAAGCAGCTGACCAGCTTAGAGATTTTGCTCCAATGGAGCAACCTGCCTACCGACCCCAACGGCTTTAAAGATTATTTTGCCAACTACGATGTAGAGATCAACAATGAAGATTATAAAGTAAGGCTCAGCCGGCTCAAAGACCGCAAATGGCAGCCCTTGGGAGACGCTCGCCAACAGTTTGATATGTTTGAAACAAAGGAAGAGGGAAGCTACGATAATACCACACCGCTTTCGGATACCACCACCTTTGATAACATTGACACGGAGCGCCTTGATAGTTCTCCTACCTATGCTTTTACAAAAACGCAGGAATTCAATCAACAAACCCAATCCGGCTATGTAGCCTTTGAAATGACGGCTCCTGAATTCGGATTTGGACAGAACGATTACACCGACAAGTTGAATGAGGTTAACCTCATCAATGCCAATTTGGTAATCAAGAACAAAAACAAGGAAACCGTAGACCTCAAGCCATTGCCCAACCCGCCTTTTTCTCCCGAAGCAAAGGCCGTTAGTCTCAACTATAGTGCTGAGAGTAACCTCTTCCCGGCCGAAGGGGAGGTGCGGAAAAATCCAATCGATGGTGATCAGTTGTTTCACCTACATCCCTTTGGAGAACACGAAATTCCTATTGCCACCGACCGGTCATCCGTTTTGCTGGCACCTGATTTATTGCCGTTGGGCAACCTGATGCTCGGCCTTTCCGGAATCCAGGGAGGCGAAGTACTTTCTCTGTACATGATGATTTCTGAAGGTTCGGTTTCAGACAACCTCCGGATGGACCCCAAGGTGCAATGGTGGTATTTACAAGACAACCAATGGAAACCCTTTGAAGAGCACGAGTTGTTAATGGACACCACTTTCAATGCCATTCAGGCAGGATTAGTGAAGTTGCAGCTTCCTGCAAGGATGGATACTGAACACGAACTCATGCCTACGGGTTTGGTGTGGTTGCGCGCATCTATTCCAAGCAGTTTGCAGCTCACCCGCACCATTTATGGAGTAGCGGTAAACGGCGGAGCCGTAGTGTGGAAAAACCAGGATAACGACCTTGCCCACCTGGAATCTCCTATGCTGGCTGGCTCAATCAATGCGATAGAAAACCAGCCAGCGTCCATCAAATCGGTGAACCAACCCTTTCCATCCATGAATGGAAAGATGCCCGAAAACGACACTGCCTTTCACATCCGGGCTTCAGAAAGGCTGCGCCACAAAAACCGGGCGGTAACCTATACCGATTATGAAATGTTGGTGTTGCAGCAATTTTCTGAGATCTACAAAGCCAAGTGCTTTTCAGCAATGACCCAAGATAGCCTGAGTGATCAAGGAAACGTATTGGTCGCCCTTATTCCTGACATTGAAGACCCACGCGTCAACAATGTTTTTCGGCCAAAATTCAGCCGCAGTAAATTGGAGACCATTCGCAATTTTATAAGTGAAAGGGCCAGTCCTTTTGTGAAGATTGATGTCTTGAATCCATTCTACGAGCGTATTCGAGTAGTTTGTACGGTAGCCTTTGTCAACCAGCAAAACAACGGAGCGTTAGTAAAACAACTCGACCAAGACATTTCGGTGTTTCTCACCCCTTGGCTAAGCAAAGGTCAGGGCCGGGTGGAATTTGGCGGCTCACTTTACAAATCAGACATCCAGGCCTTTATTGAAGGGCGTGACTATGTGGGTTTTGTCACTGGTTTTTCAGTCGTAAAGACAGTAGACAATGATGGAAAATATTTCTTTACGGATACGGCTGATCCCAGTTTAGGGGACGGACAGGAAGAAATTGTTCCACTACGGCCCTGGTCGATTTTAGTATCGGCCACCTCGCACGAAATTTCCGTGCAAAACTCCAAAAACTATGTAGCCCCAAGTCCACGTGGCATTGGCAACATGATGATCAAAACTGATTTTATCGTCACCGCCAAAACCGCAACGGAAGAAACAACTACCCAACCCGAAACCTAATGAATGGCGAAGCATGGCAGCAGTAAACCGTGAGAACCTGAAAAAATACTTTCTGAATGGCAGTTTGCCGACAGAAGGCAGCTTCGAAGACCTGATCGAATCGTGCGTCAACATTGTGGACGACGGCATTGATAAGACCGACGACAATGGCTTGATGCTTTCTCCAATTGAGGACCATCCGGTGGTCAGTTATTATGAAAACATTCAAGATCCCGATCCACTTTGGACCACTTCGGTAGAGAATGCCGATGAAAATACCGGGCTAAATTTCAATGAGCCTGCCAATGCCGACGGCTCCCGCTTGTTTTTACAAAATGGTGGTCGCATTGGAGTGAACACCCTGCATCCACAGTTTGCATTGGATACTAGGGGATGGAGCAGCATGCAAGGGCGCACCGGTACCATTGCTGGCGAGGTACCTGCCGACCGGCAATGGCACACCATTTTATCGGGACTTAACCACGCTCAGGCGTATGAAATTGTTGCCCGAACCGGAGTGACCGGAACCGGAAAGCATTGCCTCATTCATGCCACTGCCTTGAGTACCTACGGCAAATCAAGGGCAAAAATTCGCAAGACCCGGGCGCTCTATAGTTTTTGGAAACCCTGCAACATCAAACTAAGGTGGCAGGGAACTACTTATGATTACCGGCTCGAAATAAAGTGTACCCGCAATTTGGGGGAAGGGGCCAACATACGCTACTTCATCACCCAGTTGTGGGACGATACTGTACTGGGCAACGTAGACCTCAACGCACTGCAACAATCAAGTAGTGTGACCCCGAGCAACGGTGGAAGTGATGCGCCCAATGTTCCGGCGGGAAGTGGTTCTGGATCGGGGAGTAGTTCGAACAATACCACCACCAACATGCCGTCAACGGGCAATTCCTCGTCGGGCAGTACTTCTTCTTCCAGTAGCAATTCTTCCTCCGGCAGCAGTGCTTCGGCACAACCCTGAAACCAACCTTCGGCCATCCCGATACATGAGTGAACCATCCGAAAATATCGACCTGAATTCGCTGGAGCTGCCTACCGCCCTCAACTACGAAGCGTTGGTCAGTGAAGCCATTGACCTTATTCAGCAGTTATCTGGTGGGCGCTGGACCGATTACAACGAGCACGACCCTGGGGTAACCACATTGGAACAAGTGGCCTATGCCATGACCGACCTGGGTTTTCGGGCCTATTATCCCATTGAGGATATTTTGGAGCAGGACCCTGAAATGCGTGACAAAGGGGCCTTCTTCACCGCAAGAGATATCTTTACGGTCAACCCTGTTATCATTGACGACTACCGGAAGCTCATCATTGATCAGGTCAATGGCGTGCGAAATGCCTGGATGCGTCCGCTGGTGATAGCAGAAAGATTGCGGGACGTTGACGGCTTGTTTCTGGTTTTTTTAGAGTTAGACGATGATGAGAAATACCAACGCAAAGAGGTAAAGGAATCGGTAAAAGAATCGGTGAAACTGTTGCTGAGTGCCAAGCGCAACCTCATGGAAGATTGTGTAGAAGTAGTGGCACTGGAAAAAATGAAACTCAAGATCGATATTGACATTGAAGTTTCGAAGGAAGCCGACCTCAACAAAGTACACGCAGAGGTAGTTTATGCGCTCTACCAATTTCTGGCGCAGTCCGTGATTTTCTATTCGCTCGATCAGCTGGAAGGTGCGGGCGAACCGGTTGAAGAAATTTTTGAAGGCCCTCAAATGACCCAGGGTTTCATTCCTGCCGATCAGTTGCAAGAAAAAATGCACGTAATCTACAACTCCGAGTTAGTGGGAGTAGTAAAAACGATAGAGGAAGTGACCAGTGTACGGAAACTGGACGTAAAACCTTTCGATTCAAAGGCCGGAGAGGATGACCCCCGTATCTTGAAAGATGGGGTGATGGTGGACCTTAATTGTATTGCCTATCTCGACATAAACAATGCCGATGATTCGGTTTCGGCCAATTATTACAAGGGTAACCTTCAGTATTTCACCAACCCCAATGCGGTACAGCGAGAACTGGATATTTTACGGGCCATGAGCCTGGAAGACCAAGCCGGATCGCAGGACGATGAAACTGACATTCCGGTACCTACCGGACAATTTAGAAACCTGGAAAAATATTACTCTATTCAAAACCAGTTTCCCGGAGTATATGGTATCGGGCAAATGGGGCTTCCGGGTTGGGTGAGCGATCGTCGGAAAGCGCAGGCCAAACAGTTCAAAGGTTATCTATTGTTTTTCGAGCAAATCCTGGCCAATCACTTATCGCAGTTGGCCAATGTCAACAGTCTTTTTAGCCTTGACAAGTCCGTAGACCAAACCTATTTTTCACAACCTCTAACCATGGTGCCAGATGTGGAACCGTTGCTAACTGGGGTAGAAACAAGCGATTTTTTCTCCATAATCACTGAATACCTGTTGCCACCCAGGAGCACCCCAAACCCTGAGGCTTATGAGAGTAGCCTGGAAATGATGGTGACCAAGAGTGACTCTTTTGTCAATCGGCGGGGAAGGTTTTTGGACCATTTGTTGGCCCGTTTTGCAGAAAGTCTGGTAGTAGTTACCGCCGGCGAAACCTCTAAAGAGTCGGCATTGCAAAATACAGACCCCACGTTCGAAATCAACAACCGGATCAATTTCCTGGACAACTACCCCGAAATAAGTGCCAATCGTGCTATGGGTTACGATCCCAGTCAGGAGTATTGGGGCCAGACCAACATCAGCACCATGGAAAAACGGGTAAAGTTGGTGCTTGGGATCGATCTTTCGGCGAACCGATTGACCTTAAACACAGGCTTAGATATTATTTTCGATGGGGTAGAAGGAGCGGTAAATCCCACCTACGATAACAGTCTTTTCGAAGTGATCGATCGGGCAACCGCAGGTACCTTCTTTCCGCTGAACGAAAAGAGTAGCGAAAAACCGATGATGCGGTTAAGCCAGTCGAATGAAGTGGTAGAGGAGACCACTGAGTTCAAGATCAACCGTGGCTTATATGAACAAGGAAGCAATTGGGAAAACTATCGCTATGGAGCCAATCCTCAAGATGGAGGAGCCTCTTTTCTACTGATCTTTCACCCAGGTGGTACCAACGATTGGTGGATCATTGGCCGGTTTGGAAATTTTGACAACCTATTTTCCAAGTTGGCCGAGCTCATACAATTAATCATTCAGCGCAACCACAGAAGCGAAGGATTCTACACGGTTGACCACTTGCAACTGCGCCCTCAGGCACAGACCCAGGAATTCGGAGTGCTTTTTCCAGGTAAAGGAGCAGATGCCGAACATTACGGATTGAAATCCATCGAGTTGGTAGAAATCAATCAGTTGCAAGGCCTGGCATTGGACATATTGAGCATGGCCCGCGATCCGGAGAATTTTCAACTTACCCAAGAAAGTGATGGTTGGCACCTTTTTTTGATGAATCGGGTCACCAATCAGGCAGTAGCGCTGGTGCAGCACATTTTCGAAGAGCTCGATCAAGCCAATGACCAACTGGAGTATTGGAAGGAATTTTTTACGCTCGATAATTTTTCGCTGCTGGACAGTTTCTCCTGGAATAAAATGAACATCTACCTGGGTTCGCTTCCCATGGAAACGATCGCCGGTTACCTCTATTCTCAGCAAGTATCTATCATTTTGCCCACCTGGCCAGGGCGTTTTCGCAACCAAGAGTTTCAGGCCTTGGTAGAGCACCTTTTTCAGGAAGCGGCACCAGCCAGTGGAAAACTCAATTTTTTGTGGCTCGATTTTGATACCATGCGGGAATACGAAATCCTCTTTAGCCAGTGGCTACAATTGCAGCAAGATCCTGATGCCACGATAGAAGACCGTAACCACCAATCAAACGACTTGCTACGTTTCCTCATGAAAAATACGCCCAACATCGATGAGGACCTCTGGATTTCCATGGAAAAACTGCTTGATGCTGGAAACAGTCAATCCGGCAAAAACCAAGGCTAACACGCATGGCAATCCTGCGCCATAGCATCAGGCAACAAGTGTGGCAGGTAGGCTACCACAATCCCGACCGGGCGGTGGAGCTGCAAGAGGAGGTAAGTAGAATTTACTACCAACGCCTGCTGGGAGTGATGGAAGAAGTGATGCAGCGCGTGGCAGGGGAAGACCTCCACTTGCGTTTAGGAACCGTAGAACTCAACTTGGGTACGATACATCGGGAAACCCTGGAGGAAGATTTGATTGCCCGGGTAGGTGAACAACTGCTGGAAACCTTGCTGCAACGGCAATTGGAAGTACGAAACAGCCCTCAACCAGGAGAAGAAGAGGTGCAATTGCAGCGCTCTTTGTTGTCTATTCTTGCATTCTACCTTCAACACGGAAGCCTTCCCTGGTGGGACCAACGCACCAATAAAGGAAGTTTGGAGTCGCTGTTTTTCCAGTTGCTTTCCGAATCACCGGTGGCAGTGCGAGAGCTATTACTACAAATTGGTCGAAGCCGCTGGGTGCGGCAGCGCATAGTGCGGCAATTTTCTGAAAAGTTGGTGAAGGCGGTAGTACGCAACCTTGAAGCGGCTGGATACCGTTACATTTTTGATTTTGTGGAGGAAGTGCAGACCGTAAACCGAAAAAAACGGATCATACCTACCAGTGAATCGGAACTGCGACAGGCCTTGTGGGAGTTTGTTTTGGCCTACCTATTGGTAGAACGTGGGTCGGTTTTCAATACCCGTTCCTTTGCCAGGAGCGTGCTTCGTCAATTGGGGGTTCGCTTTTCCATTCCCTATGCGCGCTTATTGCACCTGTTGCAAGAAGCCGTTACCGAAGTATACGAATCCATGCGTTTCAGGGCCAGTTTATCTTATCTGGTGCGTAGCCTGTATTGGGATGAGTTTGGCCGTGCTCCCGAAGCAACCCAAGAGCTTGACCCTACAGCAACCAAAAGGCGCGGCAGTAGGCAGCGCAGCAAACTTGAGCTGCTCGGATATTTTTTGCACTTCGGTAGTTTGCCCTGGTGGAGTCGCCAGTTGGAGATCAAAGACCTTAACCAGCTTTTTTCAGACCTTTTGGTGCAGCAAACCCGTGAAGTATTGGACCTGGTTTACCGCGAAGGCAAGCATGCTTTTGTGCGTACTCGACTGGCGCATCAATTCTCCGAACCCGTCATACGACAGTTGATGCACCAGCTTGAACCCAATGAAGCAGGTTTTATGTTGGCCTATGCAGATCAATTGCTACAAAGCCACCGCAAGCAAAAACTCATTCAGGTAAGCCAGCGAAAATTTCAGCGCTTGCGGTGGGAATTCTTACTCACCTATCTGCTGGTGGAAAGGGGATCAGGATTCAACCGTAAAATGTTTTTGGCCAGCGTATTGCGGCAGATGGCCGAACGCTTCAACCTGAGCTATGCTCAATTGCTGATGGCCTTGATCGATGACTTGGAACGCATGAAACAGAACCAGGTCAATACCGATGCCCAATTGGCCAAACTGCTGTTGGAGCTACTTGCGGAGAAAAAACACAGTAGCAGACCGCAGCTTGTAAAAGAATTGTCCAGTTATTTGGGCCAACAATCACCGCTGTCCAAAGAAAAATGGCACCAATTCCTCAAATTCTGGTGGAATACTTCCAAAGAAGGGGAGCCGTTGCTTACCTTCCGATCCATCGAGCCTGCACAAGCCCGCAAAAAGTGGCAGGAATGGCTTGTGCAGCAAAACCTCTCCCTGAAAAAGGAAGGCCCGGACTTGCTGTCTTGGATTCAAAAATTTGGCGAAGCTTATCCTCAAATTCGTCAGGCTACCTTTTGGAAACAATGGGTTGATAGCCTCACCGAAGTACTGAAATCGGAGGATTACGCCCGGGAAACCAACACCTCGGCCACAACAGAAAGTGATGCCAACCAACAAGCTGACCAACAAGCTTTTCGCGATTTGGTGTTGTACCTTTTGCGGCATGGGGCCCTACCATGGTGGGCTCAAAGTCGATTCCCCAAGTTAGACCTGACCGCGGCTACCCTGGATTGGTTGGTAGAGGCACCCACCGATTTGTTAGAGTTCGTGCTTCGGCGGGAATGGAAACGCTCCTATACCCGACGGCTGTTGGAATTGGTAGGGGAGAAGGCCCTGCTGGTTTGGTTGGCCCAAATCTATGCTTGGCAAGAAACCGAAGTGGCAGCCTGGATGGAATTGGTGGAGGAATGGTCGGAAGATAAATTGGCAGGAGGCAAAAGCAGAACCGCCCGTAAAGCATGGCGTTGGTACGCTTTGCTCAGCAGCCTCTCGGGGCAGCCCGCTGAACAACCTGCCTGGAGAAAGGTATTGCAAACCTGGTTGCAAAACCTTTCTGAAGCCTATGGCCAAGAACCTCAACTGTTTTTCCAAAAATTAACGGCTTACCGAACCCTCTTGCCGCCGGAAGCACAACAACAAATATTAATCCTGTATCCAAGTTTGGTAGCCCTAAAGTGGCCGCGCCAGGTCATACAGGAACAGAAGGCCGTGCCAGACCCAGACCAAGCGCCAACATCACCACCGGATAATGGACCAGAGCCATTGAGCCGCATACCTTCGCATTTACTTGCCAGTCCAGAATTGAAACTCTTGCTTGAAGTGTTGGAAACCGGGGTTTGGCCCTCTGACAAACGAGGCAAAAAGTGGAGTAGCGCCCTACAGTTGCTCACCGATCTTACCGAACGCCAATGGCGGAAGCTTACCGCTTTTTTACAAGCTTGGGCTCGTTTAGAGGGCAGCGCTCACAGTTTATTAAAGGTGTTTTCGGTAGAAGAACTCGCCAAACTTACCGCTAACATGAGCGGTTCAGAAACCGGTTTTACTGAAGGTCGCATACTTCACCTGCAATTGCTATTTCAGCAAACCTCCGAATTGCAAGTAAGGGCTCAAAAGGTACTTGAAATCCTTACTGAAGCCAATTACCTGTTCTTCTTTGTGTTTCCTGCCGGAGAGCGCAACGAAGTGAAATGGCTGCGTTGGGTCATGCAGCAATTCGCCCAAAAGTTGGGTTTGCCGCTCGAAAAATTGTTGCTCATGCTCGTGCGCACCTTGCGCCAGGGCAGCGACAGTGTGCCTTTAGAATTGGTTCGTGGACTGGTGCGTTTGGAACGGGAGCTGCAAGCCAGGAACCCAAGCCCTGACAGTACCACATTGCGCCTACTCCGGCAAGCCCGAAAATCGACTGAAGGCTGGACCGAGGGGCCGCTCCCCCCCGATGAAGCCACCGTAGAAAAACAGTTGCGCGAGGCAGGTCTATCCCCGGAAGCCCGGGAACAGTTAGAGGCTGCCCGGCAGCGCCTGTTGGCCCAGCAACAAGCCATGCAAGACTCCCCAACGGAAGCAAGCGATTCGGATCAACCGGAATTACCCGCGCACAATGCCACCGAAGAGGAGTTGGAAAACGACGAATCAGCAGAAGAAAGCTTGCCCGAACCCGTATACCTGCAAAATGCAGGGTTGGTATTGACGTGGCCCTATCTCAATCCCTTGTTTGACCGCTTGGGGATGCTGGAAGCCCAAAAATTCAAATCGCCGGAAATGGCCTACCGGGGCGTCCACCTCTTGCAATACCTCGCCACCGGCCGCGAGGGCGACCCGGAATACGAGTTGGTGCTCAACAAAATTTTGTGTGGTGTGAAAACTGCCAAACCCCTTGAAGTAGGGCTGGTGCTTAAGTCAGAAGAAAAAGAACTAGCCGATAGCCTCATGGAAGGCATCATTGCCAACTGGTCGATTCTTGGCGATACCTCCCCTGAAGGCCTGCGCGAAACCTTCTTGCAACGCGAAGGCCGTTTGGCGCCAACCGATACCGGTTGGCACCTGAAAATCAGCCAGAGCCCCTACGATGTGCTGTTGGATCAACTGCCGTGGTCCATTAAAAACATTCGCCTTGCCTGGATGGAAAGCCATATCAAAGTAGAATGGCGCGATAAACCTGAAACCTACAGCCGATGATTACCGAAAAGATAAAAGCCAATGCCGAAGCACTGAATTGGGAACTCCAATGGTTCAGCCAGGTTTTAGAGTTTCGTTTGTTGGCCCACCAGGGCAAAGCCACCGAGGTGAAATCGATTGCCGACATTCCACCACCCGACCTGGAAGAGCACCCTTCTTTGTTGGGACAATTGGTGGTGCACTATGAAATGAATTTTGCCGAACGCCTCCTACTCATGTTGGCGCTTATTCCTGAAATAAAACCCGATTTGCTCGATCCTTTAAGTCAGGTAAACAACCAGTTGAACCGGGGCTATACCGAGTTTGGAGGTTACCAGGGAAGGGTACACGGCGGTTTTCTTCCCACCGGCGAAACTGCCATTTTTCTCATGGCCGGCGACCAATTGTTTCACCGCATAGAATTGCGGCAACTCTTTCGGGAAGATCACTTCTTTTACGAGCACAACATTTTGCGCCTCGAACGGGACGAGTTGGGAGAGCCCACCATGAGTGCCCCCATCGCCATCACCCTGGAATACCTGGAACTGCTTACCTCAGGCGAAGAATACCAACCCCCTTTCAGCATGAAGTTTCCGGCCCGGAAACTCTCCACCTCGCTGAACTGGCAAGAACTGGTGCTGGAAAATTCAGTACGGCAAGAACTGGAAGAGATCAACGGTTGGATCAAATACGGAACTATTCTGCTCAACGATTGGGGCCTCAGCCGTAAAGTGAAACCCGGCTATCGGGCGTTGTTCTACGGAAATTCGGGCACCGGTAAAACCTTGGCTGCCACCCTGCTGGGGCAAGAAAACAACACTCCGGTATACCGGGTAGACATGTCTTCTTTGATTTCCAAATACATTGGAGAAACCGAAAAAAACCTGGCCAGTCTTTTTGATCAGGCGCGCACTAAAAAATGGATACTGTTTTTTGATGAAGCCGATGCCCTGTTTGGCAAGCGCACCGAAGCGCGCAGCTCCAACGATCGGAGTGCCAACCAGCAGGTAGGCTACCTGCTGCAAAGGGTAGAAGCTTTTCCCGGGGTCGTGATCCTGGCCAGCAACCTCAAGAAAAACATCGATCCGGCCTTTACCCGACGGTTCGATTCCATGATCCATTTTCCGATTCCGGGCCCAGCCCAACGTTACACCATTTGGCAAAATAATTTTCAAAAGGCTGGAAACAAAGCTGGCGAAAAGGCCACCAAGCCTTACTTTCAATTGGAAAAAGCCGTGAACCTGCGGGAACTGGCCAACCGCTACGAACTCACCGGAGGAAACATCGTCAATATCTTGCGCTTCAGCGCCATTCGGGCCATTTCGCGCAACAGCAAAACCATGCTACAAGCCGACCTCATGGACGGGATCAAAAAAGAATTGCGCAAAGAAGGGCGCACGGCATAACCAATTCCCATACCCCATGTATGTGGGTGTAGTTGGCAACTACACCCTGCTATCCGTTATTCCAACAGTGGCTCATCCGGTCTTCGAGCGAACCATGACAGCCTTTTGGTTGAGTCGAGGTGGCGTGGGAATGATTTTTAGTCATATCCTTGAGGCCTATACCATGCTATGGATATTGGATCGTAGTTGCAAACTACGATCAGTCTTCATGGCATCAGTTATGTTGGATGTAGTTGGCAACTACATCCTGCTATCTATTATTCTAAAAGCGTCCCATCCGGTTGCCGAGCGAACCTACTCCGGTCTTCGAGCGAACCGTGTCAGCCTTACCGCTGAGTCGAGAAGCCCGGGAAAAAAGGAAATGAGATAGTCCCTCAACCTATTATAAAAGGATAAAAAATGAATAAAATTCCCATTTGTCGGCACTAATGTAATGGTTAAAAACAGACAAGTGAAAGTGTACGATTGCATCCTTTAATAAACAGAATAATAGAGAGTAGCGAAAACGTGAAATAAGTTTCAAAGTATTGAATGGTAATATTTTAAAAAATAATTGAGCCAAGAAGTACGGGATATTTATAGGGGTTTTTACGTGCCTTAAAAACAGCCCTTTGGGCTCATTTTTCAAGGCTTATATTCACGTACTTTGTAAAGCCAACAGGCAACATTAATTCCAAATGTTGATTGTATGATTTGACCGATTGGTATTGCCTGCCCCATCAATTTTAACCAATCAATTCAACCATTTTATGAAACTAAAATTTGCAACTCAGTTCCAACACCACTACCAGCGGTCGATCCTGGTGGTGGGCGTAGCCATTGTATGGTACCTCATCGGGGCTTTCGGGGTACTCCAGGCACAAGCACCTTTCCCCGATCTCAACCAGGAAGCACCCAGCTCCGCCTTTGCTTTTGTAGAAAACCTCGGGCAAGTGCTCACCCAAGACCAGCAACCTAAACCCTCCATTAAATACTATACCATTGGCACCTTTCCACGAATATGGGTACACCAAACCCAAGCCACTGCGCCCGAAACCGAAACCGACGATATCGGCAAAATCTCGTTTACCTGGGCCGATTTGGATACCGCGGGCCCCAATGCCCTGCACCGTATCGACCTGTCTTTTGTGGGGCCCAATGCACAACCCGCCAATTTAGAAGCCAAAGAGCAGGCCAGTGGGTTGCTCAACTTCTACAAGCCCCATTTAGGGCCAAACGGAGCCACCGGGGCCAAACGCCACAGCCGCATCGAATTGCAGGAAGTGTACCCGAAGATCGATTTTCACCTCTATTCCTCAGAGCTAGGCCCAAAATTCTATTTGCGGGTACAGCCGGGTGGCAATCCCAACGATGTACGCTTTAAGTTCGACGGGCAAGACAACCTCACCCTTAGTCAGGCGGGAGAATTGGAAATGCACCTCAACAACGAGATCATCAAATTTCCTTTTGCCATCCCCTACCAATTGGATGGCAACGGCAACCCCGTGCCCCTGGGCTGGGTGCCCGTATTTCAAAACCACGGCAACGGGGAGGCCTCCTTTTTCCCGGGCAGTGTGGGCGCTTACGACCAAAGCAAAGACCTCCTGTTGCAGTTTGGGGGCGGTACCCTGAGCAGGCGCTCCGGCGACCCGCCACCGGTGTGGAGCACTTATTTAGGAGCCGATGGTGACGATGAAGGCCGCGCCATTGTGAACAATGGCGAAGACCTTGTTTTTGTGGGGGGGATTACCCGGAGTAGTTCGTTTCCAGTACAGGTAGGATCAAGCGGTTTTATACAAGACGTATTTGCTGGTGTACAAGATGGTTTTGTTTCGTGTTTCACTGATGAATATAAATTAGAGTGGAGTACATATATTGGAGGGTTTGACCCTGATTTTATCAATGATCTGGCTTATACTCCTTACGATAATGGGCAGGTGTATGCCGTTGGGTACTCAAATGGAAGTTCTTATCCATCTGAACCATTAGCAGGCGCACATCAGGAGTTTTATCCATCCCCTTCTAAACACGGTGTGCTAACTCGCTTTAAAGCAGCAGATGGGGTTGTTTCCTGGTCCACCCTCTTAGGCGGTAAAAACACCGAAGTTCGGGGGGTAGATGTGCATCCGATTACCGGAGACATTTATGTGGTGGGGGCCACCACCAACAACGAAATTTCCAATGTGGCCTGCGGCCCGTCTACCAACGGCAACGAAGGCTTTCCGATTTGCAATTCGGGCCTGGGCTACTCGCAAAATTTCAATGCCATTGTGAATGCGCCTTTGGGAGATGCCCGCCTGGAAGAAGGTTTTATCATGCGTTTCAACCGCTTTGGCGGCCTGTTGCACTCCACCCTCTTCGGCGGCCACCGCCGGGATGAGATTCAGGATGTGGCCGTGAACGACCAAAACGTATACGTGGTGGGCCGCACAGATTCGCCCCATCAATTCCCTGGTAGTACCGGCCTGTATTGCACCGTGCCCGGCAACGGTTTTTTTCCGCTCTGCGATGGAGGCAATGGAGCTTATTTCCGGGTGGTGTTGAACAGCATTGTAACGCCCTCCACGGCCATTGACGGCTTCATTGCCAAATTCAACACTGACCTTGCGCTGCAACACAACACCTACTTTGGGGGCATGGAGGCCGATGGCCTGAGCGACATTGCCATTACCTCCACCGGTGAGCCTGTAGCCGTAGGAGGGTCGGCGACCAATGTGCGCAGCCAATACGGCAATTGTGATATTTCTACCAACGATGGTTTTCCCACCTGCACCACCAGAGTAAGTTACAACCAAAACTTTGGAGGCGGCCAATACGATGCATTTGAGGTGAAATTCGATGCCAACATGGGCCTGAGCTATTGCAATTGGGTTGGTGGAGAAGGCAAC
Organism: uncultured Flavobacteriales bacterium; assembly: GCA_937899835.1. GTDB lineage: Bacteria > Bacteroidota > Bacteroidia > Flavobacteriales_G > Salibacteraceae > CALCCE01. Next base: position 7,305 of record CALCCE010000122.1, on the reverse strand, counting down.
GAAGTGCGGGAGTGGTCTACTGGCGTAGGCGTTACCAATTGGGACCATGAACCCCAAATTGCTTTGGACGATCAAGACAATGCCTATGTACACGGCACCACCTTTGCGCCCACTGGGGCGGCTGCTACGAGTTTTCCCAGCACTTATGCCAGCGGTTTCTACCACCAGGCCAGCAACAGCGATGCGGCCCAAAACGGACAATATGGCGTTTCGGATGGTTTTTTGGTGGGCCTCAACAGCAGCGATGCCTTGCAATGGTCGTCTTACTTCGGGGGGGTGGGCCAAACCAGCAATTTCAACCTCGGTAGCCTCGGCGACATGGCCGGTTCGCTCACCGTGTTGAGCACCGGTAAAATCTTTTTAACCGGCACTACCTATTCTACCGACCAGTTTCCTTTGGGCTGCCCCAACGTAACGGGCAACGAATACTGTGTGGCCAACCCACTGGGCGTGGTGGCGCCCAGCCACAGCAGTGCCTACGTAAGCCAAATCAACACCAAAGGCTGGCCCCTGGCCGTGAAACCGGCCGAAAAAGGACAAGCCGAGGGCCTGCACCTTTTCCCCAATCCAGCGTCCGATCAGGTGGTGATTGAATGGGAGGCCGGAAATGGAACGAGGGGTGGCGCTGCCATAGCCCTGTTTGACCTGAGTGGCAAAACGGTGCAAACCGTGCAAATCGACACCGCCGAGGGGCCAAACAGGGCGGTAGTTGCCTTAAACGGCCTTCGGCCGGGTGTATATGTCGTTCAAGTAAACAAGGGGCAAGAAATAATAAGCGAACGCTTAATGGTTTTGGGTGAGTAGTTGACTGGTTTTGGGGCAAAACCTAAGTCAACTTATAACAGGCGGCAGCCGCATAGCCCCTGAAACTTCAGGATGCTTTTCCTCGCAAGATCGGCTGCCGCCTTGTTGCGGTAGTGCCCAATGCACCCCCAACGTAGAGTAGTGAGGGTGGTCGCTTTGAGAATAATTGGTAAATTACAACCAGCACTTGTAGGTTCCATCAATCCCCTGCAAGGATAGCTCAAAGCGGCCACCGTCCATTTTTTAAATATGCAAAAATTAATATTTTACCTGCTCTTGCTAGTACCCTGTATTGGTGTGGGGCAAAGCCAATGGAAACCCCTTGGCGATTTAGGATACACATGGCAAATCGGCAATGTAAGTCTAATCTATCACGATACCCTTACGGACCGTTTGTTTATCAGTGGCACCAATCGTTACTTAGGTGATAGTATTGAGGTAAACGGATTTGGTATATATAATGGACAGTCTGTACAGCCAGCTTGGGAATACGATACAACTTGTATCAATTTTTGTAAACCTTCTGGTCCTGTAATTCGATATCAAAATCGTCTATTATATGCAAAAATGGAAGAAGGGGCTGGTACAAAATCTGAGTTACTTGAATTTGATGAAACGACCCAGGCGAAAACAAAAATTGCCGACATATCTGGTGGCATTAATCATCTTTTGGTATGGAATAACAAATTGATTGTCAGTGGTCGTTTTGATACGATCAATGGCCAACCTTTCAACGATATTGCAAGATGGGATGGGATCAATTGGCAAGGATATGGCGCCCAGGAAATTGGAAAGATTTCTGTTGCTACTGTATATCAACAAGAACTCTATATCGCAGGCAATTTTAACAACAATGCATTAAAGGAAATAGCCCGCTGGGACGGCACCCAATGGCAAAACGTGGGCAACGGTTTTGAAGAACAAGCCTGGGTAGACGCTATGTGCGTGTATAAAGGCGAACTTTACGCGGCAGGTTACTTTTTCAAAAGCAGTGGCAACGCCGGTAATTTCATTCAGAAATGGAACGGTAGCGAATGGAGCGAAGTAGGTGGGGGCACCCAAACTACCCTTGGTGTACCGAATTCGAATGCACAAATCCACAGCATGTTGGTGCACCACGATTCGCTGTTTGTATCAGGTGCCTTTCGCTACGCGGGCGAGTTGCCTTCCGATAGAATAGCCGTATGGGACGGTAGCCGCTGGTGTGGGCATACCTACACCATGCGCAACCGGGTAACGGACATGGTGGCCTACGGTGATCGCCTCGTATTTGCCGGAGCACGGGTCATCGGCAACGATACAGTAGGTGCCATCGGCGAAATACCCTTCAAAGATTTTGTAGAGCACTGCGGCCCTCCGGTAGCGGTCAACGAAGTAGCGGCTTCCCAATTTAAACTTTTTCCCAACCCCACTGCCGGCCGCCTGCAATTGGAAGCCGGGCATCCGCTGGTTGGCCAGCCCTACCAAATTTTTGATGGCAACGGCAGGCGGGTGAAAACGGGCGTGTTGCACAACCAACTCGAATTATTCGAATTAGAAAACGGCATCTACTGGCTTTCGGCGGGTACCCACACCCACAAGTTGGTGCTGCTGCGGTGATCAACTAAAAAAGGTGATTTAGATTTGAGTATTATATACCTAATCAAAAACCACCTGAAAAATGCTCGAACAAGCACCTGTAATTTTCAATACAGCCATGGCCTATCTAAGAAAAATGGACGACCTGCACTACGAACTGGCCATAGCGGTCAACCTACCTGCTGGCAAAGACCTCACAGCCTTAGCACCTTATTCGGCTGATGGTATCTTGTACCTAAAATATGAACTTATCGACACTCCTGATCAACCGCAGGATTGGGTTTTTCAAAAGTGTTATGCGCTCACCAAAGCCCCCAACGATCAATACATTGATGTAGAAGTTTTAGCAAGTGGTGGGAAAGGTTCAACAGTTAATCATGTAGCATACACTGATGCAGATGAACGATAAGAAATAACTGATTGACCGCTGACCCAGGGCGGTCTTTCTTGGATACACCTTGAAAAATATGCATTATCAGGTATACCTTTTTGCTTTAATTGCAACCCTTTTTTTCCTCTCATCTGGCAACATAGAAGCACAAAGTAGACTCAATAAATCGCATTTAAAGGCAGATTCTCTTTTATCAGTTTCTAAAAAATTCACTCATAATAATCCCACAGAAGCAAAGAAGCTCGCAGAAAGAGGTTTAGAGTTAACTCCTATTAATAGTAAACTCAGGGTTCAGCTAATTTCTCAAGTTGCCTATTGTTACGAGCTTTCTAATCAATACAAGAGTGCATTAAATGAATACAAAAAGGGGGTGGCTGTAGCTGAGAATTTAAATCTGTTTCAAGAACAGGTAAAGCTTTACCGATACATCGGTATTCTACACAAAAATCAAAACAACCTCTCACTTGCTAAGAATTATGTTCGGTTTGCAGTTGATTTAGCCAAAAAAATTGGAGACATAAAACAATTAGCAATTGGCCTGAATAATCTTGGGGTTATTTATTTTCATTTAAATATTGCGGATTCTGCACTTGCTTGTTATCATGAATCAATCCGCTTAAGAGAACATATTAATTTCTATCATCAGATTGGTAAGGTTTATCAAAATCTATCAAATCTTCTCTCAAAGTCTATTGAAGATTACCCCAAAGCGTTACTATATGTAGATAGTGCATTTAAATATTATAATGCTCAAGGGAATCAAAATGGTCTATTCGCGATTTTAAATTTAAAAGCGAACCTTCACTTATTAGAAGGCGACACAATTCTCTATTCTCAAACAGTCAAACAATCAGCAGAATTTGAGCATCTGGTTACTAACCGCAAAGCCATTGCAGATGCCCATCACAATTTAGCCAACTGGTATTTTCAAACCGGAACCTACACCAAGGCCATTGAGCAGGTAGAAATAGCCCTGGAAACCACCAGCGCAAGCCAGGATAAGCATGGCCTTGCACAAGCTTGGTTGCTAAAGGCAGACATTTACCTTGCGGCTTCCAATTTGGCATTGTGTAAGCAAGCCTTAGATACGGGCCTTAACCTAATTGCCGCCCTTGAGGCACCTCAGTTATACTTTAATGCGCAAGTAATACAAGCAAATTATTATCAAAAGGCAGGGCACTTTGAAAAGGCATACATGGCAGCCATGGCCGCGGTAGAAAGGCAAGGGCAATACCTCACCGCAGATAAAGCCCAAACCATTGCCCAGCAAACCCAATCGTTCGAACTGCGCGAATACGAATACCAGTTAGAGCGCATGGCGCAAGAAAAAGCCACTTTGCAGGCAGAAGCACAGGCCGCCCGTTTAGATAGTGACCTTACCCTCTTAAAGGCCGGGGGGCTTGGCCTGTTTGTCATGGTGGTAGTTGCCCTGCTCTTCGTTTACGGTTTAATGCAGGTGCGCACCATTAGGAGCCAGCAATATGCTCAGCAACTGGCGGCCCATGCCAGCAAACAAGAAGCCGTGCGTATTGGTCAGGATGTACACGACCTGCTCGGTGCCACCCTTAGTGATGGCATTCTGCACCTCAGCAATGTAGTGCACGACAACCGTTACCTGCCGTCGTTGAGTGCTGAAGCACTCAACGTTGCCGAAACCCGCATGCGGCAAGCCATGGATTTGGTACGAAAACTATCCAAAAGGCTCATCAAAGATCCGGTGGGCGAGCTTGGCTTTGCCGAAGCTTTAAACGAAGCCGCCAAAAGTTGCAAAATACCTACCCAGGTCACGTTTATTGGCCACATATCCATGCTCAATCCCTATCAAACCCATCAGGTCTACCGCATCATTCATCAACTGCTAACCAATTGTGAAAAACACTCTCGTGCCACTAAAATCAATGTGGTACTCAAGGAGCTCAATCGCCACTTCTCCTTTTCGGTGGCCGACGATGGGGTAGGCATAGAAGCCCCCGAACAAACCCTGCAACGCGGCACCGGCTGGCAAGTGATCACCAGTCGAGTGCAAGAACTCGATGGCGAACTCAAAGTAGAAACGAACGAAAATGGCACCCGGGTGCTGGTACAGTTAGGCGCCCTGGGGCCGGCTAAAAGCAAATTTTGGAATCCTTTTTTACACCGGCGGAAAAAATGATACAAGTAGCCATTGCCGAAAATCACGAAGCCTTTGTAGAAGGGGTAAGGGCCATGCTTGCCCAGGAGCCTGACATGGAATTGGTATTGGCCGCGCAAAATGGGCAGGAACTCTTGCAGCAAAAACTGGAAGGTATTGATGTGCTGTTATTGGATTTGAACATGCCAGTAATGGATGGGCTGGAAACTGCCCGTATATTGGCCACCCAAACACCAGCGGTTAAAATAATGATCCTCACCGTTTCTGATGAAATGGCCGAAGTTTCCCTATTACTGGAAATTGGTGTGATAGGCTACATGTTGAAAGATAGTTTTACCCGCCAAAATGCACCCGAAGTAATTCGAAGGCTCTTCGAAGGAGAGCGCTACCTGGATGCTACCATTCGGGAGCGTTTAGAAGGATTATACATGGAGCCTAAACCGGCTCGGCCCTTCAAGCCCGTGCAGCTAAATGGCATCCAATTTCAGGTACTCAATGGCATCGCAGCTGAAAAAACCACACAAGAAATTGCACTTTATGTAAAGCGGTCGCCGAGTTCGGTCAAGCGTATCCGCAACGAATTGTTCGGTTTGTTTGGGGTAAAAAATGCTGCCGGTTTGGTGCGGGCGGCCATTGCCAACGGAGTGCTCGGCAGCCACCTGTAAAACGCGGTGCCGAGCCATCCTGTTGATGTACAATTTCTTCAGTGAATGCTGCCCCCTAAGAGGAGTACCGTAGCCCACCATTGTGATTTTCCTTACACCTGTTAGTGGGTAGTTATAAATGCATATAGCAAGGCCATACCCAGGCCAGCAGCAAAGCGCTACGGCCCGAAAATAGCATCATTGGCAGGTTGCGCTTTCTTTTTACGCAGCCCTTTGGGCGGCTATTGTTGGTGCGAATGAAGCCCCTCTGGCAGATTGGGTTCATTTACTTACACCGGCCCTTAGATGCGGCAACAACTTATTACCACCAGTGGCGTAGTGGAAACCATGTTCAATATAAAAATTAGAAACTATGCCAATTGATGTAACCCTGCTCACTACCGTGGCAGAGTGCGACACCGCCATCGACATTTTAGAAGCTGAAAAAACACTCTTGGAACGCCGAAAGCGAAACCTGGGCGAAGCCTTAGACGGCCGGGCCGATACCAGCAACGAAGTAGCGCAAGGCCTGCAAAGTGTGCAAGCAGTAATTGCCGGTTATCAAGCCGCTCTGGCGGTGATTACCGACGAGCGGGAACAAATGAACCTGGAACTCAAAGTGGAGCGGGAGGAAACCAAGCTAAAATCATTGCAAAACCGGCAGGCGCGCTACAATGCCGTAGCCGTTTTGGAAGATCAGGTAGATGAAGAACAACTCGCCGTTCAAATTCCGGTGTTGCAAAACACAATTGCACAAATTCAGGCCCATAAATTAACCTTGTAAGTAAAATTTGGGTGGAAAAAGTTCGCTCCTAAGCTGAGCGAGCTTTTTTTTGATCTTACTACAAGAATAAAAATCACACCACAAAAAGTTGTACAGGTTTGTACAAGAACTCAAATCAACTTTTATAGAGTTGTACAAGCCTGTACAAGAATTGAAATCAACTTTTATAAAGTTGTACAAGCTTGTACAAGAATCAAAAACCATCCTCAAAAAATTGTACAGCCTTGTACAAGAGCCCAAAATATAATTCAATAAGTTGTACGGCTTCTACACGCTTGATCAACCATGAACCTTCTAAAAACACTATGTACCTATTATTCGGTGGGTATTGAGCCACTGGCGCATTTCTGTGGGGCATCCCTTAGTCATTTACAATCCGTTTCGTCGGGTCGGCGTAGCCTAAACCTACACACCATTGAAGCGCTACTGCCATTGTACGAGGCCCTTCAGCTCGAAAGCTTAGAAGAAAACCTTTTACCCTCTGCCGCCCTTCAGGTGAAAATAAATGCTGATGCAGGTGCCTACCTTCAGAAACTTCAAAAACGCATCGATCAAAAAGCATTGCAGGTAGCGCGGTTCCACATGCACCAGCAACAGTACCTACGTGGATTAAGGGCTTGTAAAGAGCGCCTCAAAAATCCGGATTCAAACTACACCAATGAGCAAAAAAATTGGTTGCAATTGCGACAGGCGCACCTTAGCTCCAAACTGCTCAGTATAGTCCCATTACCGGCATTGCGGGCGCAACTTGTTGGTCTCCAAGCAGAGCAAGAAGCGTTGGCGGCTATGGTGGCCGAAGGTGAACAAAGGACCGGGATAGGATGAGCGCGTTTTGCGCGGAAACAAAGGCAATTTTCGAGCCTTCCTATTCCGGTCTTCGAGCGAAATGTATAAGCCTTATGGTTGTGTCGAGGTGGCGTGGGGATGATTTTTAAACATGTCCTTGAGGCCTATACCATGCTATGGATATTGG
>CALCCE010000121.1 GCA_937899835.1 uncultured Flavobacteriales bacterium | reverse complement strand
GCCTTTGATGACGATCTTGAACTTCTTGAAGCGGAGTTTTTTGCCGAGTTGCTTGCCGAGGTTGTCGAGCGATTTGGCGCCTTTCATCGCGCCTTTTTTGATGCCTCCGACGACAAACTTGCCGTTGCGCACCATTTTCTGGCCGCTTTTCTTCAAGCCTTGACCAGTGGATTTTACCAGGTTCTTGGTTTGCTTCACCTGCCCTTTGATGGCTTTGACGCTGGCTTTCTGAATGCCTTTCATGCCGCCTTTGGCGGCCTTCATTCCGCCCTTCACGGCTTTGAACGCGCCCTTGGCGCCAAACATGAGGGTGAAGATCAACTCGATGAGCAGAATGGCCAGCCCTCGTGCGAGATTTTTGCCAGCTTCTACCGTTTCGCCTACCCAACCCAAGGAGAGGAAGTTGCCAAAGTATTTGGCGAGGTTGATCATGGCATCCATGGCGAAGAACACACTCATCAATTGCATGAGCAATGGCAAGGCCGCCATGATGGCGCCTCCGGTGAGGATGTTGGCGGCAATGATGCCTACAATTCCGGCAATCAATCCGGCGACCAGCAATACCCAGTTTTCAGACAACCAGGTGGAGATGCCCGTCCACATTTCTGAGGTCACATGGCTGAGGCGCTCGCCGGTAGTTTTGAAAGGTCCTACCCACGGCTTGCCATTGGGGGCCATTTCTGGTAGAGCCATTACAGGCTCCTCGGCAGCGGTTTCGGTTGCGGTGGTTTCTTCGGTTTCAGAGGTAGCTTCTGGCTCGGGCGCCATTTCGCCTTTGATCTCTTCGATGCCGTTGGGGTTGCCGTATGCTTCGCCAAACTCGTGCTCACCATCGCCTTTCGCGGCCAATTCGGCGTTGAGTTCGGGGCTCAATTCTTCGGTGGGCGGTGCAGGAGAAACTTCGAAGTCGCTTTCCGAATAGCTCGACCGGTTCATCAGGTTTTGCGTGGCCGGATCGGCGGTTTCTCCTTCGGCTTCCATGCTGTCTAGTTCACCGGGAGCCTCAGTGGCAGCCGTTGGATCGGCTTCGGGCAGTGGCAACTCATTTTCCAGCGGTTCCGTCACATCGGTGCCCAGCAACTCTTCCGAAATTTGTCCGGCAAAGGCCGGTTCTACCTCTCCGGCAGAAATCACCAGGTTGGCAATGCCTTGCATGATTTTGATGAGGCCAACGGTAAGGAATTCCAGCACATCGAGCAGTGCGTTGATGAGGGCCTGGTATGCCGCCAAGATGGCATCAATTACAGCTCCTAAAGCATCCAATAGGGCATTGACGGCTTTTTTCAAGCCTTCGGCAATGGCGTTGACGCCGGCAATGGCCGTGTCTTTCGCCTTGTCGATGTACCCGTTGATGCGCTCGGCCACTTCGGGGAAGGCGGCCAAAGCGAAGGATACAAATCCTTTCAGGGCATCGGCAAAGGACTCAATGAAGCCGACCACAGCTTTACGGGCAGCTTCAATCACTTTGTTGGCAAAGGCCTTGGCGGCTTCAATGGCTTTTTTCACAAAGGCGCGCAGTTCATCAAACACTTTGTTGACAAACTCTTTCAAGGCATTGAAGAGGTCGGAAACTGCGTCTACTACCCGATCCCACCAGCTTTTATCATCTTTTTTCTTTTCGGCCTCTTCCTGTTCTTTGGCTACTTTCTGGTCAGCTTCAGCTTGTTTGGCTTCGTTCTCTTTTTCGGTTTCTGCGTATTTGGTCTCTACGTCATCGTTGGCCTGGGTAACCTCGGTTTCTACCTGCGCGTCTACTTTTTCGCGCTCGGCCTCCGATTTGCCCTGGTATTCTTCTTTGATGGCTTCGTTTTCTTCCCGCCACATTTCGCGGTGGCCGGCTATTTCTTCCCGGCCTTCAGCCCGTACAGCTTTTTGTTCTTCGCCCGCTTTGCGGTTTTCTTCTTCTATTTCCGCCATTTTGGTGGCCTGCTCTTCAGCCACATCGCCTTCGTAGGCGGCTTGCTCTTCGTCTTGCTTGAGGGCTTCTTCCTCTACCCGGGCTCCGTATTTTTCTTCGAGCTGTGGGCTCACGCCTTGGTGCACCTCGGCAGGCATCTCGGGCATTTGCGTACCGCCCTCGGGGCTGCTCCAATCTTCGGGCACCGACATTTCCACATCGGGCGAGAGCATTTCGGGCTCAATCGTCGGATATACATTGTTTTCGCCAAAATCGGCGTAGGTGGCATTGTCGGCCTCGCTTTGGCGGTTGCCTACTTCGGCCTCGCCTTCTTGTTCGTTTTTATCGTTTTGCGCGGTATCGGCATCGCCGGTAAGGTCTACACCGGGGCGTTCGCCGATGTTGGTTTGCACATCAGGGTCGGACTTGGGCAAGCTATCGAGACGGCTCATAAAACCGTCCCAACTGTTGAGGCTGCTTTTGGTCGTTTTGGCAATGTTACTGCCTGGAACGGGCGTTTTCGGTCCCTCGAAAGAGGTGTCCATTTCCTCGGTTTGCCGCTGACCATCGTTTTTGAGGTCGGGAGTGGCCGCTTTGGGCGGAACGATTTTTTCGTGTTCCTGATCCTCACCTGGAATGAGCCCGGTGGGCTGCTCAATTTCGGGCATCGCCTCTTTGGCGGTTTGCTTTTCGTTGGCCTTGGCCTCGGCAGCCGCTTCGCCCACATTTTCCATGCCTTTGGCCATGGATACGACTCCACCACCAGTGAGCGAATCGGTGAGGGCGCCACTATCGGAGGTTTCCAGTGTAGGGGCCGGTATTTCGGCCATTTCCTGGGCGCCTCCCGGGTTGCCTTCCAATGCCGCCATGGCGGCTTCCATGTCTTCGGGCGAAACCTGATCGGCTGCTTTCGGAGCGGAGGGTTTGCCTTGGCCTCTTTTACCAGTTTGGTTGGTAGTGTCTTCAGGAGGCGTTGGCGGAGTTTCCTCCTCGCCTGCATCTTCGGCAGTGGTACTCAGCTCGGTTTCGGAAACGCTGGTTTCCGCTGTCTCTTCCTCTTCAGTTTCTTTTTCGGGAGTAAAGGCAGCTGTGGCAGTTGAATCAGTATTGTTTTCGCTAGCTTCAGAGCTAGCGTTCTCGGTTTCCGTTGCTTCTACCGCATCCGATTCCGATTGTTCTTCGGTTTCTTTTTCGGTTTCAGTTGTCGCGTCAGTTGGTGATGCTGCACTTTCTTGAGGCATTGCCTCTACCGCAGCTCCTTGTCCAACTACCTCCTCTTCGGCTTCACCCTTGGTAGTAAGTTCATTTTCCAGTGTTTCCGCCTCCGGTTGGCCGAACAACCGATCGCGCAAATTGGCCCAACGGCTGCCCTCTGGAATACCCGGACGTGGCATTTCCTGCGGTGTGATTACCGCTGGTTGCTCTGCTTCTTGCTCCCGCCGGTTGCGGGGAAGCAATCGGCTGTTTTTAAAATCTACCAAAGATTTAGGGCCCTTCCGTTGCGCAAAACGCGCGGCAAGACCGCCCTTCACAGGTGCAGCTACCTCGTTTGTAGCAGTAGCGTTGTCAGTTGCCGGTGCCGATTGATTCATCGGCTGAGCAGCAGCGGGTGCGGGGGTTCTCGGAGCTTTGGTCATGCGCAAAAGGTTCAGGCAGAACGGCCTTCTTTGTTGTATTCTTTCGTAATACCGGCCAGCAAGTCGGTGCGGCTAATCACGGTCGTTCCGCGGTCAAGGGCCATCAAAGAAGAATAGCCAATCGCGTTGATGATACTGCCTCCCGCCATTTCATAATCGCGGGAGATTTGACGTAGATCGATGTCTTCGGCCAATTGGCTGGAAGTGGAAAAGCCTTGTCGCCATAATTTTTCGCGCTCGCCGGCTGCTGGCATCGGAAAATGAATGATGGATTGAAACCGCCGGATAAAGGCCGAATCAATGTTGCTTTTGAGGTTGGACGCCAATACGGCCAATCCCGAATAGTCTTCGATGCGTTGCAACAGGTAAGAAACTTCCTGGTTGGCATAACGGTCGTGCGAATCGCTCACCGAGGTACGTTTCCCGAAAAGGGCGTCTGCCTCATCAAAAAAGAGGATCCAGCCTTTGTTTTCGGCTTTGTCAAACACCTTGGAAAGGTTTTTCTCGGTTTCGCCGATGTATTTGCTCACGAGTCGCGAAAGGTCAATGCGGTACACTTCTTTGCCGGTGCGTTTGCCAATGAGCGAAGCAGTAAGGGATTTTCCGGTTCCCGGAGGGCCAAAAAACAAGGCGTTATAACCCGGCTTCAGGCGCTTGTTCATTCCCCAGTCGTTCATCAGGGCTTCTTCTTGTCGAATCCAGGTTTCGATCTCCAACACCGCTTCTTTGGTTTTGGTGTTGAGCACGAGGTCTGTCCAATCCATGCGGGTCTCAATGCGCTGGGCCGGAAACTCCATGCTGAAGCGGGGCTTGCGAATCTTGCCCGTGGTTACCTGGTCCACCACTTCATCGGAAACGGACAATATCCCTGCCCAAATGGGTTCCTCTCCTGCTACCGATTCCAGCCACAAGAGGTTTTGTTTGACCAGGGTGCTTTCGGAGTCGAGCAGCGTGCTTAGTCGGAACCGAGCAGCCAGGTCATGACCGGCTAATAGGTAAGCGGCCGTTTCGCCGGTGGGTATAAAGCCGATGTGGTTTTTACCACGACTACCGCCAAACTCGGAATACATTTGGTGTTGCAGGTCGCTCTTTTGAAGAAAAACGTCTAAAATAACCGGGCGAATGTGTGGCGTTAAAGCCAGGATGAACACAACCCGCTCTTCGGGCATCAACTGGTGCTTGCGGATCAACTCCGCATATACCGATGGGTCGGAGGCCATGTCTGGCACCGGATAAGCACCAATCAGTTCGGACCATTCCTTGGCTTGTTCGCCTCCCAAACGATGGGTAAGCAACTGCTCCAGCCAGGTCAATTCCCGCTGAAGCGCATCTGCATTTTGCTGTAAAACAAGGTCTACCATACAGTTGGAGAAAAAAGTGGTTCAACTGCTATCCATTTCTTCAGAGCAGTTGTGAGGTAATTTTTCAAAATAATGAACTCACAACTGTTCTTCAAGCTAGATTTGACCACCGGACCGTATACTGCATCACCGGAGGGTTTGGCTTTACCACCGGGAGTTGATCGTGTATGTTGGCAGGCATTCATTGGCTCAAAAGGTTCCACCAGTTACCACTCAATGTAAAGCGGAGCGGGCATCCAAGGCAGGTGTACCGTTCCAATGCTCCAGGGGAGCTTGTCCAACAAAAGATCGAACGATTCGCGGTGCACTTTCAAGTACCATTCGCCGTGTTCGAAGCGGAGGCGCCCTTCGCGTTGCACGAAGGAGGAACGGAAACCATCGTCCGAGGTATTGCTCAAAGCGTCCCAGTTGTGGATGAGTGCCGTTACCAGGAGGTTGACTTCGGCTTGTTGCTCAGGGTTTAGCTCCGTATTCACTACCAGTGGCTCGGTCATCGGGTGGCCGCAGAGCAACTTGTTCAGGGCCAATTCAAATTCGGCGGCAGGCGCTTTACCAGTAGCCAGGTGTTGCAGCACGTAAACGGCTTTTTGCCGGGTAAAATCATTGATAAATTCTCCGTTGTAGGTCAGTTTCAACGATTTGAAAAGTTCATCGAGGTAGGGCCAGAACAAGACCAATCCTGCATTTTGAATAAAAATTTCCTCGGGGGCTTCTGCTTCTTCTGCCTGCGGCTCTTCTTCCGTTTGCTGCCCTTTCGAGGCCGCTTTCAGCATGGCTTCCTTGATTTCTTGCGCCAACGAAGTTTCTAGTTGGGGCAACTCTATGCGCAAATCGGGTGCCTTGCCCGTAGTTTTCGCCAATTCCAGGGCCAGCCGGGAAACGAGCCGGTGCTCTGCTGATTTTTCCTGAGCGAAGGGCAGCAGTTTCGCCCAATTAGGGGCTTCTTGCTCCAAACTCACCTGCAAAGCGGTGATCCAGGTTTTCTCTTTCGATTCAAAGGCATGCCCTAAGGCAGCCACCACGTGCCGGATGCGCCCCTGATCCAAGGCCAATAACCGGGCAAGCACTTCCACTACATTCTCTTGAGAAAAGTGGTGATACAGCCGCGTCAACATTGAGTTGGAAGCGCGATTTTCTTGCAACCAGTCTAAAAATACCTTGCCGCTTTCATCCAATACGGTCTGCAAAAGTTGGTCCAGCGAAGGAACGCCTTTCCGCCACCAGGGCAGGTTGCCGCTTTTCAAGTAAATTTTGAGCAGTTCAAGGCTTTCCGAAGCTTCGGTGAGGTCTTCCTCCCCGCGCGCCAATTGCAACAGCCGCGCCACCTGAATCTGTTCCCGCACCTGCTCCATCAAGAGGATTTCGGTGCGCTCTTCCCAATCCCGTTCCAGGGTTTGGGGTTGAAATTCTCCCAAATCGAGGGTGAGCGTATCGAGGCGCAACACCACGTTCTCGGGGCACTGTTGATCGAATTCTTTTTCAAGGCGCGGTACTACCCGCTGATAAAAAAGCTCCCGAACGCGGTCTTGGATGGCTGCACTTTCCTGCATGGTATCCACTTGGATGTCCAAGACTTGTTTTTTTATAATGTGACTCCCTGTTGCTGTCATGATCTAAAATTATCCTCCGGCATCGTAAATGGTAATGGTTTGGGTCACCGGGTGGAACCTTCCCTCTTCATCCCTTACGTCAAACCGGAAGGTAAATTGCCAGCCTCCGGGTATTTGATCCCAGAATCCTCCGGGCCGCATCCTGGATTGAAACAGGGAGGATGCCCCTGGTGGAATGCGCAATTCCATATTCCCTGACGGATCGGTATTGAAGTTGAATTCCAGTCCCATTTGAGATAAGGTGTCTTCATCCGGAGTCAGTGCCTTAACCGAAAATAGACGCAAATCGCCCAGATGCCGAACATGAATGATCGAATCACGATCCCGGTACTCCTGTTTGTCTTTTTCATGATTTGGGGTCACCAAGAGGCTGCCTTGCTGGTTTCCGCCTCCTCCACCGTCTCCGCTTCCACCGCTACCGGCTTCAGGATCGAGTATAACGATCTCTTGATTGACGTTGTACGATTCGCCCCGGTTGTTGGTGACTGAGATGCGGAAGGTGTAGCTCCAGGAGCCCGTTCCTTCGGTCCAAAAATTATCGGGACTGAACGATTCGACGAAGGTTTGCAAACGCCCTTCGGGAATGCGCAATTCCAAACGGCTTGCTGGATCGGTATCGGTAGTTAACTCCAACCCGGAGTCGCTCAAAGCGGTCTCGTTGGGACTGGTTATTTCTGCCGATTCAATGCCTTCTCTAAAATCATCGGTGATCAGAATAAGGGTATCCAGCTCGCGGTAGGTGGATTTATCCCGGTTGTCATCAACCGTGATGATGGGCTGTTCTTCGGCTGCAGCAGCAATAATGGTAAAGGTGAATTCATACACCTTAGCGTCTGCGTCTTCCAAATCAAGCGTAAGCTCCAACTCGGTGGCCAGGTTGAAGGCATCGGCAAATTTTTGGCGATCAGTGACCACAAGATCAATCGCGTCTCCGTCTGCATTTTGCTCAAACCGCATGCCCAAGTCTGCCGCTACCAGCGGACTAATACCCTGGATAAATGTTTTAGCAGGCAATAGTCGGCCATCGGGTAATTCGATGGTGGTTACTATAAATCCGGGCGAATAGGCATTTACGGGTTCCGGTGTAGGAATCGGATCGCGCTCTTGTGGTTTAGGAGCAGCTGCGTTTACCGTAATGGTGAAGTTGGGCGAAGCCTTTACTCCTCCATAGTTGTCGGTGAGGCGTGCTCCGAAAGTGACGCTGTTGCCCGCACCTACCAAACTATTGAAGTTGTTGGTTTTATCGATCTCCAACCGCAAGCGTGGGTTCGGACTACCCGAAATGGATACAAAACGGAACGCTTGATTGCTTGGTGAAGTAAGTGGAGTACCCGAGCTGTTGGTTACGACCGCCTGGTTGGCTACCATACCCGTATCCGGATCGGTAAAAATCACCAGTGATCTTCCTGTAGCTACTTCCGATTCGTTAAGTGTAACCGAAGTGGGTGATACAGAAGGTGCCCGATCGCGCACGACTCTAAAAAGCACGTCGAGCCTTTTCAGCACTCCGATATTATCCAACACATCAAAGGGCAGACTGGCCTGATAGAAAGAACCATTGACCGCAAAAGGCGGATCGTCCACCTTACTTTGGAAGGTATTCAAACTGGAGATGCGCACCTCGTTGCCCACTAATACCATCCCCATATCAGAAAGCGACACACTGCCCCGGTAGCTTACCCAGTCGATGCCGTCTTCATCGCTAAAGGTGATGATTGGCAGGTTGTTGTTGGCTTCGTTGTCGTAGTTGCGTTCGTGTTTTTCTACCGTGCTGTAGGTAGCTACACGGTCGGAGGCGGCAAAACTGAGTGTAAAATTATGGGTAGTGGTTCCACCAAAAGGATCTTTTAGGATGGCCACAAAATCTTTGCTGGTTCCCTGTGTAATTCTGGTGGCCCAACGCGTACCGTTGTTCAACATCGGACGCAGCTCCAAATCGTTTCCATTTTCTACCCAACGGAAACCCTCATTACTAAGATCTAACGGAGTGTCCAGGGCATCTGCAGCAAACAATTGTGCATTGGACGCAGCAAGGGGTCCATTCGCATCGGTAAAAGCAATGAATACCGTGTCGTTGTTGTGGAAGCCGTAAATTTTCCTGCCCAACTCATTGTAGCTGGTGCTCTCCTCGTCTTCATCCATCCTGAATGAAATGGAATGCGGTGTTGTTCCTCCAAACTGATCGGTAGTCGTGAGATTAAAGGTGATGTAATACTGTTTTTCGTCAGCATCGTACTGGTAGGGAGAGTCTACGACATCGATGGCATTCTTTAAGTCCTGGCGGGTTTTGATCCTCAACTCGTTCTGGCCATTGATGGTCAATCCGGTGGCATTCAGGGTGGGCAAGTTACCCGCGTCCCAGGTCAAATCCGGAGCTACCCCCGGTTGATTGTCAGCATCGGTAAAGGAATGCAGCAAGTCTCCGTCATTCCATGCATCCTGGTTTTTCACGGCAATGTTTGGAGGGCTTTTTTGGGCCGCAGACTTGCGATGGATAATGCTTAGGTTGATCGGATGGTTGGTAAATCCGCCGTACTGATCGAAGGTGCGAATAGTAAAACTCAGGTTGAAATTGGTTCCGTCATGTGTATAAGGACTCCCCGACCGAAGTGCCGTTCGAAGCGCATTGTAGCTGATCACTTTCACCGCTCCATTCTCTACTTTTAAGCCGGCATCGCTGGCTGAAAAGCCACCGGTGACCCAACTGGCTGAACTCACATTGGCACTATTTACGGCTCCCGGATTGTCCGAATCGTAGAAGTGCACCACCACCTCGTTGGTCCCGTATTGGTCTTCGAATTTCGGCGTACCTCCCGGATAAACCGGAATAGCATCCTGGTTGACAAAGTCAACGTTGAAGGCAAGGCCCGTAAATGGAGTGGTCTGCCCGAATTGGTCCTCCGTAGAGAGGTTGATGCTGGTTTGAAACTGCTGAGCCGATGGATTGAAAGTATAAGGAGGGCCCGAAGCACGAAGTGCTGCCCGGAACTCATTCACGGTCAACAACCGTAAGGTCATCGAATCGTTGTCGATGCGCATCCCGGCTTGCTCCGGAGTAAAGGTATTGTTCCAGTTGATTCTCGTCACCTTGCGGTCGCCAGGGTTGTCGTCGTCGGTAAAGGCCAGCAGTACCTCTCCGTTTGAAAAAAGGTTTTCCCGCTTTTCGGGAAATGCTGAGGGAGTTGCACGTGCAGGTCGGTTCTCGTGCAATACTTCAAAGGTCACCGTATGGTCAGTTTCTCCTCCATATTGATCGAAAGTCGAAACCTGAAATAGTACTCTGAATTTGCCCGAGTTATAATTCCAAGCTGAGCCTGGATTGCGCAAGGAATCCTGCAAGGCGGTAGTGCTGATCACACGAATCTCTGCGCCCTGCACTTGCAACCCTAAAGAGGCTGCCGTAAAAGTGCTTCTCCAGGTGATGGAAGAAACGTTGGCGCTGTTGGCGCCTCCAGGATTGTCCGCATCGTAAAAGTGTACAACAGTTTGGCCGTTGAGGTAAGAACTCTCGGTCTTGGCCACCAAGGAAGGCGGCACTTGCACCGCATCTTTGTCTTTATCAATGAGGAAAGTCACCGTATCGGTAGATTTACCTCCGTTGTTGTCTTCGGATGTTACCGGAATGTTGGCCCGGTATTGTTGGTTCGGTGCCGTTCCGATCAAGGTGTAATTGGAAAGTTTGCTGATCAGGTTCTGAGCGATGCCGTCCACCCGTACATTGAACCCGTTTTGAACCAGACCGTAGCTGTCCAAAATGGCATCGGAAATGGTCAGGTTTAGCAACCCTCCATCGGAATCGGAAAAGAAGATGACATTTTCGTTGTTGGCATAATTGTTCTGGTGTTTGCGCACCGTACTGTACTGCAACTCGTTGTCGGACACCACCGAAAGGCTGAAGGAATCGGTAGTGACTGCATTGTAAATGTCTTTGACCTGAATCTGGTAGTCTTGCTCATTGGCATGAACCGCGGTATAAGTACCAGCACTGGCTACCCGCAACTCGAACACCGTATCGGAAACTTTCTGAAAGCGCAAGCCGATACCCGGTGGGTTAGAGATGGTTTGCCCGGCTGCATTGAGCAGCTGTATCGCACTCGCATCAGTCGGATAATTGACCCGGTCGGTATCGGTAAAGGTTAACAACAAGTCACCATCCCGATAATCGTCTTCATTTTTAGGCAGGATAGGCCCTGAAGTGATTTTGACGGGCTGGTCTTTGCGAATGCGAATCACCACCGGTTCGGTAGATTGGCCGCCACCCTGGTCTTCTGAAGAAGCTGTAATCGCAGCTTCATAAAACTGATTGGGGGCACTGCCCACCAAGGTATAGTTGGAAGTATTGAGGTAGTTGTCTCTCCAAAACGCAGCCGTGTGGCCCAAAGTGATCTTGAAGCCATTCTGCACCAGACCTAAATTGGACAATGCGGTGGCATCCAAATCGAGGGAACTCAACTGGGGCGTATCGCTAAACAATACGACATCGCCATAATCGGCATAAGCATACTCGTGTAGGGTAATGACGTTGACCTGAAGTTCGATGTCGGGGGTTACGCCCAGTGTAAGGTTGATGCTTTTCACCGCGGTAGCCCCATCGGTAACCTCAATACGATAATTGACCGATCCGGTATGCTTGGTCTTGTATTTTCCTTCGTCCCAAATCTTCAACCGGAAAGTATTGGCGTTCACCGCTACAAACCGAAGGCCTTCATCGTCGGGCACTACCAGGGTTTCATCGGGACCTCCCTGGCGGTAGAGCTTCAACCCACCGGTATTGGTGGCCGGGTTGTAAGTAATGCCATCGCGATCGTCAAAAAGGGCAAGCTCTAAATCAAATTTCACCTCATCTTCATTCAACACTACGGTCGATGGGGTAAACAAGCGTGGGAGGAAATCTTTTTGCACTTCAACGTTGAACGAAAAGGTGCTGCGGCCTCCATTGTTATCTTCTGTGGTTACGTTAACCGGTGCTCGGTATCGGATATACCCCGGTACGTTGACCTCGGTATAATTTGCGCCTTTCAATACCCCTCGCCAAGTCTCTGCCGAACCATCAATTTGAATGGTGGTTCCCACCTTTCTCAACCCTAATGAGCTGAGAGATGGACTGTTGATCGTCAATCCGGTAACGGGAGCGTCATCGTCGGTAAAGGTGACGATCACTTCATTGTCTCCATATAGGTTTTCGTGCTGGATCACCGGATTGGCCGAGGCCTCCCGATCTGCCGTTACCGAAAGGCTGAAGGGCAAGGTAGAGGTGACCGCATTGTAAATGTCTTTGACCTGAATGCGGTAATCCCGTTCACTGGCATGGACGGTGGTGAAAGTGCCGGCTGTGGCTACGCGCAACTGGAAAACCGTATCGGAAACTTCCTGAAAGCGTAGGCCAATGCTCTGTGGGTTGCCAATCGGTTGACCTGAAGCATCCAGCAACAGGATGGCAGTCACATCCGCCGGATAATTGACCCGGTCGGTATCTTCAAAAGTCAACAACAAATCACCGTCCCGATAATCGTCTTCATTTTTTGGAGCGGCAGGTCCTGAAAGAGTTTTGACCGCTTGGTCTTTGCGAATGCGGATCACCACCGATTCGGTGGACAGTCCGCCACCCTGATCTTCTGAGGAAGCCGTAATCGTAGCTTCATAAAACTGGTTGGGTGCTGTGCCTGCTAAGGTATAGTTGGACGTATTGAGGTAGCTGTTTCTCCAAACCGAAGCCGTGTGGCCCAAGGTGATCTTGAAGCCATCCTGCACCAGTCCCAAATTGGCCAATGCGGTGGCATCCAAATCGAGGGAACTGAGCTGTGGATTGTCACTAAACAATACCAAATCGCCATAGTCGGCATACGCAAACGCGTGTTGGGTGATGACATTGGCCTGAAGCTCGTTGTCAAGCGTAACCCCTAAGGTAATGTTGAGGCTTTTGACGGCCGTGGCATTATCGGTAATCTCAATTCGATAATTGACCGTTCCCGTATGGTTGTTTCGATACTTTACAACATCCCAAATCTTTAGTTGGAAGGTCGTAGCATCTACTGAAACAAACCTTAAGCCCATATTATCGGGCACTACCTGTGTTTCGTCAGGACCGGTGCCGCGAAACAGTTTCAGGCCGCCTACATTGGTATTGGGATCGTAAGTAATCCCGTCTGGATCTTCAAACGATGTGAGCCCCAGGTCGAAACTTACCTGATCTTCATTCATCGTTACATCAGAAGGCCCTATCAAATTGGGAGACCGGTCTTTTTGTACTTCTACGTTGAAGGAGTAAGTGCTGCTGCCGCCATTGCTGTCTACCGTAGTGACGTTGATGGGTGCCTTGTAGCGCGTGATGCTCCCTGCTGGAACTTCCGTGTAGTTGGGCCCCTTGAGCACTCCTCGCCAGGCCGCTGCCGAACCGTCGATTTGAATGGTGGTCCCCACCTTTCTCAAACCCAATGTGCTTAGGGATGGGCTGTTGATCGTTAACCCGGTTACAGGAGCATCATCATCGGTAAAGGTGACGATCACTTCGTTGTCTCCATACAGGTTTTCGTGTTGGATCACCCGGTTGGCCGAAGACTCTCTATCGGCCGTTACCGAAAGGCTGAAGGGCAAAGTGGAAGTGACCGAGTTGTGAATATCTTTGACCTGAATGCGGTAATCCCGTTCACTGGCGTGGACAGTGGTGTAAGTGCCAGCGGTAGCCACGCGCAACTGGAAAACCGTATCGGAAACCTCTTGAAAGCGCAAGCCAATGCTCTGTGGATTGGCAATCGGCTGCCCGGCTGCATCCAGCAAAATGATCGCAGTAGAATCAATAGGATAATTGACCTTATCGGTGTCTCCAAAGGTCAACAACACATCGCCATCCCGATAATCATCTTCATTTTTAGGTGCAACAGGACCAGAAATGATCTTTGAAGGTTGGTCTTTGCGGATGCGGATCAGCACCGATTCGGTGGATTGTCCTCCACCCTGATCTTCGGAAGAAGCGGTAACCGTAGCTTCATAAAACTGGTCGGGTACAGAACCAACCAGGTTGTAATTGGTGTTGTTGAGGTAATCGTTGCGCCAAATGGCTGCGGTATGGCCCAAGGTGATCTTGAAGCCATCTTGCACCAGGCCCAGGTTGGCCAATGCCGTGGCATCCAAATCGAGGGAACTCAACTGAGGCGTATCGCTAAACAAAACCACATCGCCATAATCGGTATACGCAAATTCGTGTTGCGTAACCACATCGGCTTGCAATTCTACATCTGGTATTACCCCCAGGGTGATGTAGAGGCTATCCACTGCCGTAGCATTATCGGTTACCTCAATGCGGTAGTCCACATCTCCGGCATGAAAGGTTTTGTAGTCGTCTACATCCCAAACCCGCAACCGAAATGCGATGGCATTAATACGCACAAATCGTAGTCCTACAGCGTCAGGCACCGTTAGCGTTTCATCCGCACCATCAATTTTATACAGTTTGATTCCTCCGGTATTGGTCGCCGGATTGTAGTTAATTCCATCCCGATCATCGAGCAAGATCAGGTCTTGGTTCAACTGCACCTGATCCTCGTTGATCAATACGGTAGAAGGACCGAAAATGCGTGGCGGAGCATCTTTGCGCACCTGAAAATCGAATGAAAAGGTGCTGCTTCCCCCGTTGTTGTCTACCGTAGTTACATTAATGGCTGCCTGATAGCGCGTGTGGTTGCCAAAAGGAACTTCGGTATACCCCGGTCCTTTCAAGCCCGATCGCCAGGTATCTGCCGATCCATCAATGTGGATGGCGGTTCCTACCCGAATCAAACCGAGGGAACTCAAATCCGGACTGTTGACCGTCAACCCGGTTACTGGCCCATCATCATCGGTAAACGTAATCACCGATTCATCGTCGATATACAACAACTCGTGCTTGGGGTTGAAGTTGGCCGTTGCCTCATTGTCGGTGGTTACCTCAATAGAGAAATCCATTTCTGTTTGAGCGCCCAGATCGTCAATCACCACAAAGGTCATTGGCTCCAAGCCCGTAAATGCCTGCCGGAAAAAGGTCAGGTTCTCCAGGCGTAGCCTTACTGAAGTGGAATCTATCGGAATAAACCGCAAGCCAATACTGGCAGGGTCGGTATAATCCGTAGCGGAAGCCGCCGAATTGTTGAGCCTCAAAAAGATCGTCGTGTTGTTGCCCTCTTCATAGGTGAGGCCATCCAAATCACGCAGCACACAGATTTCTTCTGGTTCGGAGTAGGCATCGATCACTTTGGATACTCCGGTGAGGTTATCCGCAATGAATGAAGGGCGATCTCGTCGAATGTCCAGGTTGACATCGAAGTTTTTGGTTTCGCCTCCCGCAAGGTCGGTTGTAGACGCATTGATAACGGCACGGGCGTATGGAATCCCGCCAATGTCAATCATGGTAAAGCGGGTATCGTCGGCCGTAATGCCGATGCCTGAACTGGTTTGGTAAACCGTATCCCAATCAGCGGCCACCTCCAAAACAAAGCCATTTTGTGTGAGGCCCAGGGTGCTTATATCCGGGCTGTTGATGGTCAAGGTGCTAAGGGTATCCGGGTCGGAATAAGTCACTACCGGATCGCCCGTTTTGTAGGCTCCCACGTATTGTTTGTTGACCACTCCACCAGCTTCACGGTCATCTACCATTTCGATGGAGAACGGCAGATCGGTTTCGCCTCCCTTGTTGTCCTTTACCCGAATGAAATACTCGGTAAGCCCATTGTTGGCCAATCGAAAATCATCAATATCGATAATGCGGATGCGTACTGCAACAGCATTGATGACTCGAAATTGAAGTCCGGCATCGCTTAGACTCATTTCGGTGGCTCCTGGCCCGCTTCCCTGGAAAAGGCGCAAAGCCTCAGTGTAAGAAGGTTGGCCAAGTCCGTCACGGTCCTGAATGTAAAAAAGTTCGTCTAACTCCTTGAAAGCATCCTCGTTTCGGGAGATGTTTTCGTCTCCAAAATACTGTGCTGGTCGGTCTTTTTGCACATCGAAATTGAATCCAAAGGTGCTTTTACCTCCGCTTTCGTCGGTAGTAGATACGTTAATGGCCACCCGGTAATGGTCCAATCCTCCAATGTTAACAATGGAGTAAGGACCGTTTTTAAGCTTATCTCTAAATTCTGCGACCGTTCCATTGAGGCGAATGCCGTTGCTGTTTTTGGCCAATCCGTAGTTGGCAAGGTTGGCCGGACTGTTCACTACTGAACTTTGTACCGAAGGCGTATCTCTGAAAACGACTACCGTTTCAGTGTCTCTGTATTCCGCTTCGTGCTTGGTAACAACTTCCGGATAAGCTTCGCTGTCGGCGATGGTGGTAAAGGTTTTGTTCAAAGAAGTAAACCCTCCTTCATCGTCATAGATGTCGAACCGATACGTGATGGATACGCCGGTGGTATTCACAAAGTTGGAGGCATCCGCCACTTTTACCGCTACGGTATTGGGGTCCAATTGCTCAAAAGTCAGGCCCGCGAGGCCCAGATCGGTCACCTCATTGCCATTGTCTGTGCGGTAAACCCGAATGTTGGGAGGGGAAGCCGCTCCGTCGTATATCAGTCCGTCGGGGTCTTCGATGGTCGCCAGCGGATCGCCGTCTCGGTAGGCATCAATGTTTTTAGGGTCAGGATGGGGCAACACCCAATCCGAAGGTCGATCGGCCACCACCCGGAACAACAAGTCGTGATCGGTTTGGCCGTTGCACAAATCAAACGTGGTGACACTAAAAGAGAGCCGGTGCTCATTGCCGACCAAGGTGTAAGGGCCCGTTTTCAGTTTGTTGTACCATTCATTGAGGTTGGTGGTCAATACAATTTCCTGCTGTGAATTGATGGACAATCCAGCTTCACTCAAGGAGAAACCGTTGCCCGCTTTTTCGGCCAGGGTAGAAATGTTGGAGGTAGGCAGCCCGTTGTCTTCGTCGGTGAAAGCAAACAAGCGGGTTCCTCCCGGATAGCCTCCCTGGTGCAAGGGCGTAGCGTAGTCTTCGATCAGTTGAGATTCGAGGTCTTTCCGCACCTTGGCGGTAACCGTCAGGTTGGTGGTTTTACCGTTTTGATCGGTGGTGACCACATTGACATCGAGGTGGTATTCCGTTTCGTCGGTGTTGAGCGACCACACCGTGTTGCTGGCGTGCAGGCGCGCCTGGAATTCCAATTGCGTTTGGATCGCCAACTCGTGGTCGGAAGTAATTTGAAGCCCGGCCTCTGAAGCGGTGAAGCTGTTGGTTCCCCACACCAGCGAATTGACACTGGCAGGTGAATTGTCGGGATCGCGAAACTGAAACAACACTGAATTGTTGGGCAGTTTGTTTTCGTGCTCCGGCGGATCGAATTGTTCAATGGCAATGGCGGGCTGATCGTTTTGTACCGCCAGTGCAATGCTCAATTCCGTTTCCAGGTTAAAGGGGTCGAACAAGCAAACCTTGAAGGCCCTGCTACCCGATTGGCCCAAAGCAGCCAGGTAATTCGCAGCGGCATTGGCTCCGGAACCAATCACCAAATCCAGGTGGAGGTTGTTCGCCGTATTGGCCGCAAAAGCCAGCCCCACCAATCCAGGATCGACCACAATGCCTTGGGTGTTTTTCAACAATGCCAGGGCAGGATCCAATTTTCCGTCGGCATCGGAGAAGGTAATGACCGGATAACCTGCCACCAGATCTCCGGGAACCACACCGCTAGGCTGGTTTTCTACTTCGGCTTTGCTGTCTACAAAAGCATCGGAACGCACCAGAATGGCTACCTCCGAAACGGTTTGACCGCCTTCACTATCGGTGGTGGTCACGTTGAAAGCTTTGCGGAAATAACCGGGTATGAGTTGGTAGGTAGGCTCCTGCACCGCGGTTCGGAACGCTACCGGATCAATGACTTTGAAACGCACAATACCCCCAGCTTCAATCGCCATGGAGATAGACAATTGTGCGAGCAAGCTAGTATCGGTAGTAGACGTCACAATACCTCCATCGCCTGCATCGGTGATGCTGGCCAAAACTTCTCCGACCTCGGTATACTCGGCTACGTATTTCGCTTTGTCGAGCGCAACAATCGCAGGGGTGTTTTCATCTCCAATCACCAACTGGATGTCCACCTCAGCTACTCCGCGCATCATATCGGTTACCGTAGCCGAGAGGGTGTAAGTGTACTGGCCATTTTCGTATTCAAAGTAGGCCTGTACTGCTTCTTGAAAAACAATTGAATCTTCGACTTTGAGTCGGGCAATGCGCTTGTGATCAATAGTAAGAGCCAAGCCCAATTGGTCCAGATCGTGGTCAGAATCGACCGAAATGTCTCGCACTCCTCCATCGATCACCTCTACCACACTGGCCACAAGATCATCTTTTTGATATTCATTGGCCCTGCGCACTTCGGGCAGCACCACTTCGGGCATAGAGTCCACGTTTTGAGCACTTATCTCCAACAGTAAGTCGCTATCTACCGTGCCGGTTACCGGATGCGTTGCACGAATGGTGATTGTACGGCTGTAGTCGGTTGCGGAAAGTGAGAATTGGGTCGGAATGCTTCGCTGGAAGGTGCTGAGGTTATCGATGACCAGGGCTACCGTTCCTTCCTGACCTTCGGTTTGCTCTACTATCAGGTTCAAGCCAAGCGTAGCCAGGTTGACCGACGGTGTGGAAGGATTGCTCAAGGGACCGGAAATCAGGTCGTATACCCTGCCAAGTACATCTCCTTGCACATATTCGGCGAGGGCTTTGGGCGTTTCCGAATGGGCCAACCGAGTGGTCTCGAAGTCGTAAATCGAAAGCGCAACATCAGCCGCCAGGGTATTGCCCGCAGCATCGTTCGCCGTGAGGCCAACCGCCAGGGTACGCAAGCCTTCCGTATCCGCGGTGGACCATCCGTTCCCGTCAAAGTCGAGGAAATTGCTGACGGGATCACCTACTTGTAATAGCAACAATCCTTTGTCTACCGTAGCAGTCAAGCCACGGTCGGACAAGTAGTTGGTCGAGGGTTCGGTGTAGCCCGTGATGACGCCTCCGGTAGTGCCGGAAATCACTGCTAAAGTATCCCCAGAGGTATATGTTTTGCTAAAATCAGGATCAAATGTTCGGATGTCCGCCGAGACCATTTCTTTCAAGGTGAGCTGCGCCTCAATCGGGCGCTGGCCTCCTTTTCCGTCAATGGTTGCTACAGAGAAGGGAAACGCGTAGCTCCCTTCGGCCGCATCGTGGATAAACTCAGCAGCAATGCGGGCGGTAAATACTACCCCGTCTACTACTCGAATTTCGCCAATTGGTGTAGCGCCTGAGGTAATCCGGTGGTCCAAACCAAAATCAGAAAGGTTCAAGGGCGATCCATCTACCCCACGAAAAGACAGGGCAGCAATGCCACGGTCGTCAGCGTCTTCTATTAACGCCAGCCGAATTGGATTACTCGCAGTAGCGGTTTCGTAGCGGTCAATGCTCCGTAATGCTTCCCAGGTAAGGGTAGCAGGGTGCTCATCTTGAAAAGCAATGCTGAGGGAAAAAGGTGTTTGGTAGCCGTTGACGTCTACGGCACACACTTCAAAATCATAACTCCCCTGGCGCAACAGTGCCGGGTTGTCTACCCGAATTTCGACTGGTCCGGGAGTAGTGGCCTGATGAAAACGCAAGCCGGGGGGCAACTGCGTTTGGTTTTTCAACTGCACATCCAGTAAGCCGTCTCCGTCATTGAAGGTATACAGCGGAACTGTGGTGCTTTGGTAGTCGCCAATGTGGTTGTACAATGTGCCTGGGGTGAGCGTAGCGGGCACTCCCACTTGAAACTGCAAACTGATGTCGTGCCAGGTGCAGCCACCGGAAAAGTCGAAAGTGGCGATTTGGAGCGGATAAGCCGAAGCTTGCACTCCGGAAGCAGGATTGCGGGCAAGATCGGGATCGGTCAATGTAATGTCTCCGGTTGAACCGTCTAAGGTAAAACCGGGGGGTAAGGTTCCTCCTTTGAGTTTGGCACAGCGCACGCCAAAGCCGCTGCCTTGCACCCGGGCGACCCGGTCGCCGGCCTCAAGGATAGAAAGGTTGTATGTCGATTCGAGGACGTATTCGGCCTCGTAAAGGTTTTTGAGTTGATGAAACATGATCCTTTTTCTTGACCGTGAAGCACCCTAAGGTGCGTATTAGGGCTCTAAAGCCCGAATTTGTTCCGCTGCGCGCGGAAGTTGGCCCGCGCTTCCAATTGGCTCAAGGCCCGGCCTTTGTAAAGCCGAACATCTCCTAAATTCCCATCCACCTGGCCAGAACTGGCATAGGACCATCGACCAATGTAGAAATGGGTTTGGGCCTGACTCACCAGAGCGTTGGAGGTATAGCTGCCACCGTAGATGCCATTTCGGTAATAGGTCATGGTGTTGGTACTGGCATCAAATGCCGCCACCAAATGCACCCACTCCCCTATCTCCAATAGAAAATCGGAGCCTTGTGCGTTGGCAAAACCGTTGGAAATCGCACTTGCCGAGTTGTCATTGTAGTTGAGGTAGAGGTGATAATGACTGCTTGCCGCACCATACCCCATAATGGCCGCTTGTGGGTTGGTGATTCTGTTGGGCTTGATCCAACATTCCATGGTAAAATCATCGGTCATCACATACCGGCCAGCCTCATATTTGAAGTAGACATGACCATCACCATCCAGGTTTAGAATATCGCCATCGCGCAGGCGGTTGACGGGCCTGCCCAGGGAATCTAATCCGGTACGTTTCACCTCTGGAAGGGTGACCACATCAATAGTATGGGGGAAAGTGCCGTGGTTTCCGTTCCCGGAAAGGTCTTCCCACTGGTAGTCGATCGGATTGTTTTGCCACCACCCGGTCACGACTCCTCCCACTTCAATGCGTACATCATCGATCACACCGTTGGCCGCTCCAACATTTTTCCATTTGCCCATTCCGTGAGTCGCCGGATCGGGAACATCCACCGGATTGATCGTTACCGTGGAGATCAAGTTATCATCTACCGAAAGGGTAGCTTGATTTCCATTGATCTCAACCCGATAGTAGTGTGGTTGAAGGTCTACTTGATAGCCAAAGGATTGAAGGGAGCCATCGGTATAGATGGAGAAGTTATTGGCGTTGTCGATGAACAGTTGAAGCCCTCGGTCACTGCTGTTAAAACGGTGGTAGAGGTCTTGGTAAGAAAGCAAGGTGTCTCCGTCTCGCTTGAACAAGAAACTAATGGCTCCATTGTTATAAATGTTGTTTACCCCTCCATCGTCTGGAATGGTCACCAGGTTGTTCTGGCGGTCGAACCAAAGTTTAGCACTGTAGTTGAGGAACGCCGTTTGAGCGGTATTGAACTGGCTTCGGTTCCAATAGTTGCTGGTGTGTTGGCCGTGTAATTGATTGCCGCTGGCATCGTGGATGGCAAAGCCGCGGCCTTCGATCATGAGCCACGAAAGCAACAGGTTGTTTTCATCCAGATTGCTGCCTCCGCGATAGCAGGGCAACTGCTCGGGATGTTCGTAATCGTAGAGCACATCATCGGCATCCCAGGTATCGCTCCAAAGTTGTAAGCCTGAGTAGAAGGCAAAACTGGCATGCTGATTCAAGTTGTTGGTGTGCGCTGCTCCCAGAAAAAGTTCTTCCGAAAGGTGAGCAATTGTTCCCGGCAGGGCTTGTTCTTCCGCCAAAACTCCGTTGATATAGAAGCGCTTCAAACCGTCTCCAAAGGTGCCTACCAAACGAATCCACTGGTTTTCGGTAATCACATGTTCCATATCGGGAATACTCGCCCCGGTATGTACTCGAAAAACGAACCGGCGATGTGCCGGGGTGAAAATGGAGGTGCCCGCTGTGCCTGAGGCAAAGTCGCTGTTCAAGGGCAAGTTGACAATGAACCGATCCGTTGGCGAAGCCTGTCCAGGCGTATTGATGAAATCGGTGATGCGTACCCAAATGGCCATGGTAAACCGGTCGAGTCCATTCACAGTTCCAATGTTTCCACGGATATAATCCGTTGTTCCATTCGTTCTCGGACTTTTCCCGGTAAACATGAATGCCTTATTGCCAGAACCCGTTTGATCGGGCAAGCGTCCCAGGTTACGATCAGCGGGCGCAGCCTCTTGGTTCAACCAAAACAGTAGATCATCTTGGAGCACCTCTCCTTCCGGCTCGGCAATATTTTCGAGCCTTTTCTTGTACCACCGCTCAAATTCAAACAACTGCACCCGGTCTACCCAATAAAATTTCAGATAGATGTGCGCAGGGGTTTCTAAGCGTAAGGTTTGGGTAAAGGCTCTCCGAAAATTGGGATCGCTCGCTTGGCTGGTCCAGGTAGGAAGCACCACATTGACCCGAAACGAATAGGGATCGTCCACTTTTTCACAACCGCTGTCATCACACGACTCATCTGGCAACAGTGCTTCATCTCCAACTTTTCTTGGACGAAGCAGTAGGTTTTCCACCAAATGAAACCCAAACACATTGTCCAAAGCACGCAGTTTGGCAATTAGCTCGTCCATTCCGGCATCGCGTTCGGAAGCCGATACAAAACCCAGCTTCACTCCAATCACATCGACGGGCATGCTGTCGTCGACCAACTGGAAAAAGTAAGTGCCATTTTGAGCGGTGAGCGAATTGTAGTTGGCAGGGTCTTGCCCATACTGAATGACTTTTGCGAGCTCTGCCAGCAATTCTGCTTCCGTGTTTTTTCCTCCTGCGCTGGAAAGCAACAACTCATTGGAGTCGTTCCACAAACGGAAACGGTGTTGGCCACCCGTATCGATGTATTGCTCAAACCCATGCAGGGGGCTCCAATTTTGCCGGTCATAATTGGCCAGGCCCATCAAATAGCTCACCCGCTTTTTCAGGCCCGCCACGTTAGAGGTATCCCAAACGTTGGGATCACCCAAAGCATTGGTATCGCAATAGTTGAAGCCTTTGCCCCGCTCACGGCTCATTTCCGGGTAGTGCTTTAGAAAACGAGCTTTGTCGGTGATGAGTTGAGCCGGTGCTCCGCTCCCCAACGACCGGTGCAGGTAAAGAGCATAATCGGTAAACGATTCGGTAAAACGTGCCAAAAGGTGGTCCAGGAAGCGGTTCCGTCGGTCTTCAAAAGTAGTCTGGTCTTCGAGCAAAAATCCCAGTTGTACCTGATGATCCTGTGCGGTCGGCACGTTGGTATCGTTCAAGTAAGTTTGAAAATCGGTGGGGCTCTCCGGGTCGAGGCCGTTGGACAAGGCATAGGCGGTATATCCCGCCAGCAGCGATTGCACATCATCCGCTTGCACCACCGCCGGCGAAAAATAGGTTTGTCCGACTACCGTGGCGTCTTCCATCGAAAACAGGCTGCGCAACTCAGAAAGCTGTGCCAGGTAAGCCGCCATCAAATCATCAAAGAAGCGCAAGTAGCCTTTGAACTGCCGGGCTTGTGCTTGTCGCTGATCATTTTCTTCGGCCCCAAGGCCATCGGGACCAACCCCGTAGGTATTGGGAAAGTCGTTTTGAATGCTCGGGTATTCCTTCAAACCGAGCCATTTGCCTTCCGGAACGGGCAGGTCTCTTGGCCCTCCTGCGGTAGCATCTTCACGAGCGATAGCCTTCAAGCTCTGGTATTGCTCGATCACCTCCGCTGTATTCGCAGATGCTGGAAGCTGGCCCAGCACCTCAAAAGAGGCGGAAGAACGCAGCACCGAAAGTTGAGGTACAAAGCGCTCCGGGTTGTTCAGGTTGAGGCAGTAGTCGTCTACCAAATCACCGTCTACGGTTTGTTGTCCATCGTTGAGGTGAACCTGAATTTCGGAGGTTAATTCTCCATAAATATAATTGCACAGCCCAATGCCACGCACCGCCACTACGCCCGGCACATCCATGATGATTTGCACGAGGTCGGAAATGTAAATGATGCTTCTCCGATCCTGCCGGTCGAGTTCTTCATCGGCAATGAAACCGTTGTTGAGTAAAGGACCTTCAAAAATCTGATCGGTGCGGTAACCTTCTTCGAGCAGCGCCTTCAAGGTTTTGAAACGCATGGGGGGCGCCAGGAACCGCCCGACCTCGAAATACACACGGGCCAAAGTGCTTTCCAGGTTGGTGCCAGGAACGACCTCTAAGCGCAGTTTCAAGGCCAGCTCCTGCAAACTCATCGGACTTACCGAAAGAAAATCCTCACAGAGGTTTCGATTGCCGTGCAGTTTCTTGGTTACTGACTTCAGGGTACTTTTTACTAAAGCCCGTTTTTCCAAATACCGCTGCACCACGATGGTGTGGGTTTTGAACTGGGCTTTTAGCAGGTTTTTATATTCTGTAATATTAAAAATCTGATCCTGTGGATTCAGCGTCCGAATCTTCACCGGTATGGTCACCGTTCCGTTGACTTGAATGTCGGCAAACAACAGGAATGGATCGTCGGGAATGTCGAGGTAATTCAGGTCCGGCACGTCCATGGTGAAGCTGGTGGAATCGACCGCATCGACATCGGTAAATTGCGTTTCCCAGGTAGGAAACTCCACTTCCAACTGCAACGAGTTGGGCACGCCAGCAAAAGCATTGGTGATGTCCAGAACTGTGTTGACGCTGTTGTCGTTCAGGTTGCCCAACTTAGGGTCCTCGTCTAATTCAACGTAAGCCTGGTAAAGTCCCATTAGGGCCTGCCCTACTTCCGAGCTTGGTGCCACTTTTAGCCACCCGCTGCGCACCCGATCGGTATCGCGTAGCAGTTTGCGGTAGTCGTCAATGGTCCAGGGACAATTGATGGCCACCTCGGCCAGGGTATGAAAGTTTTGCAGGGGATTCGCCTCCTGGCTGGTCATCAAATCTTTGACCGGCAGGTTGGTGCGATAGCCCAGGTCGGTAATGGCGTAGAGCAAGACCTCCAAGGCCGTAATGCCCGGATCGTGCAGGTTATAATCGGTCCATACCTTTCCGGCTAAGTCTGCAATGTAGGCAATGCCTTCTTCGCGCAAGCGCGCGAAGTCCATGCTAGGGTGGGCGGGTGGGGTACGGGATATAGTTTTGAGTTCATCAGACATGGACTCCAAAGCATTTCAGGGGTTAAGGAATCACATGGCTTACATGGGGCCAAGGTAATTTTGTGGATTGGCAATCTGTAAAGCATTTGCTCCTAAAAGAACCGATCCACCAGTCGGACCTCCGGAAGGCGGTACGGTATCGAGAACTTGCCATACTACATTATCGGGCAAACCTGTGGGTTGATCGGTGTCAAATTCATACCACGCATACATGTTGGGAAGGGTATTCGGATTGACATCAAACTGGCCTCCGCCATAAAGCGCAGCTAACTCCGATTCGCTCAAGACGCGACTGTAGAATGCAGCGTAGTGCCCATAGCCATCCCAACGGTTAATGTCTGATAAGGTATCAGCAAAGAGATACCCATCAGTCGTGGTTGGAAGTGGAGAGTTGGACAGAAGTTTTGAGCTTAAATCTGCCGAATTGGAACTGGGAGCCATCTTTGCTCCATTGAAATAGAGTTCCAAACCATTGGTAGGCGAACCTGCATCGTAAGCGAAAGAAACGGCAAACTGATACCACCGATTCGGATCCGTAGTATCTGCGATCGAACTCCTGTTTCGAGCAAAAATCGAAGGGGAAGAGGCAAGTACCGCAGCTAACATTCTACGATCGTAGTCCCAATAAAACCTCAAACCTGAACTAACGTTGGCAGCATTGGCAAACAAGAAGTTAAATCGACTATTTATAGTAGGATCGAATGAGCTGATTTTCGCGCAAAACACAATGGTGAAAGCCCGATCGATTGAAATTAAATCTGCAAACTTGCGCTTGGTATCCAACTTCTGTTCATCCCGATCAAAGAAGTAACTCAATTGGCCAGTATAGGCGGGAGAACTGCCTCCGCCTCCTGAGGAGGAGCCGCCTCCACCAGAAGAAGAACCACTACCACCAGAAGAAGAACCACTACCACCGGAAGAGGTTCCACCACCTCCGGAGGAAGAACCACTACCTCCTGAAGAGGAGCCACCTCCACCGGAAGAGGAACCGCCTCCACCTGTGGAAGAACCGCTACCATCACCGCTGCTGGTGGCCTCTCCTTGTACTTCAATCGTAACATCAAGCGGCCCTGCGGTGTTGCCACGGCTATCGGTGGTGTTTACTTGCACCGTTTGAGCGTAAATACCGGTTACCGGGTTGAAATTCCAGTTGGTGGCATTTACTGCGGTTGCGAATTCAGTAGCATTCAGCACCCGGAAGCGCACAATGCCACCTGCTTCTACGTCCATTCCAATTCGGATAGTACCCAATATGGTATCATCACCGGTCTCCAAAACCGCAGTGGTAATGCCATTGTCGTTGACATCGGTGATACTGGCTACCACCTCGTTGGTCACATATTCGTTTTTAGGCTTCGGATCGTAGAGGGCTACAATTGGTGGCGTATTGGCCATGCCCACTTTAATGGGCACTTCCAACTCATCTACCCCGCCCATAACATCGGTCACGGTGGCATCTACCATCAATTGGTAGCTGCCGTTCACCTCTTCGAACGCGCCTTGGTCGATCGCACGCAACAGTTGATTCGCATCCACCACTTGGAAACGAGCAATTCGTTTGTTGTCAATGGTCAATTCTATTCCCATTTCAATGAGGTCGAGGTCCGACTCTACATCGATAGAGGCTACCCCTCCATCGGTGACATCAATCACACTGGTGAGGATGTCTCCGTTGGCGTAGGCGATAGGTTCTTTTGGCGTTTCGCAAACTACTTCAGCAGGTTGTGAATCGGGTTGTGCTTCGATTTTCAAATCGATGGTCATGTCTTCGGTTCCCTCGGCAGTTACTGCGCTCAGGTTCACCGACCTGGTGTAAAAGCCATCGGCCAGGGTGAAATCACCCGGTACCAGTTTGGACCGCAGCAGGGCAGGGTCTGATACTTTCAGCGACACGTTTCCACCTTCTCCGGGTACTTCTTCCTCCAAGCTGAGCGACAGGCCCAGTGCAGAATAGGTCAATGCTGATTCTCCGTTTGCATATTGGAAGCTGGTGATGCCTCCAAGACCCGTAGAGCGGGCCCTTCCTAACAAGGTATTGGTATCGAGTGCCTTTTCTTTGAGTCCATCGATGGTTTCGCTTTGAGCAAACTCTGCCTGGATTTCTACCTGAATTTCGGTTTCGAGGGTGGTAGCACCTCCTTCTTGGTCGGGCACATCGAAACGGAAGTTTCGCCCTACCAGGTTGGGTTGATCGCCCTCTACTTCTACAAATTGAGTTTCTACCAAGCCTTGGAATTGGGTAGCATTGGATACCAACAACAACCAGTCTCCTTGTTGTCGAAGCTCCACTCCGGCCGGAGGGGTGCCGTTGAAGGCAACACTGGTGAGCCGGCCTCCGTTTTCGGCCACGATACGGGCGAGCAAATCGCCTTGTTGGTAGCTACGATAAGGCTGTGGAGAGCTGCGCAAGATTTTTGCGGACAGCGCATCCAAAACATTCATGGCGGTGCTGGTGCGCGACCTTCCGCCTAAATTGTCAATCGAATCTACGATCAAGCCTAGGTAATAGGACTGTGACGCATGGTCGAAGTAGAAAGGAGAGTCGGTGGCTTTTACCGCAGCAGAAAAGGCTGCACCATCGGTTACTCGTAACTCAACCGTATTGGTTCCGGTGAGGCTCAAGCCAAAATCTGACAAGGTAATGGCGTTGCCATCTTCATAACGGAAGGTAACATTAGTGCTATTGACGCCGGTATCGGCATCGGTAATGGTAGCCAGGGTGAAAGGCTGATTCGCCGTGTAGAAGGACAAGGGCCGTGGGTCTTCCCACTTGATGACCGCTGGTGTATCTCCTACCGTAATGTTGAACGGATCGAAGAAGGTGAGGCCTCCGGCATTGTCGGTGGCACAAACCTGCAATTCGTACACGCCTTGCACCAAATTGGTTTGATTTTGCACCCGAATATCGATTTGGTTGGCACTTACCCGCACCAGGTGCGTTCCAGCAGGAAGGCTGGTTCCGTTTTTAAGGACTACTTCCAACAAACCGTCGGCATCGGTAATGGTGACCATTGGATCGCCGTTCGCATAAGCACCGATGTGGCTGCTGGTTTTCACTTCATTGAGTACGGCTTTTTGATTGGTGCGGTACTCTAAAGTGATGTCATGAATTACACATTCGCCTCCAGCGTTGAAAGTGGCTACTTTGAAGGTATGGATGCCACCTACCGCTCCGGCTCCGGCGATGAAATAGAATTCGCCGGTTTGGGTGTTAAAGCCCATGCCGGCGGGCAAGGTACCGGTCATGATCTTGGCAAAAACAATCTCGCCATCGGGATCGGTGGGCCATGCCAACAACTCTTCATCTTCGTATTCGGCCACGTATTTTGCCGCTTCTTTTTCGTATTCGGCGTCAAAAAGATTGTTCAAACCGCCGTTGATTGTGGTGACAAGTGCATTCAAATTGGTGGTAATGGTGCTGCCGGTAAATCCGCTATCCCATGGATCAGGCAGGTTGGATTCCAGCCAGGTACGGTATTCGTTTTCAAAAGCATCGTACTCGTTGACTTCTACCCAATTGAATTTCAGGTGAATGTGAGCCGGTGTTTCGAGGCGTAGTGTTTTCTTAAACAACCTCCGAAAATCGGGGTCGGTATAGTGAATGGTATTGCTGGCACCTACGGTAGCGTTGTTGAGCCATCCTGGAATGACCACATTGATGCGAAACGAGTAGGGGTCTTCGTAATTCAGGCAATCGATAGGCGATTCGCTAAATCCGGCCAGGGCGTTATCTCCATTAACTTTAGGTCGGAGCAAGGTG
The DNA here is from genome assembly GCA_937899835.1 of uncultured Flavobacteriales bacterium. Lineage (GTDB taxonomy): Bacteria > Bacteroidota > Bacteroidia > Flavobacteriales_G > Salibacteraceae > CALCCE01. The sequence continues at coordinate 1,816 of CALCCE010000121.1, read as the reverse complement.
TTCTCCACAATCCGAAAATCATAGCGGGTAAAGAACAAGGAAGCAAAATCGCGCCCGGCCCCAGCGTTGGCTGCACTGGAATAGGTCGGAGAAGGCGATTGAGCAATTGGAGTTCCACTGCGCAGGATGCGGTAGCGGTAACTGCTACCACTCCCATTGATGTCGTAGGCGGCACGGTTGCGGGCCTGGAGAATAACATAGTTCACATCATCCCAAAGGGTGTCCAAAGAAGCATAAGCTCCATTAATTCCCTCGAAAAGGGTAGTGCCGCTTTCGTCGTTGATCTTGAAGGAATAGGTCCCCGCCGATTCGGTCACGACAACAAACTCAGCATATTCTGGAAGTCCAAGCAGGCGTTTGACGCGCACTTTTACGCCCGATTCGTTGGTAGGATCGAACAAGTTTTTCTTGTGATCGAATCCTCCTCCTCGTTGGTGGCTGGTTTGGTCGTAATCCGTCAGAAAGCGGGATTTGTCCTTGATCAATCGGGCGTTGGCAGCAGTGCCAGACTTCTCATAACGGTACAGGGCATATTCGGTAAAGGACTCGCAAAAACGGGCCATGATGTGGTCCATGAACCGGTTTCGGCGGTCTTCAAATTCTTCGGTTGACTCTACGATCAGCTCCAACTGAGCGTAGTGGTTTTCATTGGTATTCCAGGTAGTATTGTTGGCCAAACCGGCATAGGTGAGGAAGGCAGCCGGATCTTCCGGATCAATTCCATTGGTAACCGCATAATCGGTAAACTGTTTCAGGAGGGTAGCCACATCCGGGGCCTGGTAAACCGGTTGGCTGAAGTAGGTGTCTCCTCCGGTACTGTTGTCCTCGAAAGAAAACAAGTCTCTCAAATGCCCCAGTTGTGAAAGGTAGTTGGCCAGTTGTTGTTCGAAGAACATCAGGAAACCCTTCATTTGGGCAGCCTGCGCCCGTCGTTGATCGCTGGCCTGCGCATCCAGACCATCAGGGCCGATCGAATAGGTGATCGGGTAATCGTTCATGATGCTCATGTACTCTTCCCAATTGTTGAAGTCGCCCAGCGGCACGTCTAAATCTCTTGGACCTCCGGCAGCAGCACCAATGCGCGCCAGTGCCAGCAGCTCGTTCAAGCGCTCGTCAGCCGCTACATTGTTGGCCTTTGCGGGCAATTGCCCATCTTGGTGGAAAGTGACATCAGAACGGGTTTTGCTCAGCTGCGGTACAAACTTTTTAGGGTTCACCAACTTGAGGCAGTTTTTCGCGTCTTCGCCTGCCAGCTCTCCGTACACGAAATTGCAAAGCCGAATATCTTTCACCGCAATCACATCGGGCACGTCCATGATGATCTGCACCAGATCGGAGGTGTAAATGATGTCTCGGCGAATCTTACCCGCCAGCTCCTCGTCAATGATGAAACCGTGGTCCAAAGCAGGGCCCTGGAAAATTTCTTCGGTGCGGAACCCTTGGTTGAGCATCTCGCTCAAGCTGTGAAACTTGACCGATGGCGAAAGGAACTGATCGACATTGAAATAGACTTGTGCCAGGATTTCTTCGAGGTTTGCGCCCGGGGTTACTTCCAGATCGAGCTTCAGGCCAATTTCCTGCAAACTCATGGGTTCTACCGACACAAAGTCTTCACTCAGGTTGCGGTTGGCCCGAAGGCGATCCCACACTTTGCGCAAGGTGAGGTTGATCACCGCGCGCTTTTTGATGTATTGGGTCAGGAAGAGGTCTCTTGCGGTAGCAGTCAACAAGGCATTTTCCAATGCTGTTAGGTAAACACTGTGATCAAAGATTAGATCCAAATTAGCAAACGTACTCACTTATACGGCAACTTTCA